>CAZXQZ010000084.1:12184-17950 GCA_964642445.1 uncultured Anaerolineae bacterium
TAGGGTGCCTTGTCTTTTTCGGGTGCGTAACTCAGCCCTTGCTGCCAGGAGAGGGCGCGGTTGATCATGGCCAGGCGATAGGCCAGGGTGAAAGCGCTCGATATTTTGCTGCGAGTTGTGAAGCGGGTCCAGGGTTCGAGGTAAGCATCGCGCACGCGCAGCATTTCGGGGCCGTCTTCGGCCAGTTTGAGGCGGTGGGCAGCGGCGCGCAGGGTGGTCAGGATGGTAAAAAGGGGATGCGCCACGCTGGCGTCACTCCAGTCGGTGAAGATGATGCGGTCGCCGCTGACCAGCACGTTGGCATCGTGGACTTCCTCGTGGGTCAAGGTGGCGGGCAGGCCGTAACCAGCTAGTTGGCCGCACAGGGCAGCAACCTCCGGGCGCAGGTCGAGCAGGCGCTGGTACTCGTCCGGGGTCAAACCAGCGTCCTGGCCCACGCGCAGATCCGCGGTCGATGCCAGGAGGTTGGTGTACAGCGTTGGCAGCGTCGCCAGGCGCCGGTCGGGCATGCCCAGGGCCAGCAGCTCGGGCACGTGCGCCGCCATTTCGATCTGCAGGTCAACGTAAAACGGGAGTATTTTCACCCAATCCTCGACCTGGCCGGCGGATGGGCTGGCGGTGCGCAGCGTAACGCCAGCATCGAGCGACAGCGTCCAGCCCTGGTCGAGGTCGACCGCGAGGAGCGAAACCGTACAGTCCGGTCGCCAGCCGGACAGGGCCTGTGTAACAGCCGCTTCATAGGTGAATGCGGGGGCGGGTGCTTTGAAATAGACGATGCCGTGGTCAGTTGTGATGCGCGCAAAACTCGACCACGGACGCTGGTGCAGCAGCTCGACGGTGCCGGTGGGGTGGATGTTGGCGGCCGCCAGGCGGTCGTGTATCCAGGCCGTTACGTTTTCCAGCCAATCGGGTTGTTGCCAGGGGAGAATCGCAGATTGACGTTGCATAGCTCCTCCGGCGCTCACCTGCCAAACTCATCGAAGAACGCTTCATCGATTATGAATGTCTTGACTGGCCTGAGTCCTAGCTCGAGTTTCTCGAGCATCGACACAAGTTTCTCCCCATCCACCAATTCGATTGGAGGAACGCCATCTCGAAAGGCTTCCCGTTTGGCATCGGCCGTGAACGTACCGGTGGTCAAGATGATTCCTTTGTCTGCTCGACCTTGCATCGCGCCACGGAAATCCCGCACGTGGCTTGCGGTCACAGTTCCCACGTATTTCTTGCACTGGAAGAGCACCTTGAAACTGACCAATGGGTTGACCTGCAGGATGCCTATGCCATCGATTCCGCCATCCCCGGAGCGTCCGGTGACCGTGACTTCTTCGAAGTCAGATTCACGCAGCAGCCGCTGTGCAAAGCGCTCGAAGCTAGCGGCCGGCAAGTTCCTGAGTCGGTCTAGAACCATCTGCCGGTAGCCGACAGTGGTTGGTACGGGACCACTGTCTGGAGGTGCATCAGTAACTTCCTCGTTGTCACTCGCGCCAGTCTCTTTGCCCGGCCCATGGAAACGAGCGTGGACAACCTTGAACAGTGCGACCGCGTCTGCTTGGGTAAATTCGCCGAGCTGCCATCCCTTTTCAGTAAGTGTCCAAACACCACGACTCGATGCGTCGATGATGCCTGCCTTTGCCAGATAGAAACGTGCCCAGGCGACTTGATTTTCGAACCGGGGAACTCCGGATGGCATGGTTTCGGTGAGCGTTTTGTCGCTAAGTTTGAGCTTTGAGGCGATGACCTGGCGAACTTCGGCGGGTCTGCCGGAGCCACCGAGATCTCGCAATGCCTCCGCCATGGGAGCAATGTAGGTGACAAATCGTGGCCCTGATCCGGTTGCTTTGCGCGCCATACAATCTTGCCTCGTTTTTCATTATCCGGTTGTTGTGTTTTCTAATATCACTCGCCCCATTTTACTCGAAAGCGACCGCTGGTGGCAAAGTATTCAACTACTATTCCCATCCGTCGCTGTCCCATTGGGTAGGCGTGGGTGGATCGAGCAGCTCATCATCTCCCTGTGCAGCCATCGACTCGAACTGTGATTCCCAATCCTCGCGCGGGCCGTGAGTTGAGCGCGTGACAACCTGCTCTGACCCGTTCGCCGTTGACGAGGCCAGCAAAGTATCCCAATGCTCCTCATGATGCTCCAACGTACCCGCCAGCACGGCTGACAGCGGATCGTCTGCCAACCACGCGTACCTGCCAGGTGCCATCAGGTCTTCCTCCGGAACCGCCTCGGCCAGGGCCAGCAACCGCCGGAAGCCATCGCGCCAGATCCCATGCACATCGGCCCAGGGCCAATCCCGATAGGTTTGGTAAACACCCGCGTTGATCGTTTCGAGATGTTCTTCGGCATCCGGGTACAGCCCGCCCAGCCAGGCCGGGTAGTCTGGTTCGCGGTGGTGCAGGGCGGCCTGCAGCCGGGCATTCGAAATCTGCTGCCAGGCGTGCAGGTGGGCCATGGTGTCTTTGATGGAGAAGCCGCCATCATCGGGTGCAGCGGTGATTTGCGCTTCGGCCAGGCTGGCCAGAAGTGCTTCCCAGCGATCGAATTCCAGTCGTAATGCCGTCATGAGTTGGGTTTTGTTGTTCACGTGTCCTCATATCACAATTGCCTGGTAATCGATGCATCCGACCTGCTGACGGATGGCGGGAAGACCCTTCGGGTTTTGTTGTGTCGACTGCGACACGTGGCTGAGGGCGATCACACTCATGAGGCGGGCATAACCCTGGTAGGGAAAAACCCGAAGGGTCTGGGCCTGGTTTTAGCTTTGCGCGACCTGAACTACGGCACCGGCCGGCGTGCCTTGCGCTCGCTCAGCAGCGTTACCACGAAAATCAGGTAGAGCGCCAGCGCCAGCAGCGCCAGCCCGTTGGCCAGCACCGAGCTGCCGCCCGCCCATAGAAAACAGGCTGCGCCCAGCAGCAGCCAGACGATCGAATGAAACCAGCGCAGCACGAAGTGCGTGCGCGGCGAACGCGGCGGCTGGTCGGCGGCTTTGGGTTTGGGCCAAAAGAAGAAGTACAGAACAGCCACACCCAGGCACACGATACCCCAGGTGGTGAAAGGGATACCCAGAATGGAATTGCTCATGGTTCGCCCAACCGTCGAATGACCCGCGCCGGGTTACCCACCGCTACCACGTTCGGCGGCAGGTCCCTGGTCACCACTGCGCCGGCGCCGACGACGGTATTTTCGCCGATGGTGACGCCGGGCAGGACGATCACGCCACCGCCCAGCCAGACGTTGTCGCCAATCGTGATCGGTTTGGCCGCCTCGAGTTTGGCGCGGCGGGCCTCCGGGGCGAGCGGGTGGGTGGGTGTCAGCAGCTGGACGTTCGGTCCGATCTGCACATCTTCGCCAATGATGATGGATGCCACGTCGAGCAGCACGGCGCCGTAGTTGATGAATGTGCGTGCGCCGATGTGAATCTGGTAGCCGTAGTCACAGTACAGCGGCGGTCGGATCTCGGCGCCTTGTCCGAAAGCACCCAAGAGCTCAACCAGCAGGGCTCGTCGCGCGTGGGGGTCGCCCGGGTCGCTGGTGTTGAACCGGTGCATGAGGCCGGCCGCCCGCCGGCTTTCGCGGGCCAATTCAGGGTCGTCAGCGACGTAGAGGTCGCCGGCCAGCATACGTTCGCGTTGGGTGCGCGCAGGTTGCGGTTCTTGTGGTTCGAGGTCCATACGCCCTCCGTCTTACTCTCTCGCGTTGGTTGGATATCCGCGTTTACGAGCGGGCCGCTGCAAATCGAACTCAAGACGCCGGCTGAA
Source organism: uncultured Anaerolineae bacterium (assembly GCA_964642445.1). Taxonomy (GTDB): domain Bacteria; phylum Chloroflexota; class Anaerolineae; order SSC4; family Amarolineaceae; genus SSC4. The sequence continues at coordinate 15,953 of CAZXQZ010000084.1, forward strand.
GCTCATACGGCTGAATCAGAATGTCAGCCGCAATACCCAAACCACGCTGCAGTTTCCGAATCATCGACAACGACAATGCACGCCGGCGATTGAGGACTTCAGCAACGCGCGCACGCGATCCCAGATATGGTTCAAGATCACGCCGTGTCATGCCCTGACTGTCCATGTGGTGCAAGATTGCCTCAATTGGATCAGGTGGCGGAATCGGGTAATGCTTTTCCTCGTACGCCTCGACCAGGGTGACCAGCACATCGAGCTTGTCGCCTTCGGGAGAGCCGTAGGCTGCACCCCACAACTGGTCAATCTCCTGCATGGCCGCCTCATAATCGGTTTCGGTCCGGATGGGTTTGATCTCCACAGCTGCACCTCAAACTGTCGTGGCATCAATCTCGTCGTAAGCGCGATGAGTGCCAATAAATCGGATATAGACGACACCGTAATGATAGTCAAGTGCTACGACCAGGCGATAGGCATTCCCTTTGATGTTGAAGACTACCCGGTTATTGGTGAGAATGCTCGCATTTCGATATATCACTTTGATGTCCGTGGGTGTTGCCCAATCGGCACGTTTGACTATGGCGTACCAGGTACGTAGTGGCTGCTCAGCATCTGCGTGGTCCTGCCAAAATTCTTTCAAAGCCCGCAGGGCGATAATCCGCATGGGTGAATTATACCATGCTCCCATGAAGGGAGCAAACAGCGTTATCCGGCATACACGCGCCTGAGTTCCTCAATGTCGATCTTCTTCATCTTGAGCATCGCCTCCATGGCTTGCTGTGAGTTGCCGGAGGTGGGATCGCTGAGCAATTCACCCAGGCCGCTGGGTACCACCTGCCAGGAGACGCCAAACTTGTCCTTCAGCCAGCCGCACTGCTGGGCGTTTTCATCACCGCCTTCCGAGAGTCTGTCCCAGAAGTAGTCTACCTCTGCCTGGTTCTCGCATTCAACCTCGAATGAGATGGCTTCGTTGAAGGTGAATACGGGTCCGCCGTTGAGCGCCATGAATGGCTGGCCGTCCAGCTCGAAGGTCACGGTCATCACGCTGCCGGCCGTCTGGCCATGAATCTCGTGACCCGCTTCGCCGTAACGGGTCACGTTGGAGATGCGCGAATTCTTGAAGATCGACGTGTAGAACTCAGCGGCCGCTTCGGCCTGATCATCGAACCACAAACACGGGGTGATCTTGGAAAGGCCTGACATGGTATCCTCCTGGGTCGGTTGTGGATGATTGGGGTAGAGCCTATTCTAAACTAGAACATACGTTCTGTCAAAAGTTACACACATCCTTTTGGTGGGGTGTATTGATAATCCGCCAGTCGCTTGCAGGCCCATGCCCGTTCTTCGTCAGTAAAGAGTGAGACAAAGCGCCGGTCATGCATGAGCGCTTCAAACGACAAGTCCAGGCGGCGGAATTCCCAAAGATGTTCGTAACCTTCTGAAGCGAAGTCCTCGTACTGCATTTTCAGCCTGCGAACCGTGTCCAGCCCACCGTATTTGTCTATCATTTCGAGCATACGCGCTGGCCGATATCCCGTGGCAGCTGGAATCTCTGCGCTGTAACGATTGCGTATCACCCGATCAAACTCAGCAGCTAGGCCAGCTTGTGACGATACGGATGTTGCAGTGGCGATGGTCCGGATGACACGTCGGATGATGGGGAAAACGTCATCCTGTGAGAAGGATGTATCCGTCATTTCGTCGCCTCCCTTGCGCTAATCGATAGTGGCAAATCACGCCAGATCGAGAAACACCTCTGGATGCTGCTGTGCAATCCGCAGCAGCATCTGCGCCGAACCGGCTGGCTGCCGTCTGCCTTGTTCCCAGTCCCTGATCCCCGACCCCCGCTTCCCCCTCTCACCCCAACTGTGGTAAAATACCCCCCATGACCACACCGAGGCGCCAGCAGTACCTGGACCTCAAACACCAATACAAACATACGATCCTGTTCTACCGCCTTGGCGACTTCTACGCGACGTTCGACGACGATGACAACATCGT
>CAZXQZ010000085.1:0-17937 GCA_964642445.1 uncultured Anaerolineae bacterium
ACGTCGTCAACTACCTGGCCAACCCGCTCATCCTGGTGTTCGAAGTCCTGTTTCTGCTGTTTGTCACCGCACATGCCCTGTTGGGGGTGCGTGCCGTGATTTTCGATACCGGGATTTCGGCCCGCGCCCGCACCCGAATCACGACGGTCCTGGCTGGGCTGGGGGTGGTCACGGTAGCCTACGGCCTGTGGTTGACATTTGTCATCGTAGGTCAGAGCACATGACACTGCCCGCCATCGATCGTACCTTCAACGCCTACATTTTTGACCTGGACGGCACCATCTGGCTGACCGATCAGTTGGTTCCTGGCGCACAGGAGACGGTGGCCGCGCTGCGCGCCCGCGGCTGCCAGGTACTGTTTTTGACCAATAACTCGGACGGCACCCGCGCTATGTTTGCCCGCCAGCTCAGCGACCTGGGCATTCCTGCGACCGAAGACGTCATCGTGTCGACCTCCTTTGTAATGGCGCGCTATTTGCAGACCCAGGCCCCTGGCTGCCATTGTTATGTCATCGGCGCAGATCCACTGCGCGAAGAACTGGTCGACGTCGGCTGCAAGTTGCGCGACCGTCCGGGTGATATCGATTACGTCGTGCTCGGCATCGATCGTGATTTTTCGTACCGTAAGCTGCAAACCGCGTTCGAGGCCATTCGTGCCGGTGCGCGGTTCGTGGCCACCAATCCCGATCCCTACGTGCCGACGGCGCGCGGCGACCTGGCCGACATCGGCGCCGAGATCGCGTGTATCGAAACCGCCGCCCAACACAAGCTCGACCAGCTCGTCGGCAAACCCGATCCGATAATCGTGCAGGTGGCGCTCGATACGCTGGGTTTGCCGCGCCAGGCCTGTTTGATGGTCGGTGACCAGCTGGGGACCGACGTCGTGGCTGGCCAACGCAGCGGTATTCCTGTGGCTCTGCTTTTGCGTGATCCACGCACGGTGGCGCAGCTGGCAACCTGGCCAACACCACCCGATTATGGCCTGCAACACCTGTTCGACCTGGTGATCGACCAGGTTACGCCGGAGCGGTGACACGCCATGACCCCTGTGCGCCTGGCCGCCATCGACCTGGACGGCACGCTGCTGGATGACCAGAAGCAAATCTCGGCGGGGAACCTGGTGGCCCTGGAGCATTTTCTGACCCACCACGGCGCGGTGGCCCTGGCCACGGCGCGCGACTGTGCCAGTATTCAGGTCAAAGTGCCGCTGACCCGGCCCGGCCTGTTCTACATTGGGAGTGGCGGAGCCTTGATCTGCAAGGCGTCTGCGCAAACGCTGCCCTGGGCCAAGTATGTACCGCCTGACCTGGTGGCAACAGCGGTGCATTTTTTGCATCAGTTCGATTACCCCGTATTTTTGAATGCGGAAAACGACTATTGGTCCGATCGTTACGACGATCGGGTAGGCATGATCGAACAGCGTTACAACCTGACCGTGCGTCCATTTCGGCAAGCCAGTGATGTGCCGCGTCCGATTATGCGCATCAGCCTGGCGGCGCCGGCGGCGGTGCTGCGGCAGGCCGCCGCACTGGCTGCGGTCCACCTGGGTGACGACCTGACCGTCAGCCTGGCCTCGCCGGACTGGCTGGACCTGCTGGCGCCGCAGGCGGGCAAAGGAAAGGCCCTGGCGGCCCTGCAGTCGATGTTGGGCGTGTCCGCTGCCGAGACGATAGCCATGGGTGACTACGACTGCGACTTGGACTTGTTTGCCCATGCCCGCTACCGGGTCGCGATGGAGAATGCAGTGCCGGCGGTCAAAACGGCGGCGAATTTTGTGACGACGAGTAATAACCAGGACGGTGTGGCGCACGCGCTGCACACCATTCTCGCAAGTTTTGTTGAGCAGGAGCAGCTGCTGCGCCAGGTTTGAGCGTTCGCATGCCGGGTGACACGCGAACGCAGGAGGTGAGAGATGGCGAAACCACACGTCATCGTGATTGGGGCAGGCTCGACAGGGTGTGCAACCGCCCACGACCTGGTGCTTCGTGGCTGCCAGGTGACGGTCGTCGAACGGGGAGACATCGCATCGGCCACGACGGGCCGCTGCAGCTGTTACCGGCACACCGGTGCGCGCTACGCTGTGAATGACAAAGAGTCGGCGGTCGAGTGCATCGAAGAAAACAAGATCTTGCAGCATATCATGCCGCCGCGGGTGATGGAAGAAAACGAAGGTGTTTTTGTCCTGGTCGAGGGCGACGATCCCTTGTACGGGGACAACTTTTTTGACGCCTGCGCCGACTGCGGGATCGATGCCGTCGAGATCCCGCCGCAAGTCCTGTTCGATCGTGAGCCAAACGTCTCGCGATCGATTCGCCGGGTCGCCGTGATTCACGACGATGCTGTCGTCGAGCCGCTGCGTTTCGCCCTGTCGTTTGCCGCCACTGCCCGCCTGAATGGCGCCCGTTTCTTGCGCCACACCGAGGTCAAAGAGTTCGTGCACACCGGACGGCGGGTTACCGGCTTGCGGCTGTACGATCGGGTGGCAAATCGGACGTATGATCTGCCGGCGGATATGGTCGTCAACGCCGCCGGACCCTGGGCCAACAAAGTAGCCGCGCTCGCCAGCGCACGCGTGACGCTGTCGCTCAGTCCTGGGATTCACGTGATCATTGGAGCGCGCGTCAGTCACCTGGTGCTGGATCGGATGCACAAACCGAGCAGCGGCGACTTCATTTATCCGCTGCGCAACCAGAGTATCCTCGGCACGAGCTCGTGGAGCGTCCAGGACTGTGACTACCTGCACATCCCCCCCGCCCACATCCAGCAGATGCGCGACGAGTGTGGGGCGTTGGTGCCGCTGGTCAAAACCCTGCCGGCAATCGCCATCAATGCCGCAACCCGGCCGCTGGTCGCCCAACCCGGTAAATCGGAGCGGGAGCTCAGCCGCCGTTTCGAGTGTTTCGACCATGCACAGCTGGATGGTGTCGAGGGCTTCGTGACGATTGCCGGCGGCAAACTGTGTACCGCGCGGGCGATGGCGGAAAAGATCAGCGATCTGGCCTGCGAGCTACTCGAGATCGACACACCATGCCAGACAGCCACGTATCCTTTGGTTTCTTACCGGCGTTTCTACAGCGGTTGATCGGGAGCAACAAGGAACCCATGACACCTCAACGCGTGATCGTCATCGGTGGTGGCTCGACCGGTTGTGCCACGGCACACGACCTGGCCCTGCGTGGGTTCGAGGTGGTGCTCATCGAGCGCAGTGACCTGGCGGCTGGAACCACGGGTCGCTGCAGCTGCTATTTGCACAGCGGCGCACGCTACGCCGTCAAAGACGTGGAGGCGGCCATCGAATGCATCGAGGAAAACGAAACCATCCGCCGCATCATGCCGGCTCGGGTGCTGGAAGAAAACGGCGGCTGTTTCCTGCTGCTGCCTGAGGATGATCCCGCCTATGCGGATGCCTTCTTCGACAGCTGCGCCGCATGCGGCATCGAGGCGCGGGAGATTAGCCCGCGCGAGCTGTTTGCTATCGAACCCAACGTGACGCGTGAGGTACGCCGGGTCGGCATCATCCCCGATGCCGTTGTCGAACCCCTGCGTTATGTCATGTCCTTTGCCGCCACGGCCCACGTGCACGGTGCGCGGCTGCTGCGGCATACCGAAGTGAAGGAGATCAGGCTGGCTGGCGGTCGGGTCACCGGGGTGCGGGTGCTCGACCGGGTATCGCAAGAGCTGTATGATATCGATGCCGACATGGTCGTCAATGCGGCTGGACCGTGGGTCGACCGCATCGCGCAGATGGTCGGTATCCGTATCCCGATTTCGATCAGCCCTGGGGTCCACGCCATCTTTGGTGTGCGGCTGGTCAATATGACGCTCAACCGCATGCGGATTCCTGCGAGCGCCGACTGGGTGGCACCGCTGCGTAACCAGAGCATCACCGGCACCAGTTCGTGGACGGTCGAAGACAGCGATTTCATTTTCCCGCGGCGTGACCACGTCGAGGCCATGATTGCGGGCGGCGAGCTGCTGGCGCCCATCATGCAGAAGTATCCTGTCATGGCCATCACTGCGGCGGCCCGTCCGCTGATCGCCACCGGCAGCGCCAGTGAGCGCGATCTGAGCCGCACGTTTTCGGCCTTCGATCACGCCGAACGCGACCAGGTCGAAGGTTTCGTGACGATTGCGGGCGGCAAATTGTGCACGGCCCGCGCCATGGCCGAAAAAATCAGTGATGTTGTCTGCCAGAAGTTAGGGGGCGATGCCGTGTGTCAGACGCGCACAGCCCCCCTGGTATCCTACCGGCGGATTTATGCCGGCTAGCCCGATCAAGGAGTATCATGTACGATCCTATTGCGCTGCAGCTGCCTGAAAGTATCGAATTCGGCGATCATATCGTCGCCACGTATCTTTACCAGACCCGGGCCAGGGTCGACATCGAGCGCCTGGCTGTGGCTCTTTCCGAAGAGCAGTCGAGCGGTACCTGGGTGAAATTGGCGCACGAATCCGATGAGGTGCGCCGCCGCCACGTGGGCAAAGTCGTGGCCATGTGGGAAATGCCCGACCACGAGACCGGTGTGCCGGACGACGTGACGGTGCGTACGTGGGTGCTGCAGATCGCGTACCCGGTGCACAACTTCGGTGGGCAGATTCCACTCATGCTGACCACCGTGCACGGCAACATCGCCGCGGCCGGCCATCTCAAGCTGATCGACCTCCACTTGCCGGCCACGTACGTGGCGCAGTTCAAAGGCCCCAAGTTCGGTGTCGAGGGCATGCGCCGCCTCTTGGGCGTGCCCGACCGGCCTCTGCTTCATACCATGATCAAACCTTCGATCGGGCTGACACCGGAAGAAAGTGCCGAAGCCTACTATCAAGCTGCGCTGGGTGGGGTCGATGCCGTCAAAGACGATGAGCTGGTGGTGTCGCATCCGTGGAGTCACTTCCTGCAACGTGTGGCGCTGCACGGCGCGGCGGCGCAGGCCGTGTTCGACAGCACCGGTCACAAGACCCTCTACTTCGTCAACATTACCGACCGACCCGATCGCCTGGTCGAGAATGCGTACCGGGCCCTGGAAGCGGGGGCCAATGCGTTGATGGTCAACTACCTGGTTGTCGGTATTTCAGCGCTCTCCATGCTGGCCGATGATCCGGCCATCGATGTGCCGATCCTGGCGCACCTCGACTTTTCCGGGGCGATGTATGCTGCACCGTGGTCGGGTGTCAGCTCGCACCTGGTGCTGGGAAAGCTGCCACGCCTGGCTGGCGCCGACGTGGTGGTCTATCCCAGCCCGTATGGCAAATTCCCCCTGCTGCCGTCGAAGCACCTGCGAATCGCACAGGCTCTGACGGCACCGTTCCACGGGCTGTTACCGATCTGGCCCATGCCTGGCGGGGGTGTACATCCTGGCATGGTGCCACGTCTGTTCGCCGATATGGGGCGCGACTTCATGGTGGGCGCGGGCGGCGCTGTTCACGGTCACCCCGAGGGTGCCGCAGCCGGCGCGCGGGCCCTCCGCCAGGCGATCGATGCCGCCACTGCGGGCGTACCGCTGGCCGATGCGGCTGCACAGCACCCGGAGCTGGCCACCGCCCTGCGACTGTGGGGACTGGCCGATGGTCATGCCACCACCGCCTATGACCTGATACAGAGCTAAGGCCCAGGACAGATCGTTACCCTCCTTTGGATGTTGGGTGGGTGGACGCCGTTCGCCCACCCAACAGGTGTGACCTGGGGTAAACTTCAAAAGTCTTCGTTGTAGTGTCCAAACTTGACCCCAACGCGTGCTCGTGATACGATTGCACCCAGAATTTGTGGTTTGATTCTTGCCGAGGTTACCGTGGAAACCACGAGTGAAAAACGCGCGTCCTGGTGGCAGCGCCGCAGTCTGCCAGTCAAGGTGGGGCTGATATTTGGTGCCGTAGCCCTGGTGCTGGCGGTCATTGGCATTGCCCGGGGAAATGTCCCCCTCAACCCGATGTCCATCCTGTTGGCACTCCTGATTTCGGCTGGGTCCTGGTTCCTGGTGAGCTGGGCAATTACCATCGCAGCTGTCGATGTCGAACGTGACGTCGCCGAGGCGCAGTCTGGTGATGGCACCTCCACGCCGTAACGGACCCATTCGCGCCTTGCTCATCGACCTGGATGGTGTCATCTACGTCGGTGAGACGCCGATTGCGGGTGCAGTCGAATTTATTGCCGACTTACAACGGCGCGCCGTGCCGTTTTTATTCCTTTCGAACAACCCAACATTGACGCCGGCTCAATACGCCCAGAAATTGGCGCGCATGGGAGTACAGGTCGCACCGGCCCACTTCTGGACCAGCGCGCTGGCGACGGCCGCATGGTTGAGCACGCAGGCTGCGCCTGGTTCGACGGTGTTTGTCGTAGGTGAGAACGGCCTGCGCAGCGCCCTGACTGAAGCTGGTATGCAGCTGGTGCACGACTGGCGGGCTGCCGCGTGGGTGGTGGCATCGTTGGATCGGCAGGTCACCTGGCGTGCATTGGCCGATGCTGCGCTGGCTATCCAACACGGTGCGCGTTTTGTCGCCACCAATGCCGATGTCACGTTACCCTCGGAAGAGGGTGCACTCCCCGGGGGTGGCGCATTGGTCAACCTGCTGCACGTCACGACCGGCATTGCGCCGCGGGTGATTGGCAAACCCCAGCGGATTATGTTCGACCAGGCTCTGCAGCGGCTGCAGTGCCGTGCAGAAGAAACCCTGATGGTGGGTGATCGCCTTGAAACCGATATCGTCGGGGCCCAACAGGCCGGGCTGCGCACGGCCGCCGTGCTGACGGGGGTTACGCAGGCCGAAGCGTTTGCGGCAAGCAGTCCACCACCTGACTGGATCGTGGCGAGTATTGCCGAGCTTGGGACTCACATCTGGGAGGTTGACGGCAGCGTCTTACAGTAAGGGAGGAGGTCGCCATGCACGAATGGGTTCGTGATTTGATGAGCACCACGGTCGTTCATTGCACCAAGGATACCCCCATCCAGGATGTCGCCGCCACGATGTCGAAGCATGACGTCAGTGCCATTATCGTGGTCGATGAAGAGGGTTACCTGGCTGGCATCATCACCCGCACCGACCTGGTTGTCCTGCGCGCGTACGACGAGTACTGGCAGGCAATGCAGGCACGCCACGTCATGATGCACAACGTCATCACGACCACCCCCGACACCACCGTGCGCCGCGCGAGTCAGGAGTTGACCAAACGACGGATCCACCGCCTGATCGTGGTCGAAGACGACGAACGTGGTTTGCGACCGGTGGGGGTGTTGTCGACAACCGACATCGTGCGTGATATGGCCGCTTGACAACCGGCAGAGTATTTGGAGCACAATGGATCAAACAATTGGCACGACCATCGTCGTTTTTGGCGCGTCCGGCGACCTGACGCAGCGCAAGCTCATACCCGCGTTGTTCAATCAATACCACAAGGGACGTTTGCCAAACGACATACGCATCATCGGCTACGCCCGCCGGCCGTGGGACGATGCCGCGTTCCGTCAGCACCTGCTCGATGGCGTGCACAAATTTGCGCCGCTCGATTTCCAGGCCGACGACTGGGTCCGTTTTGCGCAGCACCTCTTCTACGTCAGCGGCGACCTGGAAACGGCGGAAGATTATGCGCAGCTGCATGACCGCATGCGCACGCTGGAAGGCGGCCCAGCCCACCGGCTGTACTACCTGGCGGTCGGTCCCGATTACTATGTGACGATCGTCAACAACCTGGGCGCCTACGCCATGGCCGATGAGAACGGCGGCTGGCGGCGGCTGGTGATCGAGAAGCCGTTCGGGCATGACCTGGCGTCGGCCCAGGCGCTCAACCGCGCTGTGCATGCTGTCTTCGGCGAGCACCAGGTGTACCGCATCGACCATTACCTGGGCAAAGAGACGGCCCAGAACATCATGTTCTTCCGCTTTGCCAATACGATCTTCGAGCCACTGTGGAACCGCAATTATGTCGATAATATCCAGATCACGGTCGCCGAGCAGGTCGATATCGGGCATCGCGCGGGCTACTATGACCAGGTGGGTGTGCTGCGCGACATGTTCCAGAACCACCTGCTGCAGCTGCTGACCCTGGTGGCGATGGAAGCGCCAGCTTCGTTCAGTGCGGATGCAATACGCAACGAAAAAGTGAAAGTGCTGGCGGCGGTGCGCCCCTTCACAGCCGCCAGCATCCCCATCGATACGGTGCGCGGGCAGTACGCAGGCTACCGTGCGGCGGCGCGCGTGGCGCCCGGCTCGACGACCGCCACCTACGGCGCCCTGCGTCTTTACATCGACAACTGGCGCTGGCAGGGTGTTCCGTTCTATTTACGCTCGGGCAAGGCGCTCGCCGACAAAAACAGCGAGATTGTGGTTCAGTTCCGCCGGCCGCCTCACGTCATGTTCAACCTGCCGCCGGGCAGTCACATTCATTCCAACGTGCTCTCGATATGCGTCCAGCCCGACGAAGGTATTCACCTGCGGTTCGTGGCCAAGGTGCCCGATTCGGCCCAGGCGATGCAGCTGGTCAACATGGAGTTCCATTTTCGTTCATCGTTTGCCAGCCAGCAGCTGCCCGATGCCTACGAACGGCTGCTGTTGGATGCGCTCAACGGCGATGCCTCCCTGTTTACGCGCAGTGACGAAATCGAGCAGGCATGGAAGCTAATCGATCCCATCCTCAACGCCTGGGAATCGCAAGAAACGCCGGCACTGCACCCGTACGCCCCAGGCACGTGGGGCCCCGAAGCGGCTGACGCCCTGCTCGCACGCGATGATCACAGCTGGCGTTCGGGATGCCTCGAACATGCCACCCCCGGTACACTCGTGACCACGGAACGATAGGCGATGGATATCTCACACAATCAGGTTGCCGCCTTCAAACAGGCGGCCGCAGAACAAGCCGTTGAGTTCGTGACGTCGGGCATGGTGGTGGGACTGGGCGTGGGCAGCACGGCGATTTATGCCGTACGCCGGCTGGCCGTGCTCCTGGAAAGCGGGTCCCTCACCGATATCGTGGGCATTCCCTGCGCCAACGCCGTCGAGCACGAAGCGCGGCGCCTGGGGATACCGTTGACGACCCTCAACGATCACCCCGTCGTCGACATTACCATCGACGGCGCCGACGAAGCCGCGCGTCGCGGCCGCGGCTTCGACTTGATCAAGGGGGGCGGCGGGGCTTTACTCAAGGAGAAGATCGTGGCCCAGGCCAGCCGCCGCGAGGTCATTGTCATCGACGAGGGGAAACTATCACCGCAAATCGGCCTGCACTGGCCGCTGCCGGTGGAGGTCATTCCCTTCAGCTGGCGTGTGCAGGCGGCCTACATCGAGTCGCTCGGTGCACGGGTGGTTCTGCGCCTGAACCAGGAGCAAGCCCCGTACCAGACGGACCAGGGCAATTATATCATCGACTGCCATTTTGGACCGATCAGCCGGCCCGCCGAGCTGGCCGCGCAACTCAGCGCACGCGCCGGCATCGTCGAACACGGCCTGTTCGTAGGCCTTGCCACCGACGTCATCGTCGCCGGCCTACGCGGCATCCGTCACTTCACCGCCGACCGCCTCGCCCCCAACGCTCCCTTAGGGCTCGTAAAAGAATAACTTCCCGTGCTTTCTTGATCGAATTTGGCGGTGGCGGTAGCACAGACAGTTGCCATCTTTTTGGAAAGATGGCAACTGTCTGTGCTACCAATCCAAAATCCAAAACCGTCACGCTGGTTCGACCAGCACAGGGCCTTCATTGGCGGGCGAATTGACCAGCCTGGACACAACGATCGCCTCCATCGGTTCGTCTTCAAACGGGTGCAGCAGGGCCATCAACGCGGCCGGCTCGCGCGGCGCCGGATCGAGCCAGAGGTCATATGCGCTTGCGGGTAGTATGACCGGCATACGATCGTGGATGGGGCTCACCAGGGCATTGGCATCGGTCGTGATGATCGTGCACGACAGGACCGGCTCGGCACCGGGCGGCTGCCAGTACTCCCACAGGCCGGCAAAGGCAAATGGGCGCTGCGACGCCAGGCGGATGAACATCGGCGTCTTGCCTGTCCCCTCTTTTTTCCACTCGTAGAAGCCATCAGCCACGATCAGGCAGCGGCGTTTACGAAATGCCGCACGAAACGCCGGTTTCTCGGCCAGGGTTTCGGCGCGAGCGTTGATCATGCGGCTGCCGATACTGCGCTCTTTGGCCCAGGACGGAATCAGACCCCAGGTGAACATCTCGATCGACCGTTCGCCCTTGTTGGCAATCACGGCCACCGGCTGGGTGGGCGCGATGTTGTAGCGCGGCGTCAGCCCGGTGGGCGGTGCCGCCAGGTCGAACTCGGCCTGCAGCATGTCGGGTGATGCAAACAGCACGAAGCGTCCGCACATAGAGCCTCACATTCGTGGCAGCATGCTCACCGGCTGCTCCAACTTGATGATCGTGCCCGGTGGATAGTAGCCCTTGCGCAGGCTGATGCCCGCGTAGACGATGGCGCGTGCGCCGACGATGCAGCCCGGATTGAGCACGGCGTTGCAGCCGACCTGCACATCGTCCCCCAGGACCGCCCCCATCTTGGCCAGGCCGGTGTCCACCTGCTGCCCGTTCACTTCGAGTTTGATGGTGTTGCGTTTACCGGTGGACGGGTCCTTCTGGCTTGTCAAAGCCAGGTTGCTCAGTTTGGTCCCGGCACCGAGGTTGACCCGGTTACCCAGTACGGAGTCGCCCACGTAGGCGAAATGGGGTGCGTGGGCACCGTCCAGAAACAGGGCATTCTTCGCCTCACTGGCATGCCCCACGATGCAGTGATCGCCCAGAATGACGTCACCCCGCAGGTAAGCGCCGTGCCGGATGACACAGTTGCGGCCAATAATACACGGCCCCGCTACGTACGCCCCCGGTTCGATGACCGAACCCTCGCCCAGGTAGATCGCCTCTGGATGGACCAGGTAGGCGCCCTCCGCCACCTCTCCAAACAGACCGGGCGCGTACGTGCCGGCCAGCTGCGTGGCAATGTAGGCTTCGATGCGCGGCAGGACTTCCCACACCCACGCAACACCGTCGAAGATCCGGTGATGGGCAAAGGCGGACAGATCGAAAAAGCGTTTGGGCGACAGCATAGGGTGTCTACTCCTGAACGATTTGATTGTGGCACGGGATTGGCTGACGTGATTGTACCATGAGTGGTGGGGAGAGGGCAATTGGGGGGGGATGGGGTTGGAAGTTGGAGGGTGGAGGGTGGAGGTTGGAGGGTGGGGGTGGGGGGGCGGCGGTCTCAGTGGGGGGAGGGCTGAGACCGCCGCGGGTTGAGGGTTTGGGCCAGGCCGCGGCCGGGATGGGCTTAGGCGGGCTGGCGTCGTTTGCGCAGGACTGCGCCCAGGAGGACGAGGCTGGTCAGGCCGATGAGCAGAGCGGCCGGCAGCAGCGGTGATTCACCGGGCAGGCCAAACTGGCCCAGGCGGACCGCGGTGGGTGTGCTGATGACCTCCCAGCTGTAAGGGGCCAGCATGCCGGTGTTATCGTTGTCGGTGCCGCGCAGGTTGCCGGGGTTGACCGTGGCGGTGTAGAGGCCAGGACCTAGCGGCACAGTCGGTGTGAAGGTGAACGTCATGCCCACCGGGTCATAGACCGTCGTGCCCGCCACGGCGCCGCCACCCTGCTGCACCACCGTGATCGTGTCGACCGCCGTCGTGGCCGGGTCGATGGGGCGATTCATCATCGCCCAGATCGACGTGATAGCATCGGGTGCGTTGGTTTGCGTGGTGTAGCCGGTCTGGACGACGAGCAGGTCGCGCCAGTTGGCCAGGTCGGTGATATTGACCACCTGGGTGCTGCCGGCGCTCCAGACCACACTGAGAGAGCGGTTGTTGAAACCGGTCAGCGTGCCCCACCATTCGACCTTCTCCCAGGCACCGCGGGTGAACTTGTACTGCAGCTGCGTGCCCTCGGGCGCCTGCAAGGTCACGCTCCAGCTGTTGGGACCGTTGGGGGTCAGCGGCTGGAAGCCTGGGTTCCAGGAGGCCCCGAAGACGCTGCCGTTGTCGCCGGCGATGTAGATCGTATCGCCGGGCGGTGTGAAGGCCGGCGTGGTGACGTTCCACGTGACGCTGACAATGCGCTGCTCGGCGGTGATATCAACCGGATTGGAAGGACCTGATTCGTTGTAACTCGTGTCGATCGCCGTCACCGTGTAGCGGTAGGTGATATTCGTGGCCACCGATTCGTCTGTGTACTCGGTGGTTGGCGCCAGGACGAGAGCGATCAAGACCGGTGCCGTGGGGCTGCCGCCGGCGGCCAGCTGCTCACGGTAGACGCCGTAGGCGTGCGTGTCCACTTCGGGTGAGGCGTCCCACTCGATCGCGATGGCGGCCGCTGAGCGTGACTGTTCGCGCAGGTTGAGCGGTATCGACGGCGGGGTCGTATCACCCGACGAGACGACGTGCAGCTTGCCCGCCTGATCGGGGTCATAGCCGTTGCCGGTTCCATCCAGATCGGCGTAGAGCCAGTCGCGGCCGTTGGTGGTGGTGTAACGCACGGCATAGTCGTACTCGCCCACCGGGTGCGGCAGCAGGCTGCCCATGAACTCATCGTTGTTGCCGGCATTGGCATTGAAGGTCATCGGCATCCAGGACCAGCCGGCGGCCGTGGCCGGATCGCTGTCGCGCGGACCGTAACCGACTTCGGCGTGCAGGCTCGCTGTGGCACCGGCCTGGCTGGTGACACCGTCGATCCAGACCTGCCCGTAGATGTTGGGCGTCGGTGTGATGATGCTGACGATGTGGGTGATGTCCGGCGGCCACTGCAGGTTCGCCCAGTCGATGACGTAATGTGGCAGGGCGCTGACCGTGTTGGAAGGCTCGCCTTGCAGCCCCGTTGTGGTCACGGCGCGCACCTCGTAGAAGTAGGTGCTGCCGTTGGTCACGCTGTCGTCGACGAATTCGGTGTCGGCCAGGACTTCGCTGACCGGCTCGAAGCCGCCGTTGACCAGGCTGCGGTAGACGATGTAACCGCCCAGCGGTGCCGATTCGGCGGGTGGCTGCCAGGTCAGGCTGACTTCGCCATCGCCTTCGGCGGCGGCCAGGTTACGCGGGGCGCCTGGCCGGCTCATGTCGATGCCCGGCTGGCTGACCCAAACGCGGCCCCACATCGGCGGTACGGTGAAGGTCATGGTGCGGCTGGCATCGATGGTCAGGCTGGTGCCGGTTGCCAGGGCATCGTCCAGGGTCGCCCCTTCGGGCACGTAGCCGTCGACGTCCACGACCACCTGGTGCTCGACGGTGTCGCGGTTGATGGCCACCACGGCGACGCCGGTGCCATCGCGCCGGCCGTAGGCCAGCGTCTTGCTGGCATCGTCGACCAGCAGCGTATCCCAGGTGCCGGTGCGCAGGAAGCTCTTGCTGTTGCGCAAACTGGTGAGGTTTTCGTAATGGCTCAACAGATCGGGGAAAGCCTGGCGCCAGGAGGGCAGGCTGCTGTAGCCGGCCTCGTCAGACCAGGGGTAGGGCTGGCGGTTGTACGGGTCGTCGCGCGGAATGTCGCTGCCGTAACCAACCAGGCCCACTTCGTCGCCGTAGTAGATGGTCGGTGCGCCGGGCAGGGTCATCTGCACGATGGCCAGCAGCGCGAGACGGTCACGACCATCCTCGAAGTTATCGACCGGCTGGCCGTTGGCGATGCCGAAATGGTCGAGCACACGCACGGCGCGGTTGGTGTCGTGGCTGTCGACCAGGTTCATCGCCGTGGCGAAGGCCGGCTCAGGGTAGTCCTCCTGGATGGCGCGCATCTCGGCTTCGAACTGGCTGGGCGAGAGCGGTTCGATGCGGTTGCCGCCGTTGTTGTCGTTGTCTTCCCACGGCGTATCGCGCAGGAAACCGAGCAGGTTCTTGCGGAAGCGGTAGTTCATCGTCGAGTCGAACTCGTCACCCAGCAGGCGGAACTGCGCATCGCCTTCGCTCCAGGTCTCGGAGAACATCATGGAGTTCGGATTCGCCGCCTTCGTCACCTGGCGCCAGGTCTCGAAGAAGGTCGGGTTGACACCAACCACGTCGGGCACCACGTCGACGCGCCAGCCGTCGGCACCCAGGTCGAGCCAGTAGTTGGCGGCGCCCTGCGGGCCAAACCAGTAATTCAGCACGTCGGGATGGTTGGTATTGATCTGTGGCAGCGTCGCGACGCCGAACCAGGCGGTGTAGTTGGTGTCACCGGCGCAGACACCGCTGCCCGGCGGACTGGCGGGCTGGAAAAAGAACCAGGTGCGGTACGGGCTGTCGACGCTTTCACACGCACCCACTTCGGGATGGCGGTTGAAACGATCGAAGAACGGGCTGTCCGAAGAGACGTGATTCGGCACGGCGTCCAGGATCAGGTACATGCCGCGGTTCTCCAGCTCGGCGGCCAGGGTCTGGTAGAGCGCCAGGGAAGCCGCGTCGTCATTCAACACACCCATCGTGGGATCGATGCGCCGGTAGTTTCGCCCGTCGTACTTGTGGTTCGAGGGCGAATCGAAGATCGGGTTCAGATAGACCGTGGTCACGCCCAGGTCCTGCAGGTAATCGAGCTCGTCGATGATACCTTGCAGGTCACCGCCGTAGGCGGTGCTGCTGTAGGTCATGTGCCACGGGTTGGTCGGGATGTTCGGTTCAGGGTCGGGCACGATCGTATTCCACGGCGTGATCGGGAAACGCTGCCCACGCTCGGCCGGGTAGAACCAGTCGGACGCCGTCGGGTCGTTGCTGGCGTCGCCGTTGCGGAAACGGTCGGGGAAGATCTGGTAGATGACGGCGTTTTTGACCCATTCAGGCGTCGTGAAGCCGGTCTTGTAGACGTAGATGTTGTAGCCGCGGTCGGGTGACTGGCTGTAGGCCTGGCCCCAGCCGCCGGCGCGCGCCGCCGTTTCTTCGTAGTAGGCTGTTGCCGTGCCATCTTCGATGATGAAGCGGTAGTAGAGAATGCCCAGGTCCGGCCCCACGTCGAAGGTCGTTTCCCAGTATTCGTAACCAAAGGGCGCCGCTGTGCTGTCGGTGGCCACCCTGGATAGATTGTAGATGGTTTGACCTTGCAGCACCGTATTCCAAACCCGCGCCTTGACCCGCTGTACGTCGTTGGCATAGGTGCGGAAGCGCAGGGTGACCGTACCGTTCTGCTCGACCGCGCCGAAGGGCTGGCGGAAGAGATCCATGCGGCTGTTGTGCCCCAGGCCGTCCCACCAGATGTTGTTGTCACCGACCTGCGGTGCCGGCGGGTTGTTGATGGTGTCCTGGATCTGGTGCGTCGTGTCGTTGTAGCGGAAGGTGACGACGGTGGTCGGCGCATTGGCCGTGGCTGGGACTACCAGCGGGATGTTGGGTCCACCCGGCACACCGTTCTGGCCGTAGTTTTCGTCCCAAGACTCGTTGAGGGCGACCTTGTATTCGTACGAGCCGGGCGGGAAGTTGAACGACGTCGTATACCAGCCGTCGCCATCGCGGTCCTTCATCCAGCCGACCAGGTTGTCGGGTGACCAGTTGGCACCGCCGACGACACTCATCAGACTGCCCACGAGCACGGGGATGCGGTAGTTGGGCCGGCTGGCGACCATGTTCGAGTCGCGGCGGTCGTAGTAGAAGTGGACCGTCTCACTCCCGGCGGTTGTAAACTGGACGTTGGGTCCGCCGGGCTCGCCGTTGACGCCGTAGTTTTCGTCCCAGGTGCCGCCGACGGTGGCTTTGAATTCGTACGTGCCCGCCGGAATCGCCGTTGTGGTGAATTTCCACACCTGGTCGTCGTTGTCGTCGTTGGCCTGGGTATTGAGGTTGCCCGGATCCCAGTTGCTGCCGAGGCCGGCGGCCTCGACGTAACCACCGGGGAAGGTCACCAGCAGCTCGGTGACCGGCACCGGGAACTCGGTCGAGTTCAGCAGCACGGCCTGGTCCGACCAGTTGGTGGCATTCCAGTCTTCGGCGGGGTTGTTGATCGTATCCTGGGCGTTGTCGCCGCCCCCGCCACCGGTGGAATAGACCTCGACCCAGATCGAGTTCGGATTGCCCAGGGCCGATTTGAGGACTTTCCATTCCAGGACCGACGTATCACCGGCGCCGCGTGCGGCTTCGTCGATCGTACCGTTCTGCGTCCAGCTGGTCGTGCCCTGGTTCCATTGGAAGAACTGGATGTTACCGGTGCCGTAGTTGGCGACGTCGGACCAGGAGTTGACCGAAAACTCCGGTTTGTGCGGGTCCTGCACGACGACGTTGCGACCCCAGGCGTCGGAGGTGGCGCCGTTGGCATCGTTTGTCGTGTCGATGTAGAGCAGGTATTTGCCCCAGTTGGTATTGACGATGTTGGCGTTGATCGTCCAGGCGAAATAATACGCCGTTGCGTCCTGCGCCACGTACAGGCTGAGCAGGTCCATGTTGGTATTACCGTTGCCATCGCCGGCCTGGTCGGTGGCGATGGGTGAACCATACTCGGCATCGATGACGCCGTCCACCACGATGGTATCGGGACGGACGCGGGCGGGTGACGCTGCCATCGTGGGCAGCACCCCGGCCAACATGGCCAGGATGACGAGGATCGAGAGAATCCGGAAAGCTCGCATAACGAATCTACCTCCTTGAGCACGAAGATGCAAAGTGTACGAAGGCGCGAAGCGCAAAGACGCGAAGGCGCCAAAGGGTCATGTGGGTATGAGCCACACGCCGCCGCTGAGGGCGGGTAGGGTGATGCGAATCGATTGTGTGTCGAACACAGCGGTGGCCGCCCCCACCAGGCCGGGCAGCGGCTCGATGACGGCCGGTCTGATACGATCCAAAAAGATACCGAAGGTCGCTGATTCCTCTCCCAGGTTGAAGACCACCAGCAGCGCCTGGCTGCCGGCGGCGTGGCGGATGTAGGCGTAGGTGTTGTGCGCCGCATCCAGGTGCACGGTCTGGCGCGTGCCGGCGGCCAGCCAGGGGAATCGGCGGCGCAGACGGCCCAGGGCCTGGAAATAGGCGAGGGTGCCGACGCGGGCTGGGTCGTCGAGCTCCGCCCACGGCATAGGCACGCGGTTGGCTTCGAGGCCCCAGGCGTCACGGCCCGCATCCTGGGTGACGGCCAGCTCGGTGCCGGCGTAGATGATCCAGGGCTGGGGCAGGGTGGCCAGGCAGAGTGCGGCCAGCTGCACGCGTCGCACATCGCCGCCCGCCAGGTAGAGGAAGCGGTCCATGTCGTGGTTGTCGACGAAGCCAGGCCGCGTGAAGTCCGGCGGAAAATACGACTCGTGGGCGGTCAGAAACTGGTCGAACTGGTTCAAGTCGCTGCGGCCCTGGCCAAACAGACGGCGCAGCCGCTCGTTGAGCTGAAAATCGAGCAGGCCATCCAATCTTCCCACAAAGCTCATTTGCAGGTCGGGCGGTTCGATGACCTCACCAAAACACCAGCAGTCGGGTTTGATCGCCTTACACGCCGGCCAGAAGTCGCTCCAGAAGCTGCGCGTGGGGCCGTGGGCGAAGTCGAGGCGGTAGCCGTCGATGTCGAACTCGCGCAGCCAAAAGGTGGCGATATCGATGAGGAAGCGGCGCGCTGCCGGATGATCGGTGTTGATTTGTGGCATGCCCGGCACGTTGAAAAACGTGCGGTAGCCGATGGGCGAGTCGTCGAAGTAGAACCAATCGCGGTACGGGCTGTGCGCATCGAGCAGGGCGGCCTGGAAGATAGGATGTCCGGCTGCCATGTGGTTGGTGGCATAATCGAACAGCACGCGCATACCGCGGGCATGGGCGGCACGCACCAGGTCGCGCAGGTCGTCCGCCGTGCCAAAGCGGGGGTCGATTGCATAATAATCGACGGCGTCGTAGCCGTGGTGCGACGGGCTGACGAACAGGGGTGACAGCCACAGGCAGTCCACACCCAGGCGGGCGATGTAGTCGAGTTGGTCGTATACGCCGCGCAGCGTGCCGCCCCAGAATCCGCCCAGGTCAGTCTCACCGTCGTGGCCGGGAGGGGCCAGCCAGGGCCGGCCGTCACCGGGATAAAAACGATCCAGGAAGACCTGG
>CAZXQZ010000086.1:0-17640 GCA_964642445.1 uncultured Anaerolineae bacterium
CCTACGATCGGTCGATTTTGGATTTTAGGTTTTGGATTTTGGATTGGCCCAATCCAAAATCCAAAACCTAAAATCCAAAATCTAGAATCGCCGCCGTCGTCGGTACAAGAACCAGCCGACTATGCCTCCAACGACCAGGGCTTCGATCCCCAACACCAGCAGGATGACGATTTCGTGACCGGTCACGTAATCGGGCACGATGGCCATCTGTGCCACTGGGTGAGGATGGACCAGGGCATAACGTCCCGCCGCAGGTACCGCAATCGTGTACACCGGTCGTCCGGGCACCAGGGGGGTGTCCAGGAGACTCAAGCCGCGCCGTACCGGCGTTATCGTGACCACGCTGCCGGTCTCCGTGGTGGCGCTCAACCAGGTTTTTTCGCTCGATTCGAGGGCGTTCGAGAGTTCCAGCAGTTTGTCGTTGGCGGTATACACGGCGTACAGACCCGGTTGTGTCACCTGCCACGTATTGTTTTTCTGCGATAGATCGAAAAACTCGATCTCCTCAGGTTTGACCTGATCGAGCAGGCCGAGTTGGCTGGGCAGCCACAGCAACCCAACCCCGGCATACTTGACCAGGTCGCCAATGCGACATAACCCGATGAGCAAGAGGATGGCCAGGGCAATACCCAAAAAGATGCTGCGCAGGGATGGCGCAGCAGGCTCACTAGTTGACATAATCTGTTTCGGCTCCTTGGACCATGGTGCCGTTACTTTCGGATTTAGAGTCAGGAGAGTGCGGCCTGTATGCGACGCGTGCTCGAGGTGCACCATGTCCTCTGCGCCCGTCAGCGGGGGGTGGGTATCAGCAGGTATCTCGACGTCATGGTCGTCCGCCTGAAGCAAACGCCGCAAGTTGTACGAGAAAGCACAATCATCAAGGTATAGCCGGAGCATCCAGCGAGAACCCCTGTGAAAGCAGATATTGTTTGTCGGCTTCGGCTTCGCCATCGATGACGTCACGGTGGACGTAGTAGTAGGCCACTGCCTCCCTCACCTGGTGCAGCGGCAAATCCATGTCCTGGGCTGCTGCCTCGACAGAGAGATTGTTGGCCCGCATTTTGTAGATCACCTGCCCCACGGTGATGTTCCGACCCTTAAGATAGGGCTGTGCGTGGCGAGTAGCGGGTCGCATTTCCAGGTAGTTATAGTGATCGAAGACCTGGGGTTGAACCGCAGGTACACTGAGCTCCTTGAAACGATCCACCTGGGCAAGTGATGCTTCGTCCACGCTGATGACGTGCCGGCCGCTCAGTATCTCGTCGATGACCCACAAGAAAGTGCCGTAGGCTTGCTGGAGCAGGTCGGCACGCGACCGTACCGCCAATCGGGCCTGCAACAACTCCAGCATGCTGGCCTCTGCCTGACTGAGATCGACCTGCACGCGCACTTTGTCGATATTTCTTGCTGCAATCGTCATACCACTACCTCCGCATTACTCCAATTATACAGCAAAATTAAGTACAATGCAATCTGCGCGTACGACATCGTCATGCAACTCTCAACCAGTCTATTCAGCCGGAATCACCCCCGCGATAACGACCATCTGTGAGTTGGCGGCCGCGTGGCGTATCTTCTTGACTGGGCCGTACTCCGGTGAGTCGATCCAAGCTTTGGCCTGCTCGACGCTGGGGAATTCCAGGATGACCAG
The DNA here is from genome assembly GCA_964642445.1 of uncultured Anaerolineae bacterium. Classification (GTDB taxonomy): domain Bacteria; phylum Chloroflexota; class Anaerolineae; order SSC4; family Amarolineaceae; genus SSC4. The sequence goes on from CAZXQZ010000086.1 coordinate 1,652, forward strand.
GCGCGTAGGGGCCCAGGTGCCCTCCAGGGTTTCGGCGGCCCCGCCGCGGGCCAGGTAACGGCCACCGTACAGGGCGACCGTGGCCGGCGCCAGGTCCCGGTAGGTTTCGTAGGTGGTTGGATCGGTGACGTCGATGTCGACAACGACATAGGCTGGCATACGTGTCTCTCCTTTTTTTGACCTATGGGCTCGTAAAAGAACGACTTCCCGTGCTCTATGGATCGAATGTGGCGGTGGCGGTTGCACAGTTGCCATCTTTCCAAAAAGATGGCAACTGTGCAACCGCCACCGCCTTCCGAGCGGCGAATTCAGCCATAATGCCGGAAGTTATTCTTTTACAGGCCCTGAGGCCCGCCGCACCATCGAACGGGTGGGCGTGGCGGTATGCCGATTATGGCACACAGGCCCATCGTTGTCAATCCACTGTCGGACCAGGGAGGTCTCCGGTCGATGGTCCTGCTTTCGACGGTCGATGCACCACACCACGCATCCAAAATCCTCAGTGGACCGGGTTGACTTCACCCGGCAGCCCCGGTTATACTTACAGGCAATCCGGCCGGCCCGGCGACGCCGTGGCACGAATTCCGATCCGGTTTGGCGATGAGGAGCGCGATCTGCCGATGACAGTACAGACCACCCCAGCAGACCTACATCCGATCGGTCAAAGGAGCCGGACATCTGAACCTCGGTCTTCTCTCGATCTGTTTTTCGACCCCGCCGGCGTCGCCGTCATAGGTGCTTCGGCCGATCCGCACAAACTCAGCCACGGCGTGGTGGTCAACCTGCTCAGCCACGGTTATCAGGGTGCCGTTCACTGCGTGAATCCGAAAGCATCGACGATCCGTGGCCTGCCGGTCTATCCCGACATCGGTGACGTGCCCGATCCGGTCGAGCTGGCGGTGCTGATGGTGCCCGCCGCCGCGTGCCTGCCGGTGCTGGAGGCCTGTGGCCAGCGCGGCATCAAAGCCGCCGTCGTCATCTCCGGTGGTTTTGGGGAGGTCGGGGTCGCCGGCGTGGCGCGTGAACGGGGTCTGCTCGAGATTGCCGGACGTTACGGCATGCGCTTGATTGGGCCCAACTGCGTGGGTACGTTGGACGCCTACACCGGCCTCAACTGTACGTTCATCCGCCTGATGCCCAAGCCGGGGGCGATCGGCTTCATCAGCCAGTCGGGTGCCATCTGCGGCGGTATCCTGGAATGGACCGCCGACAAGGGTATCGGCTTCAGCCGCTTCGCAACCGTCGGCAACGCCGCCGACGTCAGCGAGACCGACCTCGTCGAAGCCATGGCGGCGGATCCCAACACGTCCGTGATCGTGCTCTACGTCGAAGCGATTCGCGACGGACGTCGTTTCATCGACGTGGCCAGCCGTGTGACACGGGACAAGCCGATCCTGGTGCTCAAGGCAGGCACCAACCCCGCCGGCCAGCGGGCCGTACTCTCCCACACCGGCAGCCTGGCGGGTGAGATGGCAGCGTACGACGCAGCCTTCCGCCAGGCCGGGGTGCAGCGGGTCGATACGGTGGAGGCGCTGTTCAACCGGGCACTGGCCCTGGTTTATGGACCGCTGCCGCGTGGCCGGCGCGTGGCTATCGTGACCAATGCGGGTGGGCCGGCCAGCCTGGCCGCCGACGCGCTGGCCACGGTGGGTCTTACCCTCCCGCCCACACCGCCGGTGGTTCAGGCGCCGTTGGCCACGATCTGTTCCGATGCACAGACCAGCAACCCGATCGACCTGCTCGGTGGTGCCCATCCTTCACAGTACGAGCAGGTGATGCGTACGCTGCTCGCCGATGACACCTTCGATGCGGTGCTCCCCATCCTGGTTCCGCACGCCGTCGTCGACCCCGTGGCTGTGGCAGAGGCCATCAGCCACGGGGCCCAGGGTTTTGCCAAACCGGTCGTTGCCTGCTTCATGGGGGCTGAGGCGGTCCGCCGGCCCCTGATGACGCTCCATGCCCACCGCATCGCCGCCTACCAGTTCCCCGAACAGGCGGCGCAGGCGTTGGGTGCCCTCTGGCAGCGGGCCGATTACCTGGCCCGCCTGGCGGAGGGTGATGCCAGGCGAGAAGCCCTGCCTGTGTCCAGCGCGGTCGTTGGCTGGTTGGAGAGCGCAACCGCGGCGGGGCGCCCGCAGCTGGGCGAAGCCGAGGCACGCCCTATCCTGCAGGCCTACGGTTTGCCGCAGCCGCAGGCGGAACTGGCGCACACGGCGGACGAAGCCGCTGTGGTCGCAGCGCGCATCGGGTATCCGGTCGCGCTCAAGATCGTTTCGCCGGACATCCTGCACAAGTCGGAAGTGGGAGGTGTCGTGGTGAACGTGCCCGATGACGCCGCCGTCCGGGCGCAGTTTACCGCGATGATGGCGCGCATCACCGCCCAGCGGCCTGACGTGCGCAGCGAGGGGGTGCTGGTTGCCGAGATGGTGCCGCCAGGTTACGAGCTCATCGTGGGCATGCGGCGAGATCCGCAGTTTGGGCCGTTGGTGATGTTTGGCCTGGGTGGCATCTACGTCGAGCTGCTGCACGACGCGGCGTTTGCGGTGGCGCCGTTCGGTCCCGCCGAGGCGCGGCGTCTGATCGACGCTACCGCCGCCGGCAAACTGCTGCGTGGCCAACGCGGCCAGCCGCCGGCCGACATCGACGCTGTGGTGGATGTCATCCTGACGGTCGCCGAGATTGCCCTGGCGCACCCGCAGATCGAGGAAATCGACATCAACCCGCTGGTGGTCTATCCGCGTGGCGCTGCACGCGGGGCGTTGGCGGTCGATGTGCGGATGGTACTGCGGATTGCGGCCATTCCAACTCCACCCAACTGACTTCCCCCCGTCTCACATGTTACCCCAATCTTGCGTAGTCTCCCAGACGGTTACCTCATCAACAGTTTGCGATTGTTGGGCGTATCCTTCTGCGGCTCCTTTTTCCATGTCCTGCATGCGCAAGTGCTGGAGTGCATCTTCGAAAGCCTGACGCGTGAAAGCCGACCGTGTGGTAGCGAGATCGCGCACCGCCCGATCGACGCGCTGCAAAGGGTCCTCTGGAAGGGTGACTTGTATGGTACTCAACTTGTTTCCTGCTGCGGAACCCGGTAAAAAAGAACCGGGTGCCGATGGGGAGCTGTTCCCATCGGCACCCGGCGTCGCTGTTACGAATAACAGGTCTTGCGAGTTGGTTTAACGGGCGCGGGCTGCTGCGGTCCCCGCACCTGTCGGACGCCGGTTGGCTTCGCGGTAGCGGCGGATTGCTTCAGCATCGGGCTGCACCAGGGCGGGCGTCGTATAGTCAATCCCATCGACCCGCCGGCGCTCGATTCTGTGTTTGAGTACGGCCTCGATGCGGCGCACCAGTGGCTCGTCGGCCAGGGTCACCAGGGTGTAGGCGGTACCGGTTGCTGCGGCGCGCCCGGTGCGGCCGATGCGGTGTACGTAGTCATCGGGCTGGGCGGGCACGTCGTAATTCACCACGTGCGAGATGCCTTCGACGTCGATGCCGCGTGCGGCGATGTCGGTTGCCACCAGGACACGTGTGTTCCCATGGCGAAAGGCCTCGAGGGCGGCAATACGCTGGTTTTGTGAGCGGTTGCCATGAATCACCGCGGCCGGAATGCCGGCACGGACCAGGGTTTTGGCCAACCGGTCGGCGCGGTGTTTGGTGCGCGTGAAGATCAGCACACTGTCCATGTCCGCGCCGCGCAGCAGGGTTTGCACAGCCTGCACCTTCAGGTGTTCGGGCACGGTCAGCAGCGTCTGCTGAATGGCGGTCGGGGTGGTCGCCTTCGACACTTCGATGCGCACTGGCTGATGGGTTACTTCGGCCGCCAGACCCAGGATGGGTGACAGCGTGGCCGAAAAGAGCATCGTCTGCCGCACGCGCGGCAGCTGGCGCACGATGCGGCGCAGGTCGGGCAAAAAGCCGACGTCGAGCATACGATCGGCCTCGTCGATGACCAGGATTTGCACACCATCAAGCTGTACGCTGCGTCGTGCAGCCAGGTCGAGCAGACGGCCTGGGGTAGCGATGACCACCTCGGCGCCGCGCGCCAGGCCCTGCTGCTGCGGTGACAGCGCCACGCCGCCGTAAACGGCAAGCGTGCGCAGCCCGGTGGCTGCCCCCAGGATATGTGCCTGTTCGGCCACCTGCAGGGCGAGCTCGCGCGTCGGCACGAGGATCAGGGCGCGCGGTCGCCGGGCTTGCGCGGGCGACGCCAACAGCCGGTGCAGCAGGGGCAGCAGGTACGCGGCCGTTTTGCCGGTACCGGTCTCGGCCGAGCCGAGAATGTCTTGTCCAGTCAGTGCAACCGGAATCGTTGCACTTTGAATGGGGGTCGGGTGATCGAACTCGAGCTGCTTGACGCCGTGTAAGAGGCGCGGCTCGAGACCGAATGAAACGAAACTCATTATACTCCTAAAATGCGGTCAATATTTGCCAACGTGAACGACCGCTGAGACACATCGGGTGAGAGCAAATAAAAAGGCGCCGTCCAGCCAAAAAACCGGACCGCGCCAATGAACCGGATTCTATTCGCTCAAGAACGAGCATGAGTATACCTGGGATCGGTGATCCTGTCAAATAAGGGCCTGCAAGCAGGTGTATCTCAAATTGGGAGCAGGCCCTTCGGGTTTTCGTCAACGGCCGGGATATTTTGCAGACCCCTGGGTGCGCGCGCTACGGTTGGATCACGCCACACACAATCCGCCCACCGCTGTTACCCGTGGGATCGGTGACCTGATCGTCCGGGCCGGCATGGATGATCACCGCGCTGCCGTCGGCATCGAACAGGGTGGTCGGTCCGGCCGAAAGCGTGGCACGGTCGGTGGTACCGACCAGGCGGCCTACGCCCGCGGCGTTGACCTCCAGGTTGGGCAGGTCGCCGGCATGCGCGCCGTTGGGGTTTGCCAGACCGTGCTGACGGCCCAGTGGGTTATGGTGACCGCCCGCCGCCGCAAACGTCGGGGTGCAGCTGCCCACCGCGTGCAGGTGGATGCCGTGTTGGCCGGGGGAGACGCCTTTGACGTGCACGCTGACGTGCAGCATCCCGGTGGCATCTTCGGTGAACTGGGCGAACCCAACTTCGTTGCCATCCACGTCGACGAGGGCCGCCGATGCGTGTCCAGCCCCGTTGCCCTGGGCGGTCACGACGGTAGCCAGCGCCGCCACTGCGATGACGAGCACGACCACGAATATCGCTATCTTCTTCATGGGTACCTCCGCGGGTGAATGATAGGCAGTCGCTGCGATCAACGACGACCTGGCACGTCGAGTGCCGATGTCATTCTAACCCGGAGGTGTCCCGCTGTCATGGGACCGCAGTCCCGCGCCGGCGGGAAATTGCTGCCGGACGTCAGGCGAGGCGCACGACGTGCTGCGTGCGCGCCGCCTCATACAGTGCCAGAATGGTCCGCACGTGATCGCGCGTCTCGGCGGGCGTGAGGTACGTCGGCGTGCCGTCCAGGATGGCGTCGTTCAGGTCATCGACCTCGGGCACGTAGAGATCGACATCCGGCACCGGAACGACCTCCAGATCGCCGTCCGCGGGAAAGAATACCACCTGGTGGGGCCGGCTGTCGACGCCGACGAGAAACGGGCTGTCCAGCAGAAGTCGCCCTTCTGTACCGAGGATTTCGGCCACGGTCACGAACGGTGTGTGAAACGAGCTGCTGATCTGGGCCACGCTGCCGCCTGGATAGGTCATTTGCCCGGCAAATACCTCGTCGACGCCGCTGTCACCTACCCACTGAACGCCGGAGACCCGGTCAGGCGGACCGCCCAGGATGTACTGCGCAAAACTCAGCGGGTAGATCCCAACGTCCCACAAACAGCCGCCGCCCATCTCCGGAAACAGGCGCACGTTGCCCCGGTCCTGCAGCTTGAAGTTGAACACGCCGCGCACCAGGGTGATGTCACCGAGCCGCCCGCGCTGCACCCATTCGTGCGCCAGCTTCGTTTGAGGATGGTGGCGGTACATCAATGCTTCTGCCAGAACGCAACCGGTGGCTGCCGCCGTGCCAAACATGGCGTCCACCTGGTCGAGCGTGGTCGCAAACGGCTTCTCGCACAGCACGTGCACCCCCGCCTGCAGGGCGCGGATCGTCCATTCGGCGTGCAGGTGGTTGGGCAATCCGATGTAAACGGCGTCGACCGCACCGGAGTCCAGCATTGTTTCGTAGCTGCCAAATGCCTGCGAGATGTCCCATTCAGCGGCATAGCGGTCGGCGGCTGCCTGGCTGCGGCTGGCCACCGCCACCAGCTCACCGCGTGCCGACGCGCGGATTGCCGGGATCAGCCGGCGGTTGATGCGGGCCGTCGACAGCAGGCCCCAACGTACGTGGTTCATAATTTACCTCATCCGATGGCGAACGCGCCATCAACGAATAGGGCAGCGAACGAACAAACGAACGATGTTCGCTCGGTCTGGCACCATTGAATCTCCCGACCAGGTGCCACACGCCCCGGCCTGGGAAGTGTAGCCCAGCCAGCACGAATAACCAAATCACTGCATGAGTCAAACAGCCCGACGGAAACCACATTGACCCGTCCAACGAATTTGTGCTATACTCGTGCCACCCAGAACCAGAGATCGCTCGTCCTTGGCCGCCTTCGCGTTGTAGGTGGGCAGCCGACCCGCTGTGAACGCCGATCTGCCACGCGCAATGTGGACAGGAATTGGTCAGATTTTGGGCTGGCTGGCGAACAGTACGGTGGTGTACTCTCAGTTGTCTGAATGCACGTAGGTCAGGACTCGGGAGGAATCAGTCATCCATGAAATGTCAAATCTGCTCGCACATCAATACGGCCACTGCTCGCTTCTGTGAAAACTGCGGTCAGTCCCTGGCCCAGCGCTGCCCGAACTGTCATACACCTGTATCGGACACCGCAAAGTTCTGCGGCAACTGCGGCTTCAACCTGGCGGCCGTGACAGACGCCGTTGCGGCCGCCGCACCACCGCCAGCTCCCCTGGCTGCCCTGCGCCACGCCGTCCCGATGGCACTGGTGGATAAGATCATCGCCGAACGCAGCCGGGTCGAAGGCGAGCGCAAACTGGTCACCGTGTTGTTTGCCGACATCGTCGGTTCGACCAGCCTGGCCGAACCGATGGACCCCGAAGATTGGGGCGAAATCGTGTCCGGCGCGCATCGCCGACTGGCCGAAGCGATCTATCGCTACGAAGGCACGATTGCCCAGCTCCTCGGTGACGGCGTCCTGGCCTTCTTTGGCGCACCCCTGGCCCACGAGGACGATGCCGAACGTGCCGTGCGCGCCAGCCTGGCGATTCTGACTTCGATCCAAGATTATGCGGAAGAACTACGCCGTGCGCACAAGGTGCCAGCGTTTCAGATGCGCGTCGGCCTCAACACCGGCCTGGTCGTGGCCGGTCACATTGGCAGTGACCTGCACATGGAGTACCTGGCGGTGGGTGACACGGTCAACCTGGCTGCGCGCATGCAGAGTGCCGCCGAACCGGACACCGTCCTGATTTCAGAGAATACGCAGCGCCTGGTGGCGCCCCTGTTTCACCTGGTGGACGTCGGCCAGATCACGGTCAAGGGACGCAGCGAACAGACGCACGCCTATCGTGTCGTGGCCGAGCGACGCGGTTCTGTGCGTACGCGTGGGATTGTGGGACTTGATTCACCCCTGGTGGGCCGCGAGCACGAGTTGGCAACGCTGCTGGCCCGCAGCCAGGCCTTGCACCAGGGCGAGGGACACACCGTCACCATCACGGGCGAGGCCGGCCTGGGCAAATCACGTCTGATCGCCGAGCTGCGCAAGGCATTGGCTGCCAGTGGGTTCCTGTCGAGCGCAGACATGGCTGCCGCGCTGGACGGCCACCACGAGCGCATCGCCTGGCTCGAGGGGCGTTCACGGTCCTTCGAAGTGGGCGTGCCCTATGCCCCGTTCATCGATCTCTTTGGTCGGTTGTTCGGATCGAGTACCGACGCCAGCCATCTGGATGTCGCCAGCGTTGGGACCTGGCTCACCACCTGGATACCCGACCAGGCGGCTGAGATCGCGCCATTCATTGCGGCCCTGCTGTCCATCGAGCTTACCGGCGATGCTCGCGAGCGTGTCCGCTACCTGGAGCCCCCTCAGCTGCGCGAACGCATCTTTGGTGCGGTCGTGACCCTGGTCCAAGAGCTGGCACGGCGGCGGCCGGTGGTGCTTCTCTTCGACGACCTGCATTGGGCCGATGCGACGTCCCTGGCCCTATTGGAGCAGCTGCTGCCACTGACGCGCACCGTACCCCTGTTGATTCTCACGCTCTTCCGGCCGGGTGAACACCACCCGTCGTGGCAGTTCTACCAGGCCGCCCAGCGCCACGATGCCGCCCGGCTGACCAACCTGGTCCTGGAACCCCTGGATGAAACGCATGCCCGCACCCTGGTGGCCAACCTGCTGCACGTCGAAGACCTGCCAGAAAAGGTACGCAGCCTGATCCTGGCCAAGGCGGAAGGCAACCCCTTCTTCGTCGAAGAGGTGATCCGCTCGCTGCTCGACAGCGGACTGATCGTGCAGGTTGATGATCACTGGCGCGCCACGCAGGCCATCGAGCACATCACCGTCCCCGATACCTTGACCGGGGTGATTGCCGCCCGTCTCGATCGCCTGGGGGACGCGTCGAAGCGAGTTGCGCAAACGGCCGCCGTCATCGGCCGCGAGTTCGACCTGGAAATCCTGGCCGAGGTTCACGACGAGCCACAGGTGCTCGATTCAGCCCTGGATGACCTGCAGCAGCGTGAGCTGGTGCGGGTCAAGGAACACCTGGCGACGGTGGGGTACATCTTCAAGCACACCCTGACGCAGGAAACGGCCTACGCGTCCTTGCTGCTGCGGCGGCGACGTGAGCTCCACCGGCGCGTGGCCGAGTGCCTGGAGCGCCGGCGACCCGATCACGTCAACGACATCGCGCGCCACTACGTGGAAGGGCAGGAATTGGCTCGCGCCTTGCCGTTCCTGGTGACAGCCGCTGACCGCGCCGCGCACGCCTACGCCACGACCGAGGCCATCGCGCTGTACACCCAGGCGCAGCAAATCCTGCAAACCGTCGATAATGCCGGTATGATGCGCCGTGTCTTCGAAGGTCTCGGCGGCGCCTTGATGATGGCATACGACGTGCCGCGCGCCCTGGAGACCTTCTACGCCATGCTGGCCTTTGGGCGCGCCCACGAGGACATCGCGACCCAGGTGTCGGCGCTGAACAAGCTTGGCATGCTGGAAGGGCAATGGATGGGAGACTTCGCCGCGGCGGAGATTCACCTGCTCGAAGCCGAAGCGCTGGCGCGAACGTTCGAGATCCGCGCCGGCCTTATGGAGTTGTTGACGATTCGCTGTGGCATCTGTAACATGACCGGTGATTTTGGGCGTACGATCACCTACCTGGGTGAATCGGTCCATCTCAGCCGCGGCCTGGGGATCAAAGAGCAGATGGCCTTCGGCCTGACCCACATCGCCACCACGCTGACCCACCTGGGTCGCTACGACGAGGCGTGGGACCGGGCACAGGAGGCCCTGGCTGTGGCACGAGAAGCGGGTGACCAGCAGCACGAGGCCGAGGCGTTGGCCTATGCGGTCGCCATGTGCCATCTGCGCAACGGTGAGTTGGACGCAGCCAAAGCATGCGCCAGTGCGGGCGTGCAGATTGCCGCCCACATCGGTGCGGCGTTTGCTGAGTCGCTGGGCAGTTACATGCTGGGTTGGGTTGCATACCTGCGCGGCGCGTACGAGGAAGCCCTGCTGCAGTACGGCCGGTCGCTGGACCGCGGACGGACAAGTGGTATGCCATTTCAGGAGGCCATGGCTTTGAGTGCACTCGGCGCCGTTTACCTCGACCTTGGACCGCAATGGGCGGACAAGGCGCTGGAACTGCACGCGCAAACCCTGGCCCTGCTCGAGCACCCGCTCGGCGTCCAGGCCGGTGGCACTGCCTGGGTCGACCTGGGCATGTGTACGCTGACACTCGGGCACATCGACCAGGCGGCCGACTATTTCCAGCGTGGGCTGACCGTGCCCACCTTCCTGGGCATGCAGCAGAAACCGCGATTCCACGTGGGTCTGGCACTGGTTGCCCTGGCGCGCGGCGAGCTGGAGACGGCACGCCTGCACGTGGATGACGCCCAGGCGTTCGCCGCCGCGCGCTCGATGCAGCATCTGTTCCCAATGATCGACCTGGTGGCGGCGCAGGTCAGCGTCGCATGCGGTGATGCAGACGCCGCCCAGGTGCGGTTCGACCGGGCCGAAACAGGGGCTCGTGAGATGGGCATGCGGCCAGTTGCGTGGTCGGCCTGTGCCGGTGCGGCCGACCTGTTTGCGACAACCGGTCAGACCAGCCTGGCCCGCCAAAAATATCGCGCGGCATGCCAGGTCATCGATGCCATCGCCGCCGACTTGCAGGACGATGGGTTGCGCGCCGGCTTTTTGCGGCATGCCACCGGGCGCCTGCACGCGGCGGCAACCCTTACACAGACCGCGGCAAGCCCGACTCGACTGACTGCGCCGAGCTGAATTGAGTCGAGCTCGTCGCAGTCAATCGAGCCGCCGGCCTTCGCCGACTGATAGCCAACTCGTGGGAGAAAACGACGAAATATGCCAACCTGTCAACACATCGACCAGATACGCGACGTGGTACCCAGTGCCACCGGCTGCGAGGACTGCCTCAAAACGGGAGATATGTGGGTGCACCTGCGCATCTGCCTGATCTGCGGGTACGTCGGCTGCTGCGACAACTCCAAGAACCGGCACGCCACCCGACACTTCCACACGACCGGTCATCCCATCATCCAGTCGTTCCAGCCGGGCGAGAACTGGCGGTGGTGCTATGTGGATGAACTGCTGATTGAATAGGGGATGGGGGTTGGGGGCCAGGGGTGGGGATAGCGGCAGGATCCGTCTCATCCCCAACCCCCTATCCCCATCGCCTACTCAATCGTCACCGTGGCCGTCATGTTCCAGCGCAACCGGTTGTCCTGGCTGTCGGGCCGAATCACGGCGGTGTAGGTCATGTCGCCCAGTTTATCTTCGCCGATCGGTTTGATACGCGCCACCGTGCCGGTGAGCTCGAGATCGGGCAGGGCGTCGAAGGTGATGGTAACCCTGGCACCCGGGGTGACGTTCACCACGTCCAGTTCGGTCAGGTCATCGGTTTCGATTTGCCAGCGGCTCGTATCGGCCAGCCACACGACGGGGACACCGGGCGCGACGTGCTCACCCGGCTCTATGTCCAGGCTGGCAACCTGGCCGGCGAACGGTGCCATGACCCGCGTATCCGATAATGCCGCCTGCGCCTGCGCCACTGCCGCTTCGGCGGCGGCCACGTCGGCGTCAGCGGCGGCGATGAGCTCGGACCGTGCACCCATTTCGACCAGCGCCAACTGCGCCTCGGCACGCTGCACCTCGACCTGTGCCGCGGCCAGGTCCTCGGAACGTGCCGGCGCTTGTACCAGGGCCAGCTCGGCCTGGGCTTGCTGCACGCGGGCGCGGGCCTGGGCAATGTCGGCTGCGGTGACACGGCTATTCAGCGCGTTCAGACGGGCGCGGGCGGCGCTGAGGGCGTTGGTGGCAAGCTGCAGTTGGAGGGCTTCGGGACGCGCCCCGATGTCGGCGTTACCCGCCACGCGATCGTATGCCGCCTGGGCCTGGCGGACCTGGGCAGCCGCGTTGTCGACTTCAGCCTGGGCGGCGATCCGCTCGTTGGCGTTGGGTCCCTCCTGAACTTTCTGCAGCGCGGCCTGCGCGGCCGCCAGACTGGCACTGGCTGCGGCCACTTCCTGCTGACGCGCAGCCGCCTTGAGTCGATCGACCTGTTTTTGCGCCGCCTCGACCGCAAGCCGCGCAACGGCGACCTCCTCTGGGAGCGGGCCGGCCTGCAGCTGATCGCGCTGGGCCACGACCCGTCGCAGTGCCGCTTCAGCCTGGGCTAACGCCGCCTGCGGTTTGGCATCATCAAGCCGCAGCACGATATCGCCGGCCGCGACCTGGTCCCCCTCGGCCACCAGGATCTCTTTCACGATACCTGCCACCGGCAGGCTCAATTGTGCTTCCTGGATCGGCACCACGATGGCATCGGCCACGACCTGGTCGGCGGCCTGGACAGGCTGGGCCGGGGCAACGGTCGGTTGGGCATTGGCCATGGGATTGTTGATGCCCGGTGCCGGCGAGTTGCAGGCTGCCAGCAGGACGACTATGCCAGCGACAGCCATGATGACCCGCCGTGCCGGCCGGTTGGCCTGCCGCCGGCCAAAATATCCTACAAAATCGAGAGAGAGTATCCCTTTCATGTCCACCCTCCGTTATTGCTCGTACGCCAGCACTTCGCGTACGCTGAGTCCCGCCGCCTGCCGGGCCGGAAAGTAACTGGCAATAATCGAAATACCGACCACCAGTCCCAGCCACAGCAGCATGCCGGTTGTGGAAATCGTATAACTCAGCGGTGCATTCAGCGTGGCCAAACCGACGCCGGTGGCAATCGGCTGGCCCACCGGAATCGACAGCAGCACGGCGATGATCCAGCTGAGCAGGCCGATGAATACGCCTTCGATGATCACCACCTGCAGCACGGCGCTGTTGCCTGCACCAATCGCCCGCAGCACGCCGACTTCACGAATGCGTTCCAGGACGTTGAGACTCATCGTCCCCGTCAGTCCGATTCCACCGACGATGGCCAACACCACCGCCATGCTCATCAGAAACGTGATGATAATGTTGAACAGCACCTCGATGCTGTCGCGGATTTGTTCGATGGTGCGCACACTGCTGACTTTGAGGCCGGCGTCGATCAGGCGTTCTTCCAGCGCCGCAGCCACCGCCGCACGTGCCGCCGGGGTGTGTTCGCTCGTGGTAACGTTCAACGAGTTGCCCCGGCCGGCGCTGCCGTTGAGGCGGGCCAGGGTGTCGTAATTGGCAAAAGCAATGGCCACCGGCTGGGCAAACCGTACCACCCCCACGATGTTCCAGGTCGTGTCGTCCCCGTTGAGTTTGAGCACGACGTCCTGGCCGACGGCCAGGTCCGGCTCGTCCGACAGCATCATGGCCGTGACGACGAGCGCGTTTTCGTCACCTGGCTGCAGCCAGCGGCCTTGCAGCACGGTCGGCTGGATCATCTGGCTGCCCGCGGGCGGACCCTGGATGAAAATGGTCTTACTTTCGCTGCCATCGGGACGCACGCGGAACGTTGCACCGGTCGTCCAGGATTCGATGGCGGCCACACCCGGTAGCTCTGCGGCCAGCGGTTCGAGCCGGCTGATTCGGTAGGACTGCGAGAGGTCGGCCGTGACATCGAATTTCCAGTACTGCAGGATTTCATCGACCGTGCCGAGTGCCGAGGCACGCACGTTGACGACAGCCATGAAAATGGTGCCGGCCAGCGAGAGGGTGACCAGGGTAAGAATGAGCCGCCCTTTGCTGCGAAAGGTATTGCGCACCGACATGGCCATGGCCGCCGGCAGCCCGCGGATTGACTGCAGCAGCCGATCGAGCCGGCTGCCGCCAAAGCCCGCCGACAGGCCGTAACTGGCAATCGCCTCCCGCACCGTCACGCGTGTGCCCGAGAGTATCGGCACCAGTCCGGCCAGCAGCGGCACGCCAATGGCCACGGCGGCCTCGAACAGCACCACCTGCGGTGGGATGCTGAACTCGCCCAGGTTGAAATTGACCAGGTATGACAAGAAGTTGATGATCCAGCGTGCTGCATACGCGCTGATCGGGACCGCAATGACCAGGGCGGCCAGGCCGAACAGGACCACCATGCCCAGGTAGAGGCGCATGATCTGGCCGGTGCGCCCGCCGACCGCTTTCATGACACCAATCTGGCGCACCTGCTGGGTGAGCAGGGCCGATACGGTGTTGATCAGCAGAAACACGCTCAGCACCAGGGAACCAACACCGAGCGCACCCAACAGCAGTACCAGCGCCTGAAAGATGCCGTCCTGCGGCAGTTTGCCCGGCGTGGGGATCTGCAGGCGCGTCACTTCGATGCCGCTGTTGTTGAACCGGCGCTCGATGGCGTTGGCCACCGCTTCGATGTGCGCCGTGTCGTGACGGTCACCGCTGACCAGCAGGTGCAGCTCGTTGTAGCTGCGCGGCAGACCCAGCCATTCCATCGTATCGAGGGTGACATAACCGTACGCCGTGCCCGTCCACGGCGCTGCCCCGTGCACGCTGTCGTAGACCATGCCGGCCATCGGCAGCTGGCGCCGCTTACCCGCCGGTGTCTCGATCAACAAGGCGTCTCCCTGGCGCGCGTCCGGTGCAATGCCCTGACTGGTCAGCAGCGCCGATGTCCGCTCGATCAGAACCTGGCGGTCGGGTGGCGGGAAGACGCCCGGGTCCGGCCAGCGTTCAGGGTCCGGGCCAAAGACCAGCTCGCGCTGCAGTGTGCTGATGGCCATGTTTTCATAGTCAGGGACTGCATAGAGCCGCAGGGGGTACCAGGCATCGGACTGCGCATGCTGGAAGCGCAAGACAATCTCACGCCGGGCTTCGGCTTCGGCCACACCAGGCATGCGCCGGATCACTTCGACCATCTTGTCGCTGAAAGGCTTGTCGGTCGTGAGAATGGCGCTGGGCGGATTGGCGGCTTCGTAACTCGCGACCATGTCGTCGGTCACGATCACGCGCATGTGAGCGACTGCGCCCACGGCAAAAACACCCACGGCAATCGAGAGGATCACCAGGACGGTGCGGGCCTTCTTATGCCAGATGTCTCGCACGATTTTACGCCAGCGTGGCCGGATCATGGTGGCGTCCTTTCCGGGCCGGGCAGGGTCTCAGCCAGGCGGTCGCCGGCTACCTGGTCGATCGCCTCGCGTGCCGCGGCCGACTCGGCGACGGCGGCGGCGAACTCCTGGGGATCGAGCGCCGCTACCTCTGCGCCCTGGTCCATGGCGGCACGTACGGTGGCGATGCTGGTACCGCCCCGCAGCAGCTCGATTTCGCCGATGTACTGGCCTTTACCGCGCCGGGCGACGATGAACTCCTCGCCGTTGGGCGTACGCAGGTGGACTTCCACTTCGCCGTCGGTGATCATGTAGAAGTTCGCGGGCGGTGTGCCGGCGTGGATGATCGTCTCACCCGGCGCAAAGGTCTGCCGCGAAACCTGGCGCGTGACGCGCACCAGCTGCTGTTCGGTCAGGCCGGGGAAGGTCCTGGCCAGGTACTCCTCGATGATCTGGCCATCAGCGATGATCACCGTGCGTGTCACCCGCTGCGCCAGGTCACGGTCGTGGGTTACCATGACGATGGTTTTGCCCTGGCTGACCAGCTGCTCGAACAGCTGAAAAACCGAGTCGGCGGTTTTCGAGTCCAGGTTACCGGTGGGCTCGTCGGCCACCAGCAGGGGCGGGTCGTTGGCCAGGGCGCGTGCAATGGCCACGCGCTGCTGCTGCCCGCCCGAAAGGGCCGACGGCAGCTTGTTGGCCTGGTCCGCCAATTCGACCCTTTCCAGCAGCTGCATGGCCCGCGTCTTGCGCTCGCGCCGGCTGTAGGTGTTGCAGAAGTCCATCGGCAGCATCAAGTTCTCCAGCACCGTCAGTGTCGGCAGCAGCTGGAAGAACTGGAAGATGACGCCAACGTGGCGGCCGCGCCATTCGGCCAGCTTGCCCTCGCTCAGCGTGTGGACCGGCGTGTCGGCCACGATCACTTCGCCGCGCGTGGGCCGGTCGATACCGGTGATCATGTTGATGAGGGTCGACTTGCCGCTGCCCGATTTGCCGATCACCGCGACGAACTCGCCACCATCGACCTGCAGGTCGACGTCCTTCAGGGCGGTGAAGGGGCCGGCTGCGCTCTGGTAAACCTTGAGCACCTGGCGCAGCTCGATGAGATGGGTGCGTCCAGTGCCCGTGCTGGCCCCGTTACTGCCTGGTGATCCATTGTCTGCGCGCGTGGGTTTCCATCTCATCGTTCAGTGACCTCCGGTCATTTTCTTCTGTGATTTCTGCAGTGGTGGCGGTTGCACAGTTGCCATCTTTTTGGAAAGATGGCAACTGTGCAACCGC
>CAZXQZ010000087.1:0-17510 GCA_964642445.1 uncultured Anaerolineae bacterium
TGTACAAAATGCGCCAGATGAGCGGCCAGCGCGACGATCTGCCGCTGTTTCCGTCTTTGCGACACTTTTTGCAGAGCGGCGAGGTGCATCACCGCACCGCGTTCGCCGTGGTGGGCGATGATTTCGACCTGGACCGGCTGTTTGCCGAGACCGAGGCCGCCGTGGGCGGTGATTTTCTGGCACCGCACAGCGGGTTCATGTTCGTCGTGCCGGTGATTCGGGTCGCGGGACTGAGGCGGTCTTGATTTCGGATTTTTGCAGCGGCTGAATGGGTCAGGTTATCCGGTTCAGGTCGGCCAGGGCTTCGGTGTAGCGGCCGAGCTGCCGGTAGACGTTGCCGCGCAGGCCAAGGGCATAGGTGTTATGCCCATCCAGTTCGATGGCGCGGTCGAGGTCGCTGAGCGCCTGGGGCAGTTGATCGAGGGCCTCGTAGGTGGCGCCGCGTCGGGCGAGTGCCCAGGTGTTGTTTTCGTCCAGCGCAATCGCACGGTCGAAGTCGGCCAGGGCCTCTTCCAGACGGCCAAGCTTACGGTAGGTCTCGCCGCGCCCACCCAGTGCCCAACTGTAATTCTCGTCCAGCGCAATCGCGCGCTCGAAGTCGGCCAGGGCTGCGGCGTATTTCTCCAACTGCCGGTAGGTATCGCCCCGCCGGGCCAGGTCCCACACATCATCCTCATCCATGGCCAGGGCACGGTCGAAGTCGGCCAGGGCCTCATCCAAACGTCCGAGCTGGCGGTACGTGTCGCCACGCATGCCGATGGCCCATTCGTACGTGTCGTCTAGCTCGATGGCGCGGTTGAAATCGGCCAGCGCCGCGTCCAGATTACCGATCTGGCGGTGGGTCGTGCCGCGGGTCGCCCACATCCAACCGTCGCTCGCGTCCAGGGCCAGGGCATGGTCGAGGTCGGCCAGGGCTGCGGTGAATTCGCCCAACTGCCGGTAGGTGTCGCCGCGCTGCGCCAGTGTCCAGGCATCGTTGGCGTTCAGGGTCAGGGCACGGTCGAGGTCGGCCAAAGCTGCGGTGTATTTGCCCAACTGCCGGTAGGTGTCGCCGCGACGCGCCAGGTCCCAGGCATCATTCTCATCCAGGGCCAGGGCACGGTCGAAGTCGGCCAGGGCCTCTTCCAAACGGCCAAGTTTACGGAAGGTGTCGCCGCGCATGGCAAGGGCCCAGTCGTCGGCTGCATTCAGGTCGATGGCGTGGCCAAAGTCGGCCAGGGCGGCGTCCAGGTCACCGATCTGGTGGTGGGTCATGCCCCGCGCGGCCCACGTCCAGCCGGTACTCGCATCCAGGGCCAGAGCGCAGTCGAAGTCGGCCAGGGCCTCGGTGTACCGGCCGAGCTGGCGGTACGTATCGCCGCGCCGCGCCAGGTCCCAGGCATCATGGCTGTCGAGCGCCAGGGCACGGTTGAAATCGGCCAGGGCTTCGGTCAATCGACCCATCTGGCGGTAGGTATCACCGCGTACGCCAAGGGCCCACTCGTTTTCTGCGTCTTGATCGATGGCTTGATCCAAATGAGTCAGGGAAGTCGTGGATGGTTCACCGTCGGCGGCCGGTGCGGGCAGGTCGGATGCATTGGCGGTTGGAGACTCGCTGACAGCTGACCCTGCATCGACGAGCGTGAGCCGGGACGGCATGCTCGTCATGTCCGGCGTTGGCTGCGTGCCGGTCAGCGCAACGCGCTGCAGGCGGTCATAGAACTCGTCCGGGGGCATCTGCTCGTCCGACACATCGGCATACTGCAGATCGATCAACAGGGCCAGGCCGTCGCCGCGCAGCAGGAGGGGCAGTACCGGCTTTTTGCCACGCCGCGCCAGCAGGATCTCGCGCTCCACCCACTCCGACGCCTCGGCATCGGGCGTCATGATAACGACCAGCGCCGCACATTCCCTGACCGCCTGGGCAATCGTGCGCCACCAGCGGTCTCCCAGGTCGATGTGGTCGTCGTACCAGGTGGCAAACCCCCGTTTTTCCAGGTCGGCCGCCAGGCGCTGCACGTAGGCACGGTCGCTGCGGCTGTAGGAGATGAAGACCCGGTTGGCAGCCGAGGCCGCCGTGCCGGCAGCGACCGGTTTTGCCGGTGTGGCCTGGGCGCGCCAGGCCACCACAGCCTCTGTCAGAGGGACATAACGGGGATACTCGGTCGTGGCCACCGCCAGCAGCTCGTCCAGGCTGGCCTGTTTCTGCGCCTCGTCCAGGATGGCGGTCCAGGTGTCGAGGACACGTGCGCTAAAGGCAATCTGGCGCACGTCAAGACCGGTATCGTGGCAGACGCGACGGGCGGCGGCTTCGTCAGAGTACAGCTCGGCCAGGACATCCCGCAGGGCGGCGAGCAAGCGGTGGTGTTGCATCGCATGTGCATCCTTCGTCTTGGGCAGTTGCTTCTGCACCTATTATACCACAAGCCCACCGCCCGCCCGCACCAGGGGAGCAGACAAGGGTGTACCTCAGATTGGGGGCAGACCCTTCGGGTTTTCGTCAACCGCCGGGATACAGCACCGGGAGGCACTGCCATGAAGTACCCCCATCCCCTACTCCCTACTCCCTACTCCCTACTCCCTACTCCCTACTCCGTACTCCCTACTCCCTCCTCCGTACTGCGTACTCCCTCCTCCCCTCACTTGCCTATCTCGCCCCTCTCCGCTATCATACGACGATTCGTCGCCACGTGCGCATGACGAATCTGTCATCGATCACGGCTCACCCGTTCATGTGCCGTTCATCGCACTGTGATAGCCTGTGTTCGAGGGCCTATCCGAATGACTTCGCAGGTGCTCAAAGAAGCCGCCTTTTCGTGATTTTTCGGATCGGCTCCCAGACAAAACAACCGTGAGGGTTCCCTGTGTCGCTCGATCGTCGGATCGTTTCCGGTGTCTTTTGGGTCGGCCTGTCCAGTATGACCTCGCGCGCCCTGGCGTTTATCGCGCGCATCATCCTGCTCAAACTGCTGCTGCCCGAAGATTTCGGTATCATGCAAACCGCCTTCCTGGCCCTGGAATCGCTGCAGCTGCTGCGAGAGTTCGGCTTCAGCTCGGCCTTGATTTACCGCAAAAAAGATGTCGTCGAAGCCTCACATGTCACCTTCTGGGTCACCAATGGCACCTCGGTCGTCTACTGGGCCCTCGCCTTTTTCGGCGCGCCCCTCGTCGCCGCCTTTTTCCGCGACCCGCGCATTACCCCCGTCGTTCAGGTGCTGTCGTTCGTCATCCTGATCCGCGCCCCTGGTACCGTGCCGATGGTCCTGCTGGCCAAGGAGATGGACTTCCGCCGCCGTATGCTGCCCGACATCGTGCCCACGCTGGCCTACGGCATCGTCGCCGTCATCCTGGCTGTCATGGGCTTCGGTGTCTGGGCCCTGGTCATCGCCAAACTGGTCGAAGCCTTGTTCGACCTGGGTGTGCCCTACCTGGTGACATCCTATCGGCCGGCGCTTCGTTTCAACATGCCCATTGCCCGCGAGATGTTCGGTTACGGCATGAACATCGTGCTCAGCCAGGTGCTGATCTTCGCCATCACCAACGTCGACGACCTGTTCGTGGGACGGCTGTTGGGTGTGGCGGCCCTCGGTATCTACGGCACAGCCTATCTGCTCTCCAATCTGCCGGCCACCAACATCACCGGCCTGATCAACCAGGTGATGTTTCCCGCATTCACGAAGATCAACGATGATACCGCCTATTTCCGCTACACGTTCTTCCGTACCGTGCATTACGTCTCTCTGCTGACCATTCCAATCGCTATCCTGACCATGGTCTTTGCGCAAGATTTTGTGGACGTGCTCGGACCAGACAAATGGGGCGCGGCGGTCATACCGATCCAGCTGCTCGCGATCTACGGTCTCTGCCGCTCGATTGCCGCCAACATGGGCAACGTCTTCAAGGCCGGCGGCAAGCCGCAGTGGCTGACCTACATCGCCGTCTGGCGCCTGTCCATGATGCTGATTTTCCTGTACCCGGTAACTGTCAACTGGGGCGTGATCGGCGTCAGCGCCTTGTCCGCCATCATCGCCGTGATCGATTGGTTCATCTCAGCCTGGCTGACCAACAAGGTCATTGGTGGCTCGTTGAGCACCTACGCCCGCATCCTGCTGCCCCTGCTGCTCTTTGCCGTGCTGGGCACAGGTGTCGCCTACGCCCTCGACCAGGCCCTCTTCCCCCAGGCATCCTGGATTTCCCTCGCCGTCGCCGGCGTCATCGGCACGGGCGCCTACCTAATGCTGGTATTGATTTTCGATCGCGACGTGCGCCGGGTGGCCCAACAGGGGCTGGCCATGGCCCGCACAATGCTGCAAAATCGGCTGCAAATGCGCAATGTCTAACATCAAACCCAGTCCGCTTCAGCGGACTTCAGCGCTCAGCCTGAGCTTGAGCTCAAGGCGCCCCTGCCATTGACATGCGTATCTTGCTCGTCTCGCGCGTCCGTCTCAACCCCTACGTCTCACTTCTGGCCGGCGGCCTGGAACATAACGGTGCGTCAGCAACCAGCGTACCGGAGTTCGGCCTGCGAACCCTGTGGCGCGCCCAGCGCGCTGGGGTGGACGTCATCCACCTGCACTGGCTGGAACTGCTGACGGCGGCCAATGGACCGACACGCCGCACCCTGCGCCAGCGCTGGCTCCTGACCATGCTGACTCTTGCCCGCCGCCTGGGCATCACACTGGTCTATACCGTGCACAACCTGACGCCGCACGAGGCAAACCAGGCCGACCCCAATCTGGCCGGCAGCGCCGGCCTCATTCGATTCGTCGATCTCGTACACGTGCACGATGCGGCAACAGCCGCTGAACTCGCCCGCCAGTACGACCGTACACATGGCGTTTACATCGTGCCACATGGCAGCTACATCGGCGCCTATCCCAACACCTGCACCCGGGCTGCGGCCCGTCAACGCCTGGGATTGGAGGACGAGGACCTGGTTTACCTGGCACTCGGTGGACTGCGGCCCTACAAAGGCATCGAAACCCTGATCGAGGCTTTCCAAACCCTGGATCAGCCGCAGGCCCGGCTGCTCATTGCCGGTCATCCACACGTGCCGGCGTACGCCGCCGAGATCCAGGCACGCGCCGCCCAGGATACCCGCATCCGCCTGCACCTGCAGCACGTCGCAGACGAAACGCTGCAGTATCTTTTCCAGGCCAGCGACGCCTGCGTGCTGCCCTACCGCCAGGCCACGACCTCGGGCGCGGCGATTTTGGCCCTGTCGTTTGGCTGTCCCATCGTGGCGCCGGACTTTGCACCGTTTCCTCCGCTGGCGGCCGGGGGTCGTGGGGTGCTTTACCCACCCGATGAAGCGCAGGGGCTGGCCAATGCGCTGCGCGCTATCGTGCAGCTGGACCGCACCGCCGCCCAGACCGCCTGCCTGGCCTACGCCCGGACCCTGGACTGGACGGTGCTCGCCGGCCAGCACCTGGCGGTCTATCGATCGATTCGAGCCAACCAGTGACCACTACCCGGCCGGAACAGGGTACGAATTCATGCGCTGTAGGCGATCGACCCTGCAGAGGAACCTCATCGATGCAATGGAGACCGTGTCGACTTTTTCAGTGGCTGCGCCCGGTCGTGCGCACCGGTAAGGCATCGTGCGTGCCATGACCAGACCTTTTTCACTCACCGGTGAAACGATCATCTGCTTTGCGCCCGAACCGTGGGACGGCCTGTGGCGCAACCGGCACCAGTTGATGACGCGCCTGGCGCAGCACAACCGGGTTTTGTGGGTCGAGCCGCGACCCTATTTGAGCCACGTCGAGCGTGCGCTGCGCACCCATCGGGCAGCCCCCTTCACCCTGTCCCTGTCACAGCCACAGCACGTGCGCGACCAGCTGTACGTGCTGCGCACACCGCTTTGGCTGCCGTTGAGCGGGCGAACGCCGCTGCGCGAGGTCACGGCCTGGGGACGCCGGCTGCTGCTGCAGCGAGCTCTGCGCCAATTGGACACGCGTGGTGATTTCCCTGCCAGGACCGCGCGCGCCCCGATTGTGTGGCTCTTTCGCCCTGATCAGGCCGACATGATGGGACAACTCGACGAGCGACTCCTGGTCTACCACGCCGTCGATGAATACGCGGCCTACGAACTGGAGTTTCAGGGCGACAAAGCGGCCAATCGGCCAGCGGCGGTCCACGCCGTCGAGGAGACGATCCTGCGCCGTGCCGACCTCGTCCTGGTGACGTCTGCGCCACTGCTGGAAAGCAAACGCCCGTACAACGCAAACACGCACCTGGTTCCGAATGGTGTCGATTATGCGGCCTTTGCTGCGGCGGTACGTGATCCGGTGGAGCCAGCCGTGCAGGCTGGCATTCCGCATCCGCGTCTCGGTTTCGTCGGTGCGGTCAACGAAAAAGTCGACCTGCACCTGCTCGCCCAGCTGGCCCAGGCTTATCCGGACTGGTCGATCGTGCTGGTGGGGCCGCTAACCCTACGTTACCACCTGGAAGACCTGGAAACGCTGCGCAACCTGCCCAACGTCTACATCTGCGGTGCGGTACCGGTCGCACAGGTGCCACACGCCATCCAGGCCTGCGACGTCGGCCTGATGCCGTACAAGATCAATGCCTGGACGCACAACATCAGCCCGCTGAAGCTGTACGAATACCTGGCCATCGGCCACCCTGTCGTCAGCACGGCCATTCCGGCCGTGGCGGGGCTGGAGACGCTGGTGACGGTGGCACCCACGCCGGCCGCGTTCGTCACCCAGGTTGGCCAGGCCATGTCACTGCGGGATGACACGGACGCCCGGGCCCGCCGTCGTGCGTTTGCTGCCCAACAGACCTGGGACGCACGTGTGGCCGACATCATGCAATTGATCGCAAAAACCCTACAGGATAAAAGAGACCCATGCTGACCTGGCAACAACGAGCCGCTGTCGAACAGAGAGTCTTTCCCCAGTATACCGACCGGGTGTTTGGCGGCCTGCGCGCCACGCTGGCCCAGGCGTTGCCGCCGGGCTCCTTTGTGCTGGACGCCGGCAGTGGGCCGGGAACCTGGGTGCTGCGCCGCCACCGCCAGGACATCGAGGTGGCCGGCCTGGATCTTTTCCGGCCTGACCCACTGCCATCGACGCGCTACGCCATCGGTTCGCTCGAAGCGATGCCCTACGCCGACGATCTGTTCGACCTGGCGCTGTGTTACGATGTCATCGAACACCTGGAAGAGCCGGTTGCCGCGTTTACTGAGTTCTGGCGCGTACTGAAACCCGGTGGTCTGTTGGTGGTCAAAACCCCCAACTTGCGCGGCCCTACGACTCGCATTTCGTCGCTGGTGCCGTTTGCCTGGCACGTTGCCGTGCAGCGTGCGCTGGGCACCCGCGAGTCCAGCGTCTTCCCAACCCTCTATCGCTGCAACACGGCCCTTGATCTGAACCTGGCCCTGCAGGCCTGCGGCTTCACGACGGAGGCAATCTACACTGTGGACGAAACTGCCAGTTACTGCGCCTTCACACCCACCACGTATGCCCTGGGGCTGCTCTACAGCCGCTGGATGGGCCACACTGCCCGCGCCACGTGGCGAAACGCGATCGTGGGCATGTTCCGTAAGCCTTGAATTGGGGATGGGGGCCAGGCATCGGAAGCCATGGATCATGTCTCATATCCGATGCCCACCTCCCTCATCCCCCAAACCCTGCTCCCCAACCCCCAACACCTGGCCCATCTACCTTGCCCGCCTCCTGCAACAGTGGTAAAATGCTTGACGAAACTCACCCCACTCAAGAGGGCGCGCAGTAGATATCATGGACATTCAATTTGGAACCGATGGTTGGCGTGCCGTCATCAGCGACACCTTCACCTTTGCCAACGTTCGCCGGGTGGCCCAGGCCATCGCCGACGTCGTCGATGCGCAGGTGGCCGCCGGTGACACCCCAGCCGCACCGCGGCGCATGGTTGTCGGCTTCGATACGCGTTTTCTGTCGGACCGTTATGCACGTGAGGTGGCCTGCGTCCTGGCCGCTAACGGTTTTCAGGTCGACTTGACCCACGCCGACACGCCAACGCCGGCCGTCTCCTATGCCATCGTCGCTCACCGGGCCGCCGGTGGGGTCATGATTACCGCCAGTCACAACCCACCCCGCTACAATGGCATCAAGTTCAAGGCCGCGTACGGTGGCTCGGCATCACCGGGCGATTGCACGCGCGTCGAAGCCCGTCTGTTGGAAAACGAGGCGGCCGGGCGTGTGCCGCTGAACATGGACTTCGACGAAGCCGAAGCCACGGGGGCGATTCACCGCTTCGACCCGCGACCGGGCTACCGGGCGCACCTGGCAACCCTGGTCGATTTCGAGACCATCCGCCGCGCCAACCTGCGTGTGGTCGTCGATGCGATGTACGGTGCCGGGCGCGGTTACCTGGCCGACTACCTGCAGCAGGCGGGGGCCGAGGTGCTCGAACTACGTGGCGAAATGAATCCCGGCTTCAACGGCATACATCCGGAGCCAATTGCCCGCTACCTGCAGCCCCTGGCCGCCGAAATGAGCCACGCCGGCTGGCAGCTCGGCCTGGCCACCGACGGTGATGCCGATCGTATCGGTGCCATGGCACCAGGTGGCCGGTTCATCGACCCACACGTGATCATGGCGCTGAGCCTGCGTTACCTGGTACAGCAGCGCCAGCAGCGAGGCATGATCGTCAAAACGGTCTCGACCACCCAGATGCTCAACCGGATGGCCGACACCTACGGCCTCGAACTGCGTGAGACGCCGGTGGGGTTCAACCACATCAGTGATCTGATGATGACCCACGACGTCTTGATCGGCGGCGAAGAATCGGGTGGTATCAGCATCAAAGGACACATCCCGGAAGGGGACGGTGTGCTGATGGGCCTGCTGCTTGCGGAAATGGTCGCCGTCAACGGCGGCGATTTTGCGGCATTGTTGGCTGACCTGGTGCGTGAGGTGGGTGCTTTTTATTACGCGCGCAACGACTTCCACTTGAAGCCGGTCGGTGGGCGTCCGCCATTTACGAAGGCCGCCATGGTGGCACGCCTGACTCAGCCGCCACCCACGGAACTGGGTGGCACGGCAGTGGCGCGGGTGGGGATCAACGATGGTGTCAAGTTCGTATTGGAGGACGATAGCTGGCTGCTGATCCGGCCTTCGGGCACCGAGCCGGTGTTACGCATGTATGCCGAAGCCCACAGCCCAGAGTTGGTGCAGTCTCTGCTGCGGGCGGGTGAGACGTTGGTGCCGACGAACAGCTCACCCAACGGTACGCATTGACCAGGGCTCGTCAGGCGTCGCCCCGTTCGCCATGCAGCCGGGCGCGCAGGCGTTCACGGAAGCCGGCCGCGGGTGCGACCGACAAATCCTGCCAATACCGGAGGGCGTGACGCGTCCACGCCAGCACCGACCGGCAGCGCGGGCACTGGCGGAGATGCTCGTCGATGAGCGAACGCTCATCGGTGGTTACGTTTCCATCGAGATAAGCGGCGTAGACGGGTTCGAGCTGTTCACAATTCACGATCATGGCCTCAGCTTACGCGTGATCGATGTAGATGAATATTGGACGGCAGATTTTGCCGAATGTCACAGGGAGTCTATCCGAAACGCGCATGCTTTCGAAGTTTTCAGAAGTCACGCCCGACAAACAGAGGAGGTAGGGAACCGTGCCAGCGCTCAATTTTGTGATTGCCATCATCATTGGATTCATCATCGGACTGGTGACGCAGCTGATTATGGAGGTACTCTACTTCCGGGGTTGGCGCCGGCAGGTGCGCGACGACCGCATAACGCAGCTGGAAGGGGAGCTTGCGGCGCGCGACGAGCACCTCGCTCAGCTGCAAGTGGATGTGGAGATGCGGGACGCCCGCATCGTCGACCTGGAGAGCCGACTGGCTCGCGGTCAGGAGCGCCTCAACGTGCTGCAGCGGGACGTTGCCCTGCAGCGTCAGCGTACCCAGGTTGCAGCCGAGGCGGAGGTGCTCGACGAGGTGGCTGAAGTCCCACCACCGATCGGGGGCGTCACAGATCCAGGCGGCGAAGGACCGCCCAGCGGGGACGTGGCGGCATCGGTCGATGCGGGGGATGACACAGACGACGAACCTCCTCCCACTACCTGGTTGGATTAGGCAGGCCACCCATGGAAAACGAACACCCACCCTATTGGGAATGGCCGCTTGACCGCCTGAACGTGCTGATTCTCAGCGCAGCCCTGACCTTGCTGCTCGGGCTGAGCCTGTGGAGCCTGGTTCTGCAATCGCGCAGCGCCGAACCTCCCCCCAACATCGCAGCCACGGCCATTGCCCAGGCGACTGCCCTTCCTGGCGTCGGTGACATTCTGGACGACGCTGGCGGTATTGCACTCACCCCGGCACCAGGACTAACCGGCACCCTGCCGGGTGACCTGGACCTGCCAGCGTTTGCCCTGGCACTGCCGATCACGACTACGCTAGCGATCACGGAGCCGGCCGATGGTTCCCTGCTCGTCACTCCGCTGCTGCGTATCGAAGGAACTGCCCCCGCCGGCCAGGACGTCGTCGGCTTCGATGTCCAGGAGTCGATCGGCCAAACCCTGGCCGACGCCGCTGGAGTCTGGTCCCTGGAGTTACCTGCGCCGCTGGCCGAGGGGAATCACCGCTTGTGGGTCGCGCTGTTGAATGCCAACCAGGCACCGTCTGCCCGATCCACGGTCATTTCAGTGACCGTAGAAAGCCGGGCAGCACCGGTCATCACCGAACCAGTCGATGGCAGCACCGTGACCGTCTACCAGCTCCAGATCATCCGCGGCACGGCTGACGCCGATGGGCGTATCCAGGTGTACCTCGACGACATACCGCTGGGCGACACACTGACCGATGCCGGCGGTTCCTGGCAGTTCATGGTCACCCAGTCCCTGCTGCTCGGCCCACGCCGCCTGCGCGCCGATCTGGTGGATGCCGATGGCCGCACGCTGGCCGTTGGGATCCCAATCCAGGTGCTGATCATTCCTTGAGTCAGGTTGTTCTTTCCTGGGCACCCATGCGCTTACGCAGCGACTCCGCTGCGGTCGACATCAGGAAGGCAAATACAAAATAGACCGCCGCCGCAAAGAGCAGGAGAGGCAAGGTAGAACCGATGCCCTCCTGCACTTCGCGTTGATAGGTGACGACGATCGCGCGGAAGAACTCAATGGCGCCAATGACGAAAATCAGCGACGTGTCCTTGAAGAGGGCGATGAACTGGCTGACCGTGGGCGGAATCATGCGTTTGGTCGCCTGCGGCAGGATGATGAGGCGCAGCGTCTGTGGGTAGTTCAACCCCAGCGAATGGGCCGCTTCCCACTGGCCGCGATCGATCGACTGGATACCGGCGCGTGTGATTTCGGCGATGTAACTGGCCGTGAAAGCGGTCAGAGCAATCAGGCCAGCCTGCCAGGGGGCCAGGCTCAAGCCATCGACCACCAGCGGCAGACTCAAGTGCATGTAAAAAATGAGCATCAGCAGCGGCGTACCACGAATCAGCTCGATGTAGAGCACGGACGGCCACTTGATGAACGAATACTTCGACAGGCGCATCGCACCCAGCAGGGTTCCCAAGAAGAAGCTGACGAAAATTGCCACCACGGCCAACAGGAAAGTCAATTCCAGACCACCGAGCTGTCCCGGCTGCCCAAACAGGAAGAATGGTAGATTCTTGGGGATACTCGACCAGGCCAGGCCGAAGTCGACCGGTACGCCACGATTGAGCAGCGACAGGTAAGGTGGCTGGCCCACCAGCAGCACGAGTCCGACCATGAGCACAAGCCCGACACCCACACCGATCATCACCTCGCGCCGCACCAGGTGCGGCATCTCGCGTTCGACCAGGTCCAGGGTCACGGCGGCGCCAATGACCAGCAGAGCCACGGCACTCACCCACGCCCCGGCACCGATGTCACCAAACGTCACATCACGTGCGTTGTTGCGCAGAATGAGCCACACCAGGTATCCCAGCGGTGCCAGGCCAACCAACACCAGGATCGTTTGCAGCAGGCCGGTCCGCAGGGTGGCAAAGCGCAGGCGGCGCAGGGCGATGAGCGCCAGCGCACCCAACAGCGCCAGCGGCGGCAGAATCAGGACGAAGCGGTAGCGGTACTTGACGTCGTTCTGCGACCATGGGCCGATGTGCTGCCCTTCTGCGGTCGAGGGCGGTTGATCCAGCCAGAGACGGTAGACCCCTTCGCGCAGAATGGCGGCCGGCGCCGGTGGCACATCGCCGGGGAGCGTCTGTGTACTGAGGTCGGGAACCGGTTCCGGCTCCTTGATCCAGACAAGACCATCGGCCGAATGCGCACGCCCAACCCGCCAGGTCGCCCCATCGCCGGTGCCCAGGTAGATCAGCGTGTAGCTGCCATCCGGCTGCATGATCACCGCCGGACCAACCACGCCGCTGCGGTCCCACCCGGCGCCTGTGTCGCCATGCAGGACCGGGTTGCCGGCATATTTTTCCCACTGCAGGCCATCGCGTGAAGTCGCCGTGCCAATGGCCCAGGTTTGCCCATCGCTGCCGGCGTACCACAGGCGCAGCCGGTTGCCGTCGGCCACAATCGCTGGAGACCAGATGCCGGCCTTATCCCAGCTGCCGGCGGTCGGCGTCAGGGCCACGGTGGCTGCCGGGGACCAGCCCAGGCCATCGGTGGAGGTGATCGTGCGGAGGTGCCAGAAGTCGGTGGGATTATCTCGCCCGGCAAACCACATACGGAAGTTGACTGCCGCACCCGCACGTTCGGACAGGACGGCCGGTGCGGCCGCGTTGAGTTCCGGGCTGCCGGCGGCCGGCACAATCACCTGGGCTGGCCCGGTGGCCACGGCCGATTCCAGGGTGCCGGTTGTGCCCGTTTCGGCCACTTCTGCGCGCGCCTTGCGCCAGCGTACGCCATCACCCGATTCGGCGTAACCAATCCGCCACACCTCGCCGTCGTAGCCGCTGTACCACTGCTTGAACAGGCCCTGGTCCAGCACAACCGCCGGCGCAGCCACGTAGGCGGCGTCGAATCCTTCCGCTTCGGCTGCCACGTCACGCCCGGCACTGAGGTTGGCCCAGTTGGGCCCAATAGCCGCCACCTGGGTCAGTGCCGGCGCCGGCGGCACATTGAGGAACTGCTGCGCCAGCAAACCTTCGACCCAGGGCAGGAAAACATACCCCGCCAGGCCCACGACAGCGGCCAGCACCAACAGCTGCTCACCCGCGGTCAGGTGGGTGCGGTCCAGCTGGCGGCTGATCGCCTGGCCGGTGCGGCTGAGCCAATCGCCCACCGCACCCAGAACACGACGGATACGGTCGGGTTCAGCACCCTCGACACGCCGTCGTTCGGCACTGACCAGGTAGTTGACGTAGTTCATCAGGCTGGAGAGCAGCAGCGTTCCGATGACGTAGATAATGACGGCCGCGGTGAGAATCTCGAACACGTGGCTCTCGCGATCACCAATCTCGCGCGCCTGGAATAGCAGATCGGTCACTCCCACCGTCATGACCACCGTCGAGTTTTTCCACAGGTTGACGATCTGACTGGTCATGGGTGGCACGACGATGCGAAACGCCTGGGGCAGCACGATCAGGCGCAGGGTCTGCAAGGGGGTCAGGGCAATGGCATGGGCCGCCTCCCACTGGCCACGATCGACCGAGAGGATGCCGGCGCGTACCGCCTCGCTCATGTACGAACCGGTGTAGAATCCCAGGCCCAACACACCGGCGAGGAAAGGGCTGAGGATGAGGGCCAGTTCGACGTGGAACAGGCGCAGCAGCTGCAGGGTGCCGACGAACCACAGAAAGAGCTGCACGACGAGCGGCGTATTGCGGAAAATCTGGACGTAGGCCGTCGAGATGCCGTTGACGAGCGCATTCTTGGAGGTGCGGCCGGTGCCGGCAATCACACCCAGGAAGAGCGCCAGCAGCAGCGACGCCGCGGCAATCTGGATTGTGGCGCGCAGACCGCACCACAACCACCCACTGCACTCGCGACCTTCGCCCTGCCAGGTGCCGTTGCGATTGTTGTCACCAAACACCACGCCACACAGACTACCGGCCGGTTCGTCGAGCAGCGTTTGACTGCTGCGGGCATGGGCCTGCCCGCGCGCAGCCAGGCGGGCAGACCATGCGCTGAACCAACTGGCAATGCCCGGTTCGCGCTGCAGGCCGATTTGGTTCGCAGTCGATGCCGAGCCTGGTTCGAGAAGCACACTGAGTGGCAGTTGCGTGGTCGGTGTGTAGGCTGGCAGGCCGGTTGTGGACACCTGGTAGCTGCCGGCGCGCAGGTCGTCGAAGCAGTAGGTCCCCTGGCGATCGGTGGTGGTGACGGCAACGACCTGCTCGCCCTGGCTGACCGACACCGGCACGCCCGTCAGCCCCGCTTCAGGCGCCCACTTGGTGAAGACAAAAGCCCAGTCGTAACGCGAATTGAGCACGAAACGCTCGTACACCACGTCAGCTGTAAAGCCAAAAAGCAGCACCAGCATCGACAGGGTCAGGCACATGTCACCGACGCCCCGCATGAGGGAGCGATCATCGCGCTGCAGCACCCGCCAGAGAATCGGTCCCACCGCAAGCAAACCGAGCGCGAGCAGCGTGCGCACCGTGGATGGCAGCGCAGCGTGCAGTGCACCGAGCAGCGGCACGTTTTGGTAGAGCACCGGGAAAAGCAGGCCAACGCCCAACAGTGCACTGCTGAGCGCAAGCAGGTAGTACGTCCAGCGGACTTTCGGAGCAGCGCGTGGTGGCATGGGTGTCACTAACTGGGTTGACCACAAAGAACGCACAGGGCACACAGAAAACAACAAGATGTGTTTGTATCTTGTGCGCTCTTTGTGGTGAGTACTAGACCAGGGCTATCACTGGTGCTGCGTCAAGGCGTTGCTGTCACGTAGTTCGTGCCGGGCCAGACCTCGACCTCGAACATGTCGGCCGGGTACTTGATGTAGCCATTCTCCTGACCCAGCCACTTGTCGTAGATCTCGGCATACGTGCCGTCGGCGAACAGCTCCTGCAGGGTGAAGTTCACCAAATCACGCCAGGTCGGATCGAACTGCGGCACGCCCATGCCGTACGGCTCCTGGGAGAAACGTTTGCCGACGATCACCAGGCCCGGGTTGTTCGCCGCCAGGCCGGCCAGGATCGAGGCATCGGTCGTGACTGCATCGGCGCGCCCATCGACCAGGGCCTGCGCCGCATCGGTGTAGGTCTGCAGCTCCAACGTCTCCGTGTCCAGCCCCAGGGTTTCGATCGCCTTCTGGATGTTCTGAATGCTGGTGGAACCCTGGACCGAGGCGACGGTCTTGCCACCCAGGTCTTCCAGACCCTGGATGCCGCTGCCTTCCTTGACCAGCAGTGCCTGCCCATCCAGGAAGTAGGTCTGGGTGAAATCGTTGTTGGCGTCGCGATCTTTGCGGTGGGTCATCGACGCGGCGACCATGTCGACCTGGCCAGCTTGCAGGACCTCCAGGCGGGTGGAAGAGGTCACCGGCGTGAACTCGATCGGGTAACCGAGCCGTTCGGCCATCGCCTTGAGGATTTCCACATCGAAACCGACGTTCTGGCCGCCCTCATCGAGGAAACCCCAGGGGGGCGAATCGACCTTGACACCGGCCAGAATCTTACCGCGCGCTTTGATCATGTCCCAGCGTGACTCGGGCGTCTGCAGGTCGTCGGGGAATTCGGCCAGGGCCGGTGTGGCGCCGGGCCAGACCTCGACCTCGAACATGTCGGCCGGGTACTTGATGTAGCCATTCTCCTGACCCAGCCACTTGTCGTAGATCGTAGCGTAGGTGCCGTCGGCGTACAGGTCCTGCAGGGTGAAATTGACCAGGTCTCTGAAGTGGGAATCACCCTTGGGTACACCCATGCCGTACGGCTCCTGGGAGAAGCGTTTGCCGACGATCACCAGGCCGGGGTTGTTCGCCGCCAGGCCGGCCAGGATCGAGGCATCGGTCGTCACCGCATCGGCGCGCCCGTCCACCAGCGCCTGTGCGGCGTCGGTATAGGTCTGCAGCTCCAGCGTTTCCGTGTCCAGTTTCAGGGTTTCGATCGCCTTCTGGATGTTCTGGATGCTGGTGGAGCCCTGGACCGAAGCCACCGTCTTGCCACCCAGGTCCTCCAATCCCTGGATGCCGCTGCCCTCTTTGACCAGCAGCGCCTGCCCGTCCAGGAAATACGTTTGGGTGAAATCGACGTTCTGGTCGCGATCCTTGCGGTGGGTCATCGACGCGGCGACCATGTCGACCTGGCCGGCGGCCAGGACTTCCAGGCGTGTCGAGGATGTCACGGGAATGAACTCCACCTCGACACCCCACTTCTCGGCCATGGCCCGAATCAGCTCCACGTCGAAACCGACGTTCTGGCCGCTGTCGTCCAGGAAACCCCAGGGTGGGGAATCGACCTTGACACCGGCGCGTAGTTTTTCGCCGGCCTTGAGACGAGCCACGACCGATTGGCCGGTGGTGCCCGGGGTCGTCACCGCCTCGGTTGCTTCGGGCGCCGCGGTCGGTGCGGGTGGCTGTGTGGCCTCCGGGGCCGTCGTGGGTTCGGACGGCTGCGTAGCCTCCGGCGCCGCGGTGGGTGCCGGGGCAGCCGTCGGTGTGGCTGTGCTACACGCGGCCAATAGCAGCGACATGATCACGATCAGGGTCAACAGGGTCAAAGGTTTGCGGCTCAGCACGGATCTCCTCCTTGGTCGAGTGATGGGATTGGGTTTGCAGTAGGTCGAGAGACTTGGCCGGTTCATCACCTCCCGTCAATGGGTCAATATCTGGCTCAAGAACAACTTCGTACGCTCCGATTTGGGCGCCGTGAAGAAGACGGCCGGTGGTGCCTCTTCAATGATCTGGCCTTCGTCCAGAAAGACGATGCGGTCGGCAACTTCGCGCGCAAACCCCATTTCGTGCGTAACGATGATCATCGTCATGCCAGAGCTGGCCAGGTCACGCATGACGTCCAGCACTTCGCGAATCATCTCCGGATCGAGGGCCGACGTGGGCTCGTCGAACAGCATGATCTTGGGGTTCATGGCCAGACCGCGAGCGATGGCCACGCGCTGTTTTTGCCCACCCGAAAGATGATCGGGATAGGCATGGGCTTTTTCGGGAATTCCCACCCGTTCCAGGAGCTGCAGACCCAACTGGTTGGCTTCTTCCTTACGCATGCGTTTGACCTGGACCGGGGCCAGGGTGACGTTTTCGAGGGCCGTTTTGTGCGGAAACAGATTGAAGTGCTGGAAGACCATGCCGACACGCTTGAGCAAATCGTACTTGATGCGCCCATCGCTCAGCGTGACGCCGTCGACGAGCAGCTCGCCGCTGTCGATCGGCTCCAGCTGATTGATGGTGCGAATCATGGTGCTCTTGCCAGAGCCGCTCGGTCCACAGACGACAACTACTTCGCCTTCTTCGACGGCAAAATTGATGCCGCGCAAAACGTGATTGTTACCGAACCACTTGTTGACATCGGTGAACTGTATGATTGGCATAGAACCACCCAGCAGCAGGCGCGACAATTCAGGGGAAATTATGCTGTTACGAGCTCTAAGGCATCGTAAAAGAATAACTTCCCGGTTTCCGCCCGGAATTCCCATGCCAA
>CAZXQZ010000088.1:0-3322 GCA_964642445.1 uncultured Anaerolineae bacterium
GTCGATCGTCCTGTTTGCGCCGTTCCACTTCGACCAGTGGTATCTGCGCCTGGGCTCGCGCCTGCTGTTGATCCCAGTCCTGGCCGGCATTGCGTATGAGTTCATCCGTTTCAGCGCCAGTCACCTCGACAACCGCCTGGTGTGGCTGGCCATTCAGCCAGGTCTTTGGCTGCAGTCGCTGACGACACGGGAGCCGGAAGACAACATGCTCGAGTGTGCGATTGCCGCGCTGGTCCCGGTCCTGGCCGCCGATGGCATCGAAGTCGAATCCCCGGTGATGGCCACCGTCCGTCCAGCGGAAGTGGCCGTAGCCGCCTGAGCGGCGCAACACCAGACCGGTGTTCTGTTTGATCAGCAATGGAGCTGTCACCATGACGCGTGGAAAACGATTTGTTTGATGAGTCGAGGGCAGCCGTGCCGGAAATCTGGCAGTGGCATGCCCTCGTTTTTTTGGCATCGCTGAAAATGAACAACGCACACACGTCGTGCCCGTGCCGCGTGTCTGCGAGCCAATCGCTGCAGCCTGGAAGCCCAGGTTTGCCCGCACAAGTGTAAGGAGTTACATCATATGCGTAATAAGATAACGGTTGTTGGTGCTGGGATGGTCGGCGCAAGTACAGCCCTCTGGCTGGCCGAACGCGAATTGGGCGACATCGTGCTGGTCGACATCCCGCAGACCGGCGACATGCCCAAGGGAAAAGGCCTCGATCTGCTGCAAGCCGGGCCGATCGTTGGTTACGACACCCGCATCACCGGAACCACGTCGTACGAGGCCACGGCAAACTCGGACGTCGTGGTCATCACCGCAGGCATCCCGCGCAAGCCGGGTATGAGCCGCGAGGACCTGGTCGGCACCAATGCCAAAATCGTGGCGAGCGTTGCCCGCCAGATTGCCGAGACGTCACCCAATGCCATCATCATCGTGGTCACCAATCCGCTCGATACGATGTGTTACGTGGCGAAACAGGCCAGCGGCTTCCCCAAGGAACGTGTGTTGGGCCAGGCCGGCGTCTTGGACAGCGCCCGCATGCGCGCTTTCATGGCACTCGAGATGAACGTCAGCGTGGAGAACACCCACGCTTTTGTGCTGGGTGGGCACGGCGACGAAATGGTGCCGCTGGTGCGTTACTCCACCGTGGCCGGTATTCCGATCAACGAGCTGCTGCCGGCCGACCGCGTGGCGGCGATCGTCGAGCGCACGCGCAAGGGTGGCGGTGAGATCGTGCAGCTGATGGGCACCAGCGCCTACTACGCGCCCGGCGCAGCCTCGGCCGAGATGGTCGAAGCTATCTTGAAAGACAAGAAACTGATTCGTCCCTGCGCGGCCTACCTGGAGGGCGAATACGGGCTCCACGACGTCTATTTTGGGGTGCCGGTCGTCCTGGGCAGCCGCGGCGCCGAGAAAATCATCGAAGTAACCCTGGCCGACGACGAACGCGCCATGTTCCAGAAATCGGCCGATCTCATTCGCAGTACGATGGCGGTGTTGCCCAAGGATTGAGGTGGGTTTCTTTCGTACCTATCTTGTGCCACAAAAAGGGCCTGACAAACTGCCAGGCCCTTTTTGTCAGAAGACACCCAGCGCAGCACAGCTTCGACCGCGGTTGGCCGTTCGCGGCCGGCTGGTGGAATTAGCCATTCATTGTCTATCATCTCACAAGGTAAATGCCAAAGTGGAAATTGCCGGAAAGGTCGCACTCGTGACGGGGGGCGCAGTCCGTGTCGGTAAAACGATCGCCCTCGGTCTGGCCACAGCCGGTGCCGATGTGGCGATCGTCTATCATTCGTCAGCCGCTGCGGCGGCCGCGACTGTGCGCGATATCCAGGCGTTGGGCGTGCGCGCGCAGGCGGTCGCGGCCGACCTGGCGGATGTGGTCCAGGTCCAGGGTATCGTCGATGCCGTGCGCGCGCGGCTCGGTGGCGTGGATATCGTGGTGAACAGCGCATCACACCTGGCCACGACACCGCTGCTGACGACGACTTACGACGCGTGGCGACACGTCCTGGCGGTGCAGCTCGACGGACCGTTTTTCCTGGCCCAGGCCGCTGTTCCCCTGATGCTGGCACGCGGCGGTGGAGTGATGGTCAACATCCTCGATACGTCGATCGACACACCGTGGCCACGGTTCATGGCCCACGCGGCGGGCAAAATGGGGCTGCTTTCGCTCACGCGCAACCTGGCGGTCGAGCTGGCGCCGGCCATCCGGGTCAATGCAGTGGTGCCAGGACCGGTGCTGCCGCCGGAAGGGTACCCCCCCGCCAAAATCGAGCGGGCGGCCAGCCAGACTCTCCTGCAGCGCTGGGGAACACCTGAGGATGTCGCACACGCGGTGGAGTTTTTGATTCGCGCCGATTACGTGACCGGCACGGTTCTGCACGTCGACGGGGGTCAACGGTGGGTGCGCTGACCGCACCTGGCCGCCACAGCAACCCAAATACAACACTGCCGCCGGGAAACAAGCTCCCCGGCGGCAGTTCTTTTCATCAGACGCTACTCGTCACTCGGTGAGCTGCCTTACTCGCTCGGCGGCAGCAGCACCGTGTCGATCACATGGATCACACCATTCGAGGTCTCGATGTCGGTCACGGTCACCAGCGCATCGTTGATCATGACCTTGTCACCCTCAACCTTGATCGTCAGCGGTTTGCCCAGAGCTGTGCCGGCTGCGGTCATCTTCACCACATCGGCGGCCATCGCCTTGCCGGACAGCACGTGGTACAGCAGGATGTCCTTCAGCTTCTCAGGCTCAGCCAGCAGTCCTTCGACAGTACCAGCCGGCAGTTTGGCAAAGGCGTCGTCGGTCGGGGCGAGCACGGTGAACGGACCTTCACCCTTCAGCGTCTCGACCAGGCCAGCCGCTTCGACGGCAGCCACCAGGGTCTTGAACGTACCCGCCGCAACCGCCGTATCGACGATGTCCTTCAGCTCAGTGGCGGGTGCCGCAGGGGGCAGCAGCACGCTGTCGATGACGTGGATGATGCCATTGGTTGCTTCGATGTCAGCGGCGGTTACCAGCGCATCATTGATGCGGATAGCGTCACCATCGACGGTGATCGTGACCGGCTGTCCGAGCACGGTGTCGGCGCTGGTCAGCTTGGCCACATCGGTCGACATCGCCTTGGCTGCAATGACGTGGTACAGCAGGATGTCCTTCAGCTTCTCAGGCTCGGCCAGCAGCCCTTCGACAGTACCCGCCGGCAGCTTGGCAAAGGCGTCGTCGCTCGGGGCCAGCACGGTGAACGGGCCTTCACCCTTCAGGGTGTCGACCAGGCCAGCTGCTTCGACGGCAGCCACCAGGGTCTTGAACGTACCCGCCGCAAC
>CAZXQZ010000088.1:3422-17504 GCA_964642445.1 uncultured Anaerolineae bacterium
CCAGGCCCGCCGCTTCGACGGCGGCCACCAGGGTCTTGAACGTACCCGCCGCAACCGCCGTATCGACGATGTCACTCAGTTCTGGCGCAGGGGGGACTTCGGTGGCCGGGACAGCCGTTGGCTCTGGCTGAGTCACCGGCTGCGCCGGTGCCGGCGTACATGCACTAATGGCTAATACCGCAATCAACAACAGGGACAACAACAATGGGAATCTCATTTCAGTCTCCTTGTCACAAACCAGATGTCTCGTTTCGTACTACCCAACTACTTTACCAAACCATATGCAAACACTATACAAACCATTGTCGATCTGTACAGTAGCCTTGGTTCCATTCTGAACCGCTGGTTGTGACACATTTTGACAATTGCAGATCACTGTGTTAGACTGCGGCCATGATGTGGAACAAAACGGATTGTCGAGTTGGTTGGTGTGCCTGTCTGCGGGCCACCGCAGTGGGTTTGTGCCATCACGCATGTTTGGGCAGACGCCGCGCATAACCGCTGCGCCGGTTGTGTCTGCCTGCAAGACTAGTTCAGCGAACTAGTCTTTTTTATTGGGTTACCCATTTCAGGTATTGCGCGAGGAACGAAGTGATCAAGGGGCAGTTGCCATACGGCGTCGGTGATCTTTTTTTTGAATATGCCGCCCAGCAGCGGATGCTGGAGTTCCGCTTGCGTTGCGTCTTTGCGGCCTGGGCCTATGCAGAGATCATTTCGCCAACCCTGGAATATGCCGACGTCGTATCCGGGCCGGCCGGCAGCCAGTTGGCCAGCAATATCATGCGTTTCGTCGACCGCAACGGCGAAACGTTGGCCCTGCGGCCCGATCTGACGATCCCGACGGCGCGTGCCGTGGCAAGCAAACTGTACGATCAGCCGCAGCCGCTGCGCCTGTGTTACATCGGCAGCGTCTTCCGGTATGAAGATCCCCAGGCCGGCCGGCGCCGTGAGTTCACACAGGCTGGCTTTGAGCTGATTGGAGCAGGCACGGTGGCCGCCGACGCCGAGGTACTGCAGCTGACAGTTGCCGCTCTGCACGCGGCCGAGTTGGACCAGTTCATGCTCACCATCGGACACATGGGTTTCTACCGCAGCCTGCTCGCCGCGCTCGACCTGCCCGCCGATGCCGAGGCGGCGCTGACCGCAGCCATCGACCGCAAACGCCAGGGTGACCTGCTGCAGTTGATCGAGTCGCTGCCGCTCTCCCCTGCTGCCCAACGTTCGCTGCGTAGCCTGCCATCGCTCAACGGCCATAACGGTGTATTCGAGCGGGCCTATGACGCCTGCCTGACACCCGCCATGGCGGCGGCGGTGACGCACCTGCACCAGGTGTGGCAGCGCCTCGACGACTTGGAGCTGGCATCCTACATCATGATCGACTTTAGCGAGATTCGTGGCATGGCCTACTACACCGGCCTGACCTTCGAAGGCTTCGCTCCCGGCGTTGGTGCGGCCCTGTGCAGCGGTGGCCGCTACGATGAGCTGATCGGGCATTTTGGCTCACCGCTGCCCGCGGTCGGCTGTGCGCTGGTGGTGGACCGGCTGTTGGACACGTCGCGACACCAGGGCACCGCCCTGCCGTCGCTGACGCCCGACTGGCTGGTGGGCAGCGCACCCGATTGTGACGTACGCCCGCTGCAAGCCTGGCTCGATGACCGCCGCGCGCAGGGTCAGATGATCGACGTCGACCTGTTGGGGCGTGACGAAGCGGCCCTGCGTGCCGTGCGCCAGGCACGTGGCATTCCCCGCCTCCTCTGGTATGCCGGGCCGCTGGCGATCACGCTGACCGATACCGCTGGCACCCATGCTCTCACCCTGGACGCGCTGCTGGCCCTGTCTCCGGAGGACGCCATGACCCGCCGGGAGGTACGTCGATGGTGACCCTGCGGCCTGAACAAACTGATCGGGAACACCTGACCATTGCTTTGCCCAAGGGGCGCATGCAGCACCAGGCGTTGGCGCTGCTGCATGCGCTCGGTTATATGCGCGATACGCGCGGCGATGCCGATGGTGACGCGGCCCGCCGCCTGTTGATACCTGTCGTGGGCGGCCGCTTGAGTTACCTGTTGGCCAAACCGGGTGATGTGCCCATCTACGTCGAATACGGCGTGGCCGACCTGGGGATCGTAGGCGAAGACGTCCTGCGCGAAAGCGGCCGTGATGTGTACGAGCCGCTGCGTTTGCCGTTCGGACACTGCCACCTGGCCGTGGCTGGCCGCGCCGACCGTCCGGTACGTCCCCTGCGTCTCGAACCCAACCTGCGCATTGCCACCAAATATCCTAACCTGGCGCGCGATTATTTTCATCGCCGCGGCATCTCAGCCGAGATCATCGCCTTGAACGGTTCGGTCGAGCTGGCGCCGCTGGTGGGCCTGGCCGACTTGATCGTCGACCTGGTGGAGACCGGTTCCACGCTCAAGGCCAATGGCCTGGTCGAGCTGCGCACGATTTTGCACGTGCAGGCCTGCCTGATTGCCAATCGCGCCAGTTATCGTCTGAAATCCGAGACGATGCAGACCTTCATCGATCAACTGCGCCGCGCTGTCGAAACGACGGATGTGGTGCAGGGGGAGCGTCGATTGTGATACCCATTTTTACCGATGTTGCCCTGGCGCAGCGCACCCTCCTGCGCCGCTCCTCCTGGGACGAGCAGGTAGTACCGGAAGCCGTGCTGGATGGGATCGCCGCACGATTCGGCAGCCGGCTGACCCCAACCGCCGCCGTCACCCAGGTGCTGGCCGATGTTCGCCGCACGGGTGACGCCGCTGCGCGCGCCTGGACCGCGCGCATCGACGGTGTCGAGCTGGCGACGCTGGTGGTATCCCAGGCCGAACAAGCCGCCGCCCTCGCCCGACTGCCGGCCGAGCTGGTGTCGGCGCTGCGGCTGGCGGTCGATCGGGTCACGACTTTCCACCGCAAACAGCCCAACGATTCCTGGATCGACAACGGCCCTGAAGGGGTGCTGGGCCAGTTGGTGCGCCCGATCGATGCCGTGGGTGTCTACGTGCCGGGAGGAACCGCCCCCCTGCCGTCGTCCCTGTTGATGGCCGCCGTGCCGGCACGCGTCGCCGGCGTGCGCCGCATCGTCGTCGCCACCCCACCCGATCGCCAGAGTGGCCGCGTGCCGGATGTCATTCTGGGTGCGGCGGCCCTGGTTGGCGTCGACGAGCTGTGGTCCGTGGGCGGCGCCCAGGCGATTGGACTGCTGGCCTATGGCAGCCAGACGTTGGCCCCGGTCGACAAGATCGTGGGTCCGGGTGGGCTG
This sequence comes from uncultured Anaerolineae bacterium, assembly GCA_964642445.1. GTDB lineage: Bacteria > Chloroflexota > Anaerolineae > SSC4 > Amarolineaceae > SSC4. The sequence continues at coordinate 6,688 of CAZXQZ010000088.1, forward strand.
TTCGTCACCCTGGCCAAGCGCCAGGTCTATGGAGTGGTCGGTATCGACGGTATTCCTGGTCCCACCGAAACCATGGTCATTGCTGATGCCCACGCCAATCCGGAACTGGTCGCCGCCGATCTGCTGGCCCAGGCCGAGCATGACGTCCTGGCTTCGGCGATTTTGCTGACCCCGTCGGCTGACCTTGCGCGGCGGGTGCAGCTTGCGGTCGCCCGCCAGCTGGAGGACCTCAGTCGTGCCGAGATCATCGTGCAGTCGCTCGGCGGTCGGGGTGGCATCGTCGTCACCGCCGACCTGGTGCAGGCGCTCGACCTGGCCAATGCCTATGCCCCGGAACACCTGTGCCTGCTGGTGCAGGACCCTGCGTCGATTGTGGACCAGGTGCGCCACGCCGGCGGGATTTTCCTCGGCGAAGGCTCCTTCGAAGTGTTGGGGGACTACGTAGCCGGGCCCAGCCATGTCATGCCCACGGAGGGGTCGGCGCGTTTTGCCTCAGCGCTGAGTGTGGCCGACTTCGTCAAACGCATCAGCCTGGTGGGCCTCACACCGGCGGGCGGTCGTGCACTCAGCGCCGCCGCGGCCCGCCTGGCCGAGGCAGAGGGGCTCACGGCACACGCCGCGGCCGCACGCCAACGCCTGGCGCAGGTGCCACATGACTGAGCCCACCTTCGTACTGGCGGCGCCCGCCGACCGGGCACAGGTACTGGCGTTGCACGAGGCCCTCTACGTCGAGGATGAACTCGTCGGTTTTTCCCTGGAGGACCGCATGGCCGGTCTTGACCGGCTATTGGTGGAGCCGGGTCGTTGGGGAGAAGTGATCCTCATCCGGGCGGGGCACGAAGCGGCGGGCTACATCGTCACGACGTGGGGATTCACGGTGGAGCTGGGAGGACCATTCGTATTGATCGATGAGCTCTACGTCAGTCCGGCGTTTCGGGGGCGGGGCTGGGGACGCGCCGCGCTGGTGTACGTCGCTGAGACGGCGCGGCAGCGTGGCCAGCGTGCGGTTCAGCTGGAGGTCGAGCATCACAACACGTACGCTGAACAGCTCTACCAGCGCGCCGGGTTTGTCGCACATGCCACACGTACCACCTACGAACTTCGGCTGTGAGGCGGCTCGCCCGCTTCATCGGGCCACAGAGCAGCGATGTGCAGGTCGCGTAGGGCGATCGATGCACCGTTGGGCAGCGTTGTGGATCTCGACAGTTATTCTTTTACGAGCCCTTGGTAACCACGGAAGAGAGCGATTTGTGAACATGCCAGCCGAGACTGCGTCCATAGAGGCACTGCTGCGCCCCGACATTGCAGCCCTGGAAGCATACACACCCATTGTGCCGTTCGAAGTCCTGAGTGAACAGCTGGGCCGCCAGGTCCAGGAGATCGTCAAACTGGATGCCAACGAGAACCCCTACGGTCCACCCGCCGCCGTGCGGGATGCCCTGGCTGCATTTCAGTTTTATCACATTTATCCGGACCCGGAACAGCGCCAGCTGCGTGCCGCCCTGGCCGGCTACGTGGGCGTGCCTGCTGACCTGATTCTACCCGGTCACGGCGCCGACGAGTTATTGGACTTGCTGTGCCGGCTGTTTCTGCGCCCCGCTGATGGCGCCGTCAACTGCCCGCCGACGTTTGGCATGTATCGCTTCGACACACGGCTGGCCGGTGGTCGCGTGATCGACGCCTGGCGGCGGGACGATTTCAGTCTCGACCTCGATGCCATCGAAGCGGCCGCCCGCACACCGGCCGCCAGGCTGCTGTTTCTCACCAGCCCCAATAACCCTGACGGCAGCCTCCTCGCACCGGCCGACCTGCGGCGCCTGCTCAAGTTGCCCCTGCTGGTGGTCGTGGACGAGGCGTACGTCGAGTTTGCGGGCCTGGAACACTCGGTGGCTGCCTGGGTACCGCGCTACCCCAACCTGGTGGTGCTGCGCACCTTCAGCAAGTGGGCCGGCCTGGCTGGTTTGCGCCTGGGCTACGGCATCTTTCCCGCCTGGCTGATGCCCCACTTGTGGAAGTTCAAGCAGCCGTACAACGTCAACGTGGCGGCGACGGTGGCCGGCCTGGCCGCGCTGGCCCATCGTGCAACGATCCAGCCCGTAATCGAGGCCCTGGTGGCAGAACGTGAGCGCCTGGTGACCGATCTGGCGGCTTTCGATTTTTTGCAGCCGCTGCCCAGCCGTGCCAACTTCGTATTGTGCCGCGTACAGGGCCGCAGTGCCTACGAACTGAAACAGGCCCTGGCCCGGCAAGGCGTGCTCGTGCGACACTACATGCAGCCAGGTTTGGACAACTTCATCCGCGTGAGTGCCGGCCGGCCGCAGGACAGCGACGCCCTGCTGGCCGCACTCGGGCAGCTGGCCTGAAGTTCGGGTACCGCTGCACGCGCCCGATATGATCACGCCGTTGAAACCTCTGCAAAACCGGCGGTTTCCGGCGGCCTGTAACACGGGAGGAACGTATGCGTCACAGCAGAATCGAACGAAAAACCAACGAAACACACATCGTACTCGAGCTGACCCTCGATGGGAGCGGTCAGCGCGACGTGCAGAGCGGATTGGGCTTCCTGGACCACATGCTCGATCTTTTTGCGGCCCACGGCCTCTTCGACCTGACCGTGCGGGCGCAGGGGGACCTGCACGTCGATGAACACCACACCGTCGAAGATGTTGCGATTTGCCTGGGTCGTGCCCTGGACGAAGCCCTGGGTGACCGGCGGGGCATCGTGCGCACGGCCCACAGTTACGTGCCCATGGACGAAGCGCTGGGCTTCGTCGCGCTCGATCTGGGTGGACGACCCTACTGGGTCATCGACGCGGCCTGGCACACGCCCGCCATGGGCCAGGTTGCAACCGACCTGATCACCCATTTCTTCGAAACGATCGCTATTCACGGGCGCCTCAACTTCCACGCACGGGTGCTTTATGGGCGCAACGACCACCATCAGGCCGAGGCCCTCTTCAAAGCGTTTGGGCGCGCCCTCGATTTGGCGACCCAGGTCGACCCGCGGCGCCAGGAAGTCCCATCGACCAAGGGCACGCTGACCGCGTGATCGATTTGAGAACTTTGACAAAAGGTTTTGTCCGCTGTAAGATGTGGCCTATGACAGATATGCAATTGCATCAGACGTACCCATCGGTCTTACGTTCTTGCTCGAATCGTCTGGCTGTTGCCACCAAACTTTCTGCACGTGTTCGCCTGGCCAGCCTGCTGTGTGGTGCCATGTTGCTGCTGAGCCTCTCGGCCTGCGTGACTGTTCAAGAGCAGGACGGTCATGCGGCAGCGCAGCCGGCCGCCCCAACGGCGGTTGTGCCAGCACATGACCTGGCCTTGACTGCGGTCGAGATGGCGAACAGCATGGTCATTTTACGCTCCGACCAACTGGCGCTCATGGCTGTCGTCGAAAACCAGGGGACTGAGCCCGCACGCGACATTCCCGTCCGGGTTCTGGTCAGTGACGGTGCCGATGAAGTGCTGTTGGAGAGCACCCAGTACATCGATGAGCTGCCAGCGGGTGACACAACCATCGTTCGTTTCGAGCAGCGTACGTCGATTCCGACGCGCAGCAGTTACGAGTTGCTCGTCGAAGTCGTGCCCGTTGACGAGGAATCGATCACCTCGAACAACGTGCGGGCGTACAGCGTGTCCGTAGAGTTACGTTAGGGATTGCAAACGAATAGGGTTCCGACGCACGCCGTGGTTCCCGGCAAGCCTGAAGAAAGGTGTTCCTACAAGAACGCCTGCCACATTGTGTGTTGGATCATGGTGTGGGCACGAACAGGTAACCGACCTGGATCGGTTCCTGGCGTGCCCCTTTTTTGTGCCAGCTGGCGGGAGATATCGTGTTCGAGGCCAACGGACGCCTGGGGATGCAGAGTCTGGGAAAGGTGACGCGTGTGGTGCACGCCCGCCGTCGCCTTGGCCTACCCCTGTTGATCGCTATGCTCGCCAGTGTCTCATACGGCTTTGGCCCGCCGGTCGTTGTGGATGGTGCCCGGCAGCCTGTGCGTCTGTATCCGCAGCACATTGCGGCGATACAGGCGGCACAGCAGCTGCCCACGGTTGCCGCCAAAGCTGTCATCCTGGCCGATGTCGACAGTGGCCAAATCCTGCTCGAACACAATGCACGCCAACGGCTGCCAATGGCCAGCACGACCAAAATCATGACGGCATTGTTAGCCCTCGAACACGGTAACCTGGATGACGTCGTGACGGTGCCGGCGGAGGCGCTGGCGGTGGGCGAAAGCTCGATGTTCCTGCAGGCCGGCGAGCAGCTGACCTTGCGTGATCTGCTGTACGGCCTGCTCATGGTTTCGGGGAATGACGCCGCACTGACGATTGCCGGGCACATCGCCGGCAGTGAAGCGGCCTTCGTGCAGATGATGAACGACCGGGCGGCTGCATTGGGCATGACCGATACCCGGTTCGCCAATCCACACGGTCTGGACGCGCCCGATCACTACGCCAGCGCAGCCGATATGTATCGTCTGGCCCGTGCCGCCCTGGCTTATCCCGAGTTTGCCACCATCGTCTCCACGCCGCAGCACACCGTGCCCGGGCACACCCTGGTCAATAAGAATGAGCTGCTGGCATTGTACGATGGTGCCGACGGCATCAAAACGGGCACGACCGATCTCGCAGGTGAATGCCTGGTCGGTTCGGTTAGCCGCAATGGGCACCGGGTGATCGCGGTTATCCTGGGCAGCAGCCAACGCTACGAGGATGCACGCCGCCTCTTCGATCACTACTTTACCCATTACGCCTGGCTGGCCCTCGCGCCGCCGGCCAATGCGCTCAGTCGCGCGTCCGATGCGACGGGTGAACCACGTTTTCTGGTGGCGGGCACGCCGGTCGATACGTTCGCCGCCCGCTGGCAGCAGCCTCTCATCCAACCGGCGTTCGACCTGGCCCCTGCCGGCGACACCGCAGCGGGTGCTGCTGCCGGCATCATCCATTATCGGATCGGATCGCAAGAGGTCGGCTTACAGCCCCTGGTGTGGGCCTCATTTTGAACGACTGTCAAGGAGTGCCGAAGTGGAAGAACGACTGCAAAAAGTGATGGCCCATGCTGGCGTGGCTTCCCGCCGCACGTGCGAAGAGATGATCCAACAGGGGCGGGTGCGGGTCAATGGCAAAGTCGTGTCGGAACTTGGCACCAAGGTCGACCCGACGCGCGATATTGTGCTCGTCGACGGCAATCCCATTACGGGTCCGGAAGCGCCACGTTACGTCGTCCTGTACAAACCACCCGGTTACCTGTCGGCCATGGAGCCGGAGGGTGGCCGGCCCTGCCTGACCGACCTGGTCCAGGTGCCACAGCGCCTCTACCCGGTTGGACGGCTCGATCTGGAGAGTGAAGGCCTGATGCTGCTCACCAACGATGGTGAGCTGGCCCACCGCCTCACCCACCCGCGTTACCAGCATCCCAAGGAGTACCTGGTGCTGATCGAAGGCCGGCCCAGTACGATGGCCCTGCGCAAGCTGCGCCAGGGGGTCGACGTGGCCGACCGGATGACCGCCCCGGCCGAGGTGACGATCGTCGAAGGTCCGCCGGCCTTTTTGGCCCGCCCCGAAGACAGCCGGCCGGTACCGACGACCTGGCTGCACATGGTGCTGCGCGAAGGACGCAAACGCGAGGTTCGCCACATGACCGCCGCCGTAGGTCACCCCACCCTGCGCCTGATCCGCATTGCCCTGGGTCCGTTGCGCCTCGAACGTTTGAAGCCCGGCCAGTGGCGCGACGTCAACGGACGCGAGTTGCGCGCCCTGCGCCGGCTGCTGCGCCCGGGAGCCAGTGGGTCCCCGCGCAGTGCACAGGGTCGCGCCGACGAGCCGCCGCGCCCGGCCCACACCCGGCCACCCCGGGGCCCCGGCCGTCCACCAGGTGGCGGCCGAACCGCTGCGCCAGGGGCGCGGGGCACTGGCAGCAAATCACCCCGCACCCGCCCCGATCACCCGCAGAAGTCCGACGCAGGACGGCCCGCTGCCCGCCCGCCCGATCGCCTGCGTCCGGCATCCGAACAGGCGCCGGATGCGGCGCGCACACCGGATCATAACCGCCCACGCCGGCCGGGCACTGCTGCCCGCCCTGCCCGCGGTTCGCGGCCGGCCGCAGGTCACGGCGACCGGCCACCAGGTCGGGATGAACGCCCACCTGGCCGACGCGAACAGCCCCCTGGTCACAGCGACCGGCCACCAGGTCGGGATGAACGTCCGGCCGACCGGCGCGAACAGCCCTCTGGCAGACCGGGTCGTCCGCCCGGACGGGGGCGTCGTCCGTCTGCCGGCGCAGGCCGTGCCCCCACTGCTGCACGCGGCGGCCGTTCGCACCGCCGATCGGGCAAGAAGAGGCCACCGGTATGAAGCGAGCGTACCCCGCTGAGCATGCGGTAGAACCGGCCCTGCCGTCGACCATCGCCATCGATGGGCCGGCCGGTTCGGGCAAGAGCACGATTGGCCATCGGGTTGCCACACAGCTCGGTTATCTCTACTTCGATACCGGGGTGGTCTACCGGGCCGTCACCTGGCTGGCACTCGAACGAGGTGTTGCCCTGGATGATGAAAACGCAGTGGCAAACCTGGCTGCAACCAGCAGTATCGACATCCAGGACCCAGGTCGCGCCGCCGATGGCCGCCTGGCGACCATCTTGGGTGACGGCGTCGACATCACGTGGGACATTCGCCGGCCCGAGGTCGATGCCGCGGTGTCGCGCGTCGCAGCCTATCCGCGCGTGCGGCAGGCACTCATCGAGCAGCAGCGCCGCATTGGCCGCGGCGGGCGGGTGGTCATGGTGGGGCGTGACATCGGCACCGTTATCATGCCTGATGCTGACCTCAAGATCTACCTGGACGCCTCGGTGACCGAACGGGCGCGGCGGCGTTTTCAGGAGGCCCAGGCCAGCAATCAGGCCATCACCTACCAGCAGGTCCTGCAGGGCATGCAGCGGCGCGATGCCTTCGACAGCACGCGGGATACAGCCCCGCTGCGCATCGCCGCCGATGCGGTGATCATCGACTCGACCGCCCTGGCGACCGAAGAAACGCTGGCGCGGGTGCTCGCCATTATCCAGGCATGGCGGCCGTCACCCGTGACCACGGGATAGGCCCATGTCGCGTTCGTGGGCGCGCCGCCTCGTCCGGCGCATTCTGCGGGGGGTGGTGCGGGTGCTGGCGCTGCTGCTGCTGCGGGTCGAGCTGCGCGGTCGCGAACATCTGCCAGCGGGTGGGCCGTTGATTGTGGTGGCCAACCATTTTGGCTGGCTCGAACCGGCCCTGCTGCCCATTCTGCTGCCCTATGCGCTGGAGTACCTGGCTGCCGATAACATGTACCGCCACCCCGCCGTGGGTTGGGTCCTGTACAGTTACGGGGCCATTCCCGTGCGCCGCGGCGAAGTCGATCGCCGTGCGCTGCGTGGTGCATCGCAGGTGCTGGCCAGTGGCGGTGTCCTGGCCATTTTCCCCGAAGGCGGGGTGCGCAGCCCTAGCTTCCGCACTGCCCTCATTCCGCCACGCCCCGGCACCGCCTACCTGGCGGTGCAGCACGGCACCCCCATCCTGCCTGTTGGCTTTTCCGGCAGCGGCGCCGACGTGTTTGCCTGCTGGCGGCGTCTCCGTCGTGCCCCGGTCGTTGTCACAATTGGCGAACCCTTTGGCCCGCTGACGGCGGCCGGCCACGGCGCCGCCCGCCGCCAGGCCCTCGACGAAGCCAGTGAACTGATCATGCAGCGCATCGCCGCCCTGCTGCCCAACCGCGAGCGGGGACCGTATGCGGAGGGTGGGGGATGGGGGTTAGGGGCCGGGGGTTAGGGGCCGGCGGTTGGGGATTGGAGAGCCATCAACCGTTGCCCCCAACCCCTAACCCCTATGCCCCATCCCCCACCCCCCAATTTGCCCGACCTCCTCTCCTGCGACTATAATCGAGCACGGTGATGTGTCCTGTGCGGACGAGTGTATCGAATCAGCTGGAGGCATGCCTATCGACCCACTGCGGTGACCGTGTGACGGGGAAAGAGAGCGCATGGGCTGCGCAGTGCACTGCGCAGTTGACGAGGAAGAGGTTCTCCACGGCGACGTGGAGCTAACCGGGTGATTTGCCCGGGAAAATCGAAAGATCAGCGGATGCCTCCAGGGCTGAGCCACGGCCCTGTGGCCAGGATTCCCATCCACGGGGCTGGCCAGGATTCTTTCCTCCTGTAATCCAATTGCGTGCCGCCAAAACCGCCGGGTGACCGGCGGGACAATGTGGCCGCGTCGTGGCCTGTACGGTTCGAACCATCACCTTCGCAGGAGGACTCTCATGTGTGGAATCGTTGGTTACGTTGGTCCGCGCGCGGCCACGCCGATCGTCATCGATGGGCTGCGGCGGCTGGAATATCGCGGCTACGACTCGGCTGGCCTGGCGGTGATCGACCATGGCGGCATCCAGGTGCGGCGCGAGGTCGGCAAATTGAGCGGGTTGATCGATCTGCTCAGCCAGGAACCGGCCGACGGCCAGGTGGCAATTGGCCATACACGCTGGGCGACGCATGGCAAACCGAGCCGGCGCAACGCCCATCCCCATGGCAACCAGGAGGGCGACGTTGTCGTCGTACAGAACGGTATCGTCGAGAACTTCCGTGAACTGCGCGCCGGACTCGAAGCCGACGGCATCGTCTTCCGCTCCGATACCGATACCGAAGTCATCGTACACCTGGTCAGCCGCTACCTGGAGAATGGGTGTGAACTGGCCGAGGCCACCCGGCGCGCCTTGGGCCACCTGCGCGGACCCAGCGCCGTCGTGGTGCTGAGCAGCCGCGAACCAGATCGCCTGATCGCAGCACGCCTGGGTAACGCCGGTGGCGTGACGATCGGTTATGGCGAGGGCGAGATGTTCATCGCCTCGGACACGCCGGCGATCCTCGAACACACGCGGCGTATGACCTTCCTCGAATCCTATGAGATGGCCGTTGTTACCCGCAGCGGCGCCCAGTTCATGACCCTGGACGGCAAACCACTGACACCAGCCATCCATAGGGTGGCGTGGGATCCAGTATCCGCGGCCAAGGGCGAATTTCGCCACTTCATGCAGAAAGAGATTTACGAACAGGCCCAGTCGCTCACCGATACGGTGCGCGGGCGGGTCGATTTTCACGGGGGCGACGTCGATCTGGAACACGTCACCCTGACTGCGGACCAGGCGCGCGCGCTGACCCAGGTCATGATCGTGGCCTGCGGCACGTCGTATTACGCCAGCCTGGTCGGCCAGTTCATGTTCGAAGAGCTGGTCCAGATCCCGGTACGGGTCGATTATGGCTCGGAGTTTCGTTATCGTAACCCGATCATCGACCCAAACACACTCTTCATTTCGCTGACGCAGTCGGGCGAAACGGTCGATACGCTGGCCGCGATGGAAGAAGCGCGTGCCAAAGGGGCACACCTGGCGTCGATCGTCAATGTCGTGGGCAGCCAGGCTGCCCGCCAGGCAGACAGCGTCGTCTACATGCATGTGGGACCAGAAATCGGCGTAGCTTCCACCAAGGCTTTCACGGCCACGGTGATCGACCTGTACCTGTTGGCGATTCACGTGGCCACGCTGCGTGGCACCCTCGATGCCCAACGCCGGCGGGAGCTCCTCGACGACCTGGTCCACATCCCGCAGCTGGCCAGTCGTGTGCTCGATCTGCGACACAGCCCGCTGTACGAACGGCTGGCACAGCATTTTCACGGGCGTAACGATTTTTTGTACCTGGGTCGCGGCATCAACTATCCCATCGCCCTGGAAGGTGCGCTCAAGCTCAAGGAAATCAGCTACATTCACGCCGAAGGTTACCCGGCCGGCGAGATGAAACACGGTCCCATTGCCCTGATCGACGAGCACATGCCAGTCGTCACGATTGCGGTGCAGGACAGTGTGTACGACAAGATGATCAGCCAGGTCGAGCAGGTGAAAGCGCGCAACGGCACCGTCATCGCGGTGGCCACCGAAGGGGATGAATTCATCAAAACGAAGGCTGATTACGTGATCTACGTGCCGGCGACTGCCCAGCTGCTGACCCCGGTCCTCACCGTGCTGCCGCTGCAGCTGCTGGCCTACCACATGGCGGTCTGGCGCGGCTGTGACGTCGACCAGCCGCGCAACCTGGCCAAGAGTGTCACCGTCGAGTGAGCCTGTACGTCCGCTGAACGTCGTGCTGGTGGGGCCGTTTGGGCTGACCCCCAAAGGCACGGTCAGCCGGCGGGCGCTGCCGCTGGCGCGAGCCCTCGCCCGCGCCAGCGGCCGCGCGAGCCCCACGACGGTCCAGGTCACGGTGGTGGTGCCGTCGTGGGATAACCCGCGCGCGGCAGGCCGCGTCTGGCACGATCAGGGGGTCCGCGTGGTGCACGTGCCGCTGCGCGGTGGGGTGCCCGGTATCCTGGCCGCCCTGGTGCGGAATACGGTGCAGCGAGAGCCGGACGTCGTGCACTGCTTCAAGCCCAAGGGGTATTCGGGCCTGGTCCTGTGGCTGTTGTGGCAGGCCCGCCGGATGGGGCTGTGGCAGGGGCGTTTGCTGGTCGATACTGACGATTGGGAAGCCGGTTGGAACGACCGGATCGATTACCCCACCCCCCTGCCTGCGCTCTTTGCCTGGCAGGAGGCATGGTGCCTGCGCCACGCCGACGGCGTGACGGCGGCCAGCCGTTGGCTGCTGGACCTGGCCGCCGGCCTACGCGGCGGCACACGTCACGTCTGTCACCTGCCCAATGGTGTAGAGGTTGGTGACCCCGCCTGGCCGGTGGTCCCCGCCGGGTCGCGCCCGCCCACTGTGCTGCTGTATACCCGGTTTGTCGAAGTGACGCCCGTG
>CAZXQZ010000089.1:0-17459 GCA_964642445.1 uncultured Anaerolineae bacterium
CTCATCCGCGACACCATCGTCGCCAGCAAAGTCAGCGTCAAAGATGCCAAAAGCCTGGCCATTACGGCAGTGACCCTGGTCGACGTCTATCTCCTGAGCGGTGCGTTGTTCATCATCGCCCTGGGCCTCTACGAGCTCTTCATCGATGACAATCTGCCGCTGCCCAGCTGGCTCTCGGTCAACGACCTGGATGGCCTCAAGTACAAACTGGCCAGCGTCATCATCATCGTACTCGCCGTTTTGTTCCTGGAGCAGGTGGTGGCGTGGAACGGGGAGTGGACGTTGTTGGCCCTGGCAGGCTCGATGACGATGGTGATTGGGGTGCTGATCTTCTATATGCGCAGCAAAGGCCCGCCCAAGGATGCTGGGGATGCCTGATTATCCGGTTTTCAGCGGGACCGAGTCCGTCAACCGGCTCGACATCTGGCTTGCCTTTGCCCGCGAATTGGCGCTTACCAGCGCGGCCATCATCATGCACCACTACCGCACGCCCTACACCGTCGAAACCAAGGCCGACGACACCCCGGTCACGATTGCCGACCGCCAGGCCGAAAGCCGCATGCGCCAGCTGATCATGGACCGATTTCCCGACCACGGCATTCTCGGTGAAGAGTACGGCGATTACCAGCCCAACGCCACGTACCAATGGGTGCTCGACCCGATCGACGGTACCAAATCGTTCGTCGCCGGCACCTACCTCTTTGGCACGCTGATTGCGCTGCTGCGCGAAGGCCGCCCCATCGTCGGTGTCATCCATCACCCGGTCACGCGCGACATGCTGGTCGGCACCGGCCGTGCAGCCTGGCTCAACGGACAGCCGACTCGCGTACGTCCCTGCGCCCGCATCGAAGATGCCTTGCTGCTGACGACATCGCACTGGAACGTGCATGCCCAGCACGATGGCGCGGCCTTCGACACACTCGCCCGCCAGGTCAAACTCTACCGCACCTGGGGCGACTGTCACGGCTATTTCCTGGTCGCCACCGGCGGCGCCGATATCATGACCGACCCGATCATGGCACCCTGGGACCTGATGGCGCTCATCCCCGTCATCGAAGGGGCGGGGGGCCGCATCACCGACTGGCACGGCGGTGATCCCATCACTGGCCACGGCGTCGTCGCCACCGCCGGTCCCATTCACACCGCCGTCCTGCAAGCCCTCAACCCGCGCTGAGACCTCGCCGCAGCGCGCACCACACCAAAAACCACAGAGAACGCACAGCACACACAAAAATCAAAGAGCTATGTGTGCTGTGCGTTCTCTGTGGTCAATCGGGCGGATGGTTTGTTAGTCTGCGTAACCGTCCGGGTGCGCCAGGTGCCAACGCCAGGCGCTTTCGACGATGTCGCGAATGTCAGGATAACGCGGTGACCAACCGAGCTCGGCGCGTATCTTGTCGCTGCCCGCCACCAATACCGCTGGATCGCCGGCCCGGCGCGGACCGATCACCGCAGGAATGGGGTGCCCGGTCACGGCTCGCGCCGTATCGATCACCTCTTTCACCGTGAACCCCTGCCCGTTGCCCAGGTTGTAGGTGCGGCTGCCCTGGTCCAGCGCGTGCAGTGCCAGGATGTGGGCCTGCGCCAGGTCGAGGACGTGGATGTAATCGCGCACGCAGGTCCCGTCGCGCGTGGGGTAGTCGTCGCCAAAAACCGTGACGTGTGAGCGCTGGCCGCGCGCCACCTGCAACACGATCGGAATCAGGTGCATCTCTGGGTCGTGATCCTCGCCGCGTGCCGCGGAGGCACCCGCCGCGTTGAAGTAACGCAGCGCCGCGTAACGCAGCCCGTAGATGCGGTCCAGCCAATGCAGGTTACGCTCCAGGATGAACTTGGACTCACCGTACGGGCTGCCCGGCACGATCCGTTCACCTTCCGTGATCGGCATCTGCTCGGGTTCATCGAACAGATTGGCCGTCGAGGACAGGATGAACCGGCGCACGTCGTTTTCGACCGCACTGTGCAGCAAGTTCAGCCCGTTGCTGACATTCTCGCCCAGGTAACGAAACGGGTTCTGCATCGAATCACCCACCAGCGTGTACGAGGCAAAGTGCATGATCGCATCCGGCCGGTAAGCAGCCAGCACCTCATCGATCGCCGCCCGTTCTGCCAGATCCCCCTGCACAAACGCCGCCGCCGGATGCACCGCCGCCCGGTGCCCCTGCGACAGGTTGTCGAACACCACGACGCTTTCACCCGCCTCGACGAGCTGCTCGACCACCACACTCCCAATATACCCGGCCCCCCCGGTCACCAAAACCTTCATGAATCCTCCCAATCCAAAAACAATCCAAAATCTAAAATCGAGTGCTCCACTCCCAAAACCAATACGCCAGCCCCTTCCACTCCCCCCACTCCGCAAACGCCACCTCCACGTCAGCCGGGCTTACGGGTGCGCCGGCATGCCATTCGCTGGAGACGAGCTTGAAGGCCCAGGAATCGACCGGCAGGTAATCGTAGCGACCCAGCAGCATCAACAGACTGGCCGCCGCATACCCACCCACCCCCTTGATCTTGAGGAGATCCTTGCGCACCTGCGCCGTCGGCAGGTCGGTAGTCTTGAAAGTCTCCAGGTCCAATTTGCCAGCCGCAACGTTCTGCGCCAGTTCGAGGACGTAGGGTGCGCGATAACCGAGGCGGGCCGCGGTTTTGAGCGTATCGACGTCAGCCGCGGCGAGGGCAGCCGGCGTTGGGAAAGCCCGGCGTTCAGGGCTGTCGGGTCGTGGCGCGCCGTACAGCTGCACCAGGGCGGCCACCATGCGTTTCGTGCCGGCCCAGGTGGTATTGGTCGTCAGGATGGTCTTGACCACATCTTCAAAGAGGGTCGGCGAGCGCAGCAAACGGCCGCGCGCCTGGTTTTCGGCCTGCTGCAGCTTCGGCTCGGACCGGGCACGCACGTAGAACGCCGAGAGGTCCTGCTCCAGGGCCAGCATCCACGTCGCCTTGCCAACCACCTCGATCGCCTCGGCCGACGCCAGCTCATCGTCGACGATCACCTGCGCCCCACCAGGCGCTCCGTTGACGCACAGCGTTACCACGCGTCCCGACGCGAGGCGATCGACGTAGTGGAAGGTACCGCTATCCTGATCCCAGGCAAACGGTGCCAGCTGCACCCAGCCGTGCGACTGTACGACGGCGTCGAAGGCGTAGGGTGCGCGTCCTTGCAGTGCGAACTGAGTTGGCATACGATTGGCCTCCTGTGGTCGATGGTGGCTTCGGCCTGCGCCCTATTGTAATCGATGGTCACGAATTCACCAAGGTGTCCCAATCGACCCGCGCACCTACCCAAATAGACCGACCTGTGCATCCTGTCTGCGTCAATGCGGTCTATGTGCCCCGTGATTTTTGACACGAAACGTTTTGTCCGGGATAATGCACGGCAGATCCCGGAAAAAAGGAGTTATCGCGTTTTTATGAGCAAACGTTCCGCGCGGCGAAAGGCCGCACGCCAGCGGCAGGTCGCCGCGCAGCAGGCCACGGCGCAGGGAGGGCAGCCGGCAACGGCTCAAGGCGGGCAGCCGACCTCATCGGGCAACGGGCAGGTGAGCAAACCCGCACCAGCCAAAGCACCGGCGAATAAGGCCCAGAACAGCAAGGCCCAGTCCGGCAAAGCCCAGCCCAAACAGAAGATCCGGGGCACGTTGTTGACGATTGCCCTGGCTTTCATTCTCATCGATTCCGTTCTTGCCGCAGTATTACTGATGACCTATCGCAAAACCACGATCGATCCCAGTGTACCCTGGCTGCTGGCGGCGGCTGGTCTGATCGCCGTGTTAGGTGTCGCAGCCGCTGTAGGTCTCTGGTTCTGGAAGAAGTGGGCGCTGGTGCTGTACGTGGTGACCGTGCTGGCCAGTATCGGCGTCGGTCTCATCGTCTTCCCATCACTCCTGGTGGCCTTCCACGCGTTGATTCCGGTGTTGATCCTGGGCGCCGCCTTGTCGGTGGACAAGAAACTGCCGCTGTTCGAGTGACATCGCCAGTGAAGGATCGCTCAGGTCCTGTATTCGTCGAACGATGTGACACCCACGTACCTGCATCCACCGGGTACGTGGGTGTCATTTTATTGCAGGACAAACTCATGAACGTTCGTGATAGCCGTGCCTGGTATACCCTCTTCCTGACCCTCTCTCTCCTTGGCGGCACGTGGCTGGCTTCTCACGTGCCAACGGCTGGCGCTCGCACAAAATACGCACCGGTACCCGTTGTGCCCAGCGGAGGGACGGAAAACCCACCCCGCCTGGCCTGGGACATCCAGTGTGCCGACTGTCCCAAGAACCTCTTCCAACTCGGCGACCGCAGCCTGCGCCTGGATCATCAGGGGCAGCCACACATTGCGTACGTTGGCGAGCACGTCACCTATGCCTGGTTCGACGGCACCGCCTGGCGGCGCACGATCGTCGCCGAGTCGCCGGGCACGGTCTACGATTTTTACCAGGCACCCGCCGCGCTGGCCCTGGACGCTGACAGCGCTCCCCACCTGGCCTACCTCAATCCCACCAATACGGCACTGCTCTACGCGCGCCAGGTCGCTGGCGGCTGGGACGTGCAAACCGTCGATACGGCCGCGCCGGGACGTAAGATCTTCTACGAGACGAGCCTCGATCTCGATTCGGCCGGTAGACCGCACCTCAGCTACAGCAACCACGGTGTACTCAAATATGCCACCCTGGCAGGCGGAGCCTGGCAGGTGCAAACCATCGACAACGCTGGCTGGTCCGAGATGTACGTCTCGCTGGCGCTCGATGCCGGCGGCGCACCGCAAGTGGTTTACTTCAACGTCCTGCCCGCCGGCGGGCGCATGAAGTACGCACGGTGGACCGGCAGCCGCTGGCAGGTTGAAGTCATCGACGATTCCGCCTACCTGGGCGAGTTCAACTCGTTGGCCCTCGACAACGCCGGCAACCCGCACGTCAGCTACCTCGACTACGAGAACAGCCAGCTGAAGTATGCACGGCGTACCGGCAGCGGCTGGCTGATCGAAGTGGTCGACGATTCACGCTGGTGGGGCGGCTTTACGTCGATCGCCGTCGATGCCGCGGGACGCCCGGTCATCACGTACACGGGGCCTGATAGTGACGCCCGTTATGCCACGCGGGTCGCCGGCACCTGGCACATCCGGCCCATCGAGAGCAATGTCTGGTACACGTCACTGGCCCTGGACGGCCAGGGTGATCCCTTCGTTGCCTACTACGCCTGGGACATCCGGGGTCTGAAGGTGGCGCACTGGATGCGTGATCGATGGGACAAAACGACAGTGGACCGTGTGCCTGATGTGGGACAGCACACGTCCCTGGCCCTCGATGACCTTGGCCGCGCCCACGTCAGTTACGTCGACCGGGCTGGCGGCTGGCTCAAGGTGGCGCAGCGCACCGGCCGGCAGTGGGAAGTGCACACGCTCGATGCAATCGGTCCGGATGGTGGATTCACCGACATCGCCCTGCGTGACCGCGACACACCGCTGATTGCCTATTATGATGGAAACCAGCAGGACCTGCGGCTGGTCGAGCGGGCATCCGGCGGTTGGATCACACAGACGGTCGACAGCACCGGTGACGTCGGCGCATACGCATCACTCGTCCTCGATGACGATGCGCAGCCCATCGTGGCCTATGCCGACCGCACCCGCGGTGACCTCAAGCTGGCGCGCTGGACCGGCAGCACCTGGACGCACGCGACCATCGACGAGGCAGGGGACGTGGGCACGTTCGTCTCCCTGGCGCGGGATGCTGCGGGTCATTTGTACGTCAGTTACTACGACCGCGGCCAGGGTGACCTCAAGGTCGCTCACGGCGGTGATGGCGGCTGGGTGGTCGAGACTGTCGACCGCGCCGGGGACGTCGGGCTGTACACCTCGCTGGCGCTCGATGCCACGGGCGCACCGGTCGTCAGCTATTACGACCGGACGCAGGGTGACCTCAAGGTTGCGCGGCAGGTGAACGGCGTGTGGCTCGTGGAGACAGTGGATCGTGTGGGCGATGTGGGATCGTACACCACGCTGGCGATGGACCGCCAGGGGAGTCCGGTGATTGCCTACTACCGCCGCACTGGCGGCGGGCTCAAGGTGGCCCGCCAGGCCGGCGGCGCCTGGGTGACCGAGGATGTCGTGGTCCGGTGGGCGGTGGGCGCCTACCCGTCGCTGGCGCTCGATGCGCAGGACAACCTGCACATCAGCTTCTACGATGGGGACTTTCGCGATCTGAACTATGCCACCAGCCTGCCGGTACGGCATTTTTTGCCCTTTGCGCGTTGATCAAGGGACTGAGTCTGCCAGCGCGCGAAGCGCTTGCACCAGGCTGGTACGTTGGGCGTCTTCATCGAGGTAAAGGCGAATGGATTCAGGCATTGACGGTTACGACCCTGCCGCGCAATTTGTACATCATATTTGTTGATGTATAATAAACTCACATCAGCCAGGAGAACGATACAAATGACTACACTTAGTAAACGGCCTCTACAGGTTTACCTGCGGCAAGATCAGGTCGATGCACTGCGGGCGTTGGCGCGCAGGCGAGACGTGTCTCTCGCCGAGCTCATACGCGAGGGGATCGACCGTATGATTGCCGACATGCCCATCGAAGACGATCCTCTGTGGGATATCGTCGATTTGGGTGCATCTGGCATCCGGGACCTGGCGGCCAACCACGATCGATACCTGGTCGATGCAGAACGCGAGGATAACCGACGTGGCGCGTAGAATTTTCGTTGACACGGGTGCCTGGGTTGGACTGGCAGACCGCAGCGATGATTTGCACGAGCCAGCCAAAGCCGTTTATGCCAGTATCCTGCAGCCGGCCAACCGCCTGGTAACCACCAACCTGGTGATCGCTGAAAGCTACATCCTGATTCGTCGCCGTGTGGGTTACGCAGCGGCGATGCGTTTTCTCCAGTCGCTGGAGGCCTCACCGCGGTTGGAAAAAGTGCGATCCGACTGGGCGCTGGAAAAAGAGGCAGAAACCATCCTCAGTCGTTACACCGATCAGGATTTCAGCTACGCTGACGCGGTGAGCTTTGCCGTCATGCATGGACAGAACATCACGGAAGTGTTTGGCTTCGACGGTCACTTCCGTATCATGGGATTCGTCTTGCTGCCGTAGTCGCAGCAGACCGTGCTCGTCCTACCTCTCCTTCCATATGAACCTTGCCTGTGCCGTCGAGTCGGGGTACATCTCCAGCACCTTATTGCCCGGCCCCTGCAAGTAGCAGCGCCAGCCCCGGTAGAGTGTCGGCGTCTGGCACTGGCGGGCCGTATCGAAGGCAAACTCGGGCGCCAGGGCCCAGCCCAGCCGCTGGCGTGCCCCGCTGATCCCCTCCAACTCGTCGCGCCAGAGCATCCCAAACCCGCTGACCGGCTCGTACAGCCCAGGCGGCGGTGTTTCGCCGATGCGGTTATCGGGTGACGCACCCGGTTTGAGCTGCACCGGGCCGATGAGCATCTCCATAGTGGGCAGCTCGCCCGGCGCCGGCTCGTAGAAGACGTAGAAGGTGTCGCTGGCCTCGACCCACACCATGAACCCGTGTTCGAAATACTGCGCGGCGGCCGCCGACCGCTGGGGCGACATCTCCGGGCAGCGCGGCGGTGGGTTGGCGAAGAACCAATCGCGCCAGCCGTGACACAGCAGCCGCACCGGCTGCACCGACCAAACGAACTGATCCCCGGTCTGGACCATCAACCCCAGGCCATCGTAGGCGACCGTGTCTTCTGTGCTGGTAAATTCCATACGGCCCGTCAGCGGCACCGGCATGCAGCGGCTTTCCCACGGCCGGCCGGCGATAGGGCAGATCTGGGCGCGCTCGCCGGCCGCCTGCCAGGTGAGGGTCAGGCGCTCGCCCAGCGTCTGCGTCGTGGTCGGCACCACGCTGAATGAGATCACGCGTGGCGCGGCCGGTGGCGGGGTGTGGGTCGGGCGCGGTGTTGGCGTGGGGGTGCGGGTTGCCAGCGGCGTAATCGTGGCGGCGCTGGTCAGTGTCGCTGTGGGCTCGGATTGGGTTGCCGTTGCCGTTGGCGTTGAGTTCGCGGGAGGGGTCGGTGCCGCTGCGTTCGTGGCCGTGTTGGCGAGTGGTGTGGCGGCTGCGACCGTGGCGGTTGCGCCGCCAGCTGTGGCCGTGGCCGTTAGGTTGATCGTTGGGGCCGGTTGGGTCGGGCTGGCAATGGCCAACTGGGTGGGCGGTGCTGTAGTTACCCGACCCGGTGTGGCCGGCGGTCCTCCACAGCCTGCGAGCAGCAGCAGACCAACCAGGCAGGCGACGGGCAGGTGCTTATGCTTCATTCGGTTTTGCTCCTTGTTTGCTGGGGCAAGCGCGTGATGGGGCTGGTGCGATCCGGTGATACCATTTTAGTCCAGGTCCATCACCTGGCAAAGTATGCAGACAGCGACAGAACGCCGGCGCGCAATCGAAGGTAGATTGCTTCGTCCCAAATCGCCCCGACGTGACGCCATCTGATTTGACAAGGCGCTGCCTGTGAATTATTATATAGGACATATCCTATATGAGATTCGTATTCTACCATCATCCTGGTGAACGATCTATGTCTCTCGACTACGCCATCCTCGGTTTTCTCAACTACAGCCCGCTGTCGGGCTACGACCTGAAAAAGATATTCGACGGTTCCGTGCGCCACTTCTGGCCGGCCGACCAGAGCCAGATCTACCGGACGCTGGCCCGGCTGGCGGAACGGGGCCTGGTGGAGCAGGAGGTGTTCCGCGGCGTCGACCGCCCCGACCGCAAGGAGTATCACATCACGCCGGCCGGCCAGGCGGCGCTGCGCGCCTGGCTGCTCAGCCCCTTGCCTTCGCAGGAGGTGCGCATCGCCGCGCTGATCCAGGTGTTCTTCGCCGGCCAGCTGACCGACGAGCAGATCCTCGCGCTGTTCGAGCGCCTGGCCGCCGACGCACGGGCCGCGCTGGCGGCCTATGACCAGATTCCACAGGCCGCACGCACCGACGATCCGGCCCTGGGACCGCTGCGCGAGCGCTTCTTCTGGCAGCTGACGCTCGACTACGGCATGATGTCGGCACGCGCCGACCTGGTCTGGCTCGAAAGCGTTCTTGCGCGCCTCAGAGCGGGCGAGCTGCCGCCGGCGCCCCCATCACCCTGACAGGAGATGACCGTGTCAAACGATTCAACCACAAACCTGGAGAGCCAGCTCACGCGCTTGCTGGAGCAGTACGACGCGCGCCCGGACACCAACGGGGTGCGCTTCGCCTTCGCCTCTCCCCAGCACGGCTGGCGCTGGGAATGGTTGTCCCCCGGCTCTACCGGGCAGTACTTCATCGCCAGCACGACCAAACTCTACGTCACCGCGCTGGTGATGCAGCTGCGGGTCGAGGGCCAGCTCGATTTGGACGCACCCGCGGCGAAGTACCTTGATGACTCCGCCATGTCCGGGCTCCACGTCCTGCGCGGCGCCGACGCCGGCGACCGCATCACGATCCGCGAGCTGCTCAGCCACACCTCCGGCATCGCCGACTACTTCGAGCAGCGCCAGCGCGACGGCTCGACCCAGATTGGCAAAGCCCTGCAGGCCGACTTCGCCTGGACCTTCGACGACGTGCTGCGCATCACCCGGGACGAGCTGACGCCGAAATTCGCGCCGTCGACGCCAGGCAAGGCCTTCTACTCCGACACCAACTACCAGCTCCTGGGCGCCGTCGTCGAGGCAATCACCGGCAGCAGCTACGAAGACGCGCTGCGCCAGCGCATCCTGGCCCCGTTGGCGCTGGCAGACACGTACCCGTTCACCCTGGATGCCCTCGATCACTACGAGTCGGTGTCCGCGATGCTGTACGATAAGAAACGTGTTGCCATTCCCAAGGCCATGGCATCGGTCAGGGCGGACGGCGGGATCGTGTCCACGGCGCACGATGGCCTCGTCTTTCTCGAAGCCTTCATGACCGGCCAGCTATTCCCGCGCACCTACCTGGACGAGATGCAGCGCCAGTGGAACGCGATCTTCCCGCCTCTGCAGTACGGAATGGGGCTGATGCGCTTTGCCCTGCCGCGCTACTACACCCTGTTCAAGAAAGTCCCAGCTATGATCGGGCATTCGGGGGCCTCTGGTGCCGTGCTTTTTTACATCCCGGCGCTCGACCTCTACGTCTCGGGGACCGTCAACCAGATCAAGAAGCGCAGTCTCTCGTACAACCTGCTGACGCGACTCGTCATGGCCTGTCAGGGGACGTGGTAGAGCGTTTGCCGGATGTCGTCCTCATTCTCGATCACTTCAGACCCTTTACGACTCCAGTCCCCCACACTGACCCGACGGATCACGCCGCGCCCAGCACCCTCTCCAGGTTGCGCGCGGCGGTCTGCGGGAGGGAGGTATGCGCCTTGCCAGATGCTGGCCCATGGGCTACAATGTCGTCAGGTATTCCCAATTTCTCCAGACCGGTCAGCCTGCCCACGCCGCCAGGTCTTCATCGATCTGGGCCAGGTTGAATAGGCGCATACTGCTGGCGCGCCAGTTTTTGCCGCCAGGCTGATCGCGGGCGACTTCTTGTGCGAACGTTTCGCTCGCCTCGGTCCAGCCATCGCGGGCAAAGCCGAGATAGGTCACCTGCCACTGCCCCTGGCTCGGAACGACCTCGGCCGTCTTATCGACCAGGGCCGTTAGCACGCTGCGCCCCACAGGTTCCGGCCCCCCCTTGCACTCCCCCAACACCAGCACCTTCTCCATCGAATTGACGCCCATCCCGTCCACCTGGGCCGCACGCGTCCAGATGCTGCCCACCTGATCGACCACAACCGGCAGTGCGCCGTTGGCACTGGCACGCAGCAGCCATTCGCGGCACAGCTCCTCCCACGTATGGGCGCCGATGAAATCGCGCAGGTGACGCCTGATCTCGGCCCACGAAAGCGGTGTGTGTCCGCATTATACCTGGTTGTTATGATAATCTATCGGTATAACGCGTATGAACCAGCCCGTCGTCAATTCGGCCAGGCTCAGCCCGCACAGCACCCAGCCAACGGCGGTCTGGGCGGCGCCACCAGCGGCGTACATGCGCCTAACCACGCCACGTTTTCGCCACGCGGCCGTGTTATGATATATCTCACAGAGATCGTTACAAGTAGCAGTGCACCGGCACGGACGATCTTGATTGTGCCCACCAGGACTGCTCCGTGCCGCCCCGCACGTAGATCACCCGTTGCATCTCTCGAACGCAGTCGCAAATCGACCGAACCGTGAGCAAGGAGCGAAGAACATGCGAACCGCCATTTGTTTGGCTCTCCTATTGAGCGTCATGGTGTCGACCTCAGTGGCGGCACCTTATGAACCGCCAACGGTACCCGTCCACCCAACGCTGCTGGCCAATTACGAGGCATTCTCTCCACCCACCGTGATCACCGTCACCGATGGTGTCTACGTGGCCCGGGGGTACAATCGAGACAACCCAACCCTGATCGAAGGCGTCGACGGCCTGATTGTCGTCGATCCAGGCGAGAGCATTCCGGCGGCACAGGCCGCCAGGGCTGCCTTCGATGCGCAGCTGGACAACATCTTCGACAAAAAACCTGTCAAGGCGATCATCTACACCCACCATCACGACTGCCACATCAACGGCGCCTCCGTCTTTGCCGGCGAGCAGACGGAGATCATCGGTCACAAGGACTTGCTGAGTTCGATGTACAGCGAGTGGTTTGGCCAGGTCTATCCGTCGCGAGCCGAGGGCGGCATCAAGATGGCAGGGTTTCTGTTTCAGGACGCTCCCGTTCAGGATGGTGAAGGCTGGTATGCGGGCTACACCCTGGGTGCAACAAACATCTTCGGGCCGTCAGGCTTTCTGCCACCCACAACGTCCATCAAGGAAAAGACCAGCCTGACGATCGCCGGCGTTGATATCGATCTCATACCCGTCGCCGGTGAGTCGCAGGATGTCCTCCTGGTCTGGTTGCCGGATCAGAAAGTCCTGATAGAAATTGCCGTCCTGTACGAGGCCTTTCCCGCTTTAGCGACCATGCGAGGCAGCCGCCTGCGCGATCCGCTGGACTACGTCAACAGCCTGAAGATTGCCAGAAGCCTCAATCCTGAGTACCTGGTGGCGCTGCACGGTCCCAATCCCGTCACAACCGGCGCCGAGAACGTCCGCCAATACCTCACCAACTTCAGTGATGCCATCCAGTTCCTGAACGACCAGACGGTGCAGTACCTGAACCGGGGCTACACACCGGGCGAGATGAAGGACTTGATCCAGTTGCCGCCCCATCTCGCAGACAATTCCTATCTCCAGGAGACGTACGGCAGCAAAGACTGGGACATCTTCCACATCTTCCGCTACTACCGGGGCTACTACACCGGCGAAGTCAGAGATCTGTTCCCGCAGTCGACGCAGAGTGAGGCGGAGATGTCGGCCATGCTGGCTGGCGGCATTCCCGAGCTGGCAACCAAGGCCGCAAGCGCGTTGGAGGCAGGCAACCTGGAGTGGGCATTGAGACTTGCCGACGATGCGCTCGTGCTGGACCCGGAGAACTCGGTGGCGTTCGAGACCAAAAAGGCCGCCATGCTCGCCCTGGCCGAAGGCACGATGAATTCGCAGGCGCGCAACATGCTGCTGTCCGATTACCTCTTGCTGACAGGGCAGGCCTCGCAGGCAGTCCCCTTCGGGGATCCGAAAGCTGCATTCTCCAGGATGGACAATCACACCGTGCTGTTGATGCCCATGGCGACCCTGCACCGCATCATGGCCGTCAGTCTCAACGCCTCCAAATCCATGGAAACGGACCTGGTCGTTGACCTCAAGCTGACGGACACCCACAAGAACGACCGCGCTGCCCACTATACCCTGGCTGTCCGCAAAGGCATCCTGGAGGTCGATCCGCCGTCCGCCAGCAAGGGTGAGTTTGTCATTACCACCGATTCTCTGAGCTGGAAGGAACTGGTTCTGGGCAAGCTCGATCCCGAAGCCGCCGTCACAAATCGAGACGTGGTGATTTCCGGTGCAACGCCAG
Source organism: uncultured Anaerolineae bacterium (assembly GCA_964642445.1). Classification (GTDB taxonomy): domain Bacteria; phylum Chloroflexota; class Anaerolineae; order SSC4; family Amarolineaceae; genus SSC4. The sequence continues at coordinate 12,946 of CAZXQZ010000089.1, forward strand.
AAAGCTTCTACGCTTTCATGGACCTGTTTGAATAGGGACACACAGACGCCCGGCGATGTGCCGGGCGTCTTGCGTTATCAAGCCGCCTTGCCGTGTGTTGAGGCCGTCGCGGCAGAACAGAAGGGACGCAGTTCCGTCCGCAACCGGTTTCGACAAGCTCAACCTGAAGGTTACGGCGCGACAAGCTCAACCTGAAGGTTACGGCGCGCAAGGCTCGCCAGCGCGCAGGCCGGAGCCGGGTTCCGGGCAGCAGCGGCGCGTGGATCGCTCCCGCGCCAGCTTTGGCGCAGGCGACGCAGACCACGCTAATGCGGGTTGACCAGTACCCATACCAGGCCGTCCCTGGGCGTATCCAGCGCCACGCCCAGGGTTGGACCACTTTCGTCTACCTGGACGCCTTCGACCTGCACCGTGCGCAGGGCGCGGGCGAAGCCGGGCGTGTCGGCTGCCGTGAGGCGTTGGCCGGGCTGGATGGTCTCGCCCACCTGCACCTTCACCTGTGCCACGCCTAACACAGTGATGGCCACGTAATCGCCGGGTCGGGCCAGGCCATCGACGCTGTGCATTTCCTCGACGCCCGCCTTGCCGGGCAGTGGCTGGAGCGCCATGCGGCTGCTGACCACGCCCACGATGTTGGCCAGATCCGCACTGGCCAGGCGGATCTGGGCCAGCCGCTCCTGGTCTCCAGGCATCAGCGCAGCCAGGCTGGTGGCCGCCACCACGTCGCCTGCCGCCAGCGGTTGATCGCCGCCCACCACGGCCACCAGCGTGTGCGCGCGAGCAGCGACGGTCCGAACGTATATTTTGTCGTCGGTATACAGCGCCCACTCGTGATTGACATTTGACGTGTCAGGTAGCAGGGTCGTTCCTGTCGTTCCCGGCGGCGGGGTATAGAGCCCAAAGTGAGGCGTGGTCCCGGGTGCGCCGATCTGGATCCCATCATCCATGGCTGAAGCGACGTGGATGCCATCCTCGCCAACGTGCCCGACGTACAACCCGTTGCCCTGAGCGCCGTTGACCTCAAAGCCGTTGTGGCTGGCTGAGGCGAAGACGAGGGGCTGGTTGCCCGCCTCATACACGCGAACACCATCGTAGCCCGCTTCATCCACGTACACACCCTCATGGCCCGCCGCATCGACGAACACGCCGTTGTAGCTCGCGTCGTCCACCAGCAGGCCGTAGTTGGCCGAGCCCACGGACACGCCGGCGTAACCGGCCAATGCCACTCGCAGACCAAAGCTGCCGATATTGCTCAACACCAGCGGCGCGTCGTCCGGGGCGCCATAATATCCGGTCAGTTTCAGCGTGTTGTTCACGCCGTTCCATTCCTGTCCCAGGTGGTTGTGTTGATTGTCGCTAACCCAGGTGCCGCTCTGGTTGAAGCGGCTGGCCGTGCGTTGGATGTCGAAGATATTGATCTGATTGTTTTGGTCGACGTCGCAGGCCGGGTGGTAGGCCGTGCCCGGTGGGCAGGGATCGGCCAGCGGCGCTGCGGCGGTAGGCACTGAAGCCAGAGCCAGCAAGGCCAACACGAGGACGAAAAATCTTGCCCCTTTCATGGTGCACCTCACGTGAAGACGAACCCCGACGCTTGTACCGCTGTCGCCCAGCGGCGAGCAGTTCCAATCCTGCTCATGATCATTATAGCAGAAAACCTGGGGGGGTTGCGCGACGAATTTCACAAACTGAACCTGTGACCTATTGAGCATCCAGCAGTCATAACAGTGACTCCCCACCATTGTGACACCGCCTCATGGGGTGAGCTATGTCGGTTTGGACGGACGAAGACAGGCGACCCAAGGCGTACGACAAGGAGATAAACCGCATGAAACGTATCCTGCTGTCCCTGGTAACCCTGGGCATCTTCCTGGTTTTCGCCCTGCCCGCCAGTGCCGACGTCATCACCGAGTGGGACGCGACGTTTGGCGGCGCCGAAGCCGACATCGCCTACGACGTGCAGCCGACCCGCGATGGGGGGTACATCGCCGTCGGTTTCAGCAGCCAGGGCTACATGCCGGGGCTGTTCGTTGTCAAGACCGATGCCTTGGGAAACGAGCAGTGGCAGCGGCGGTTCAGCCTGAACAACTACGCCGAGCAGGCTCACAGTGTCGATGAGACCAACGACGGCGGGTACATCCTCTTTGGCAGTGCCGATCTGCCGGCGTTGCTCGACAACCGGCCGTGGCTGATCAAACTCGATGCCGCGGGGAATACGTTGTGGTCGAGCGAAAACGGTCTGACACAGCAAGTGACGGTGGACTCGGCGATTGTGCGCGGCTTCGAGCGTGCCGATGGCAGCCTGGTGCTCGTGGGAGGCTCCAACACCTTCACCAACGTGCAGCAGCCGTGGGTGGCAACCGCCAGCGTGACCGGCACCCTGCAGTCATTCGTGGTCTACCCATCGTTGGCCACCGGTTACGCCGAAGGAACGTACATCGAGGACATTGCGCCCACGCCCGATGGCGGCTTTGTGCTGGTAGGCGGGTCGAGCCCACCGCTGCCCGGTTATGCGTTTCTGTGGAAGTTCGATGCCAACGCGGCGCCGGAATGGTCACGGTTGTACGGCGACATCTTCATGCGGGTGGCCTTTGGTGTAGAACCGACGAGTGATGGGGGTTACGTGCTGACCGGCTGCGAAGTGGCCAACTGCACCGATGCCGTGCTGGTCAAAACCGATGCGCAGGGCACGGTGCAGTGGAGCCAGCGTTACACCCAGCCGCTGTACAACCAGGGGCGGGACGTGATTGAGCGGCCGGGCGGTGGTTTTTTACTGCTGCAAACCAGCCTCGACGCCGCCGGCTCGACCAGCTACACCACCGACCTGCTGGAGATCGACGCCGCTGGCGCGCTGATCCAGGTCAACCCGGTCACGGGCGGCCAGCGCGCCACCAACCTGACACGCCTGCGGGCGCTGGACGGCGGCTTCATCGCTGCCGGCAGCTGGGACGACAGCACCGGCTTCCCCAACGTGGACCTGTACCTGCTCAAGGGTGCCTGGGATGCGCCGGGCGGTTCGTCAGCTTGCCCCGACTTCAACGCGAACGACTGGGTGGACGTGGGCGACGTGGCAGCCGTGGCTGCGCACTGGCAGAACCACAGCGCCGCCGCGGGCTGGAACCCGCTGTACGACCGCAACGGCGACGGCGTCGTCAATGTGGTCGATATCACCTGGGTCACCATGCGTTGGGGCGAATCCTGCCAGCCATGACCGACGCGCCCGCAGCCCGGTCGCCTCGACCCCAAGGGGATTGTGGCTCTGGCTGCGGTCGCGTCGGTGTTGTCACCTTGGTTATGGCCGCTGGAACACGTCATCCCTACGGCGTCATCACCTTCAGCTTGGCCTCGATGAAGCGCTCGTGCGTCAGCACCAGGGTGTTGGACAGGCCGCGGATCGTCTCGATCTCGTCGTTGTTGACGGTGCCATCGGCGGCGGCGATGGCAAAGAGGGAATCGATCAGCTGGCCGCGCTCGTCGTAGTCGCTGACGGCGGCGAAGCCATCGGCCAGGCGGAAGCCATCCAGGTCGGCGGGCAGCTGCGAGACGGCCACATCGACGAGAAACGCCGCCTGTTCGTCGTTCAGGTGCCAGGTCTCTTGCAGGGTCGTCAGCATGGCAGCTTGTTCCGGCTCGGCCAGCTGCGGGTTGGTGCGGGCCACGAGCGCCATCATGCCGCCGGCCAGGCTCAGCTTGCGGATGTCGGCGTCGGACAGTTTGGGCACGACCCCGGCCTGCTCCAGGCGCCGCCGGATGACGTAGTAGACGCGGTTCTGGATGTAGTCGTCGAGGTAGGCTTCGCGATTGGGTGCGGTCGCCGAGGTGACTGCTGGTGCCGGGGTACTGCGTCCCTTGAACAGCCGCGACAGCCGGCCCAGGCTGGCTGAGCTGCCCGACTCGATCGCCGCTTTCACCTCGGCGACGACGCGGCGTTCCTCGTCGGTGACGCGGCCGTCGGCCGCAACCAGCGTATCCAGCGCATCGAAGACCAGCTGTTTGCCGAGGGGAGTTGTAATATCGGTGCGCAGCTGTTCGATCAGCCGCGTGCGTTCGGCCTCGTCGACCGGCGAGTCGATGTAGATGGCCACCGAGGCCCACTGCTGGGTGCTCAGGTTGGGGATGCGTGAGAGCAGGTCGAACTTCATCGCGTTGATCTCGTCGTTGCTGAGATCGCCGTCGACCCAGGCCGTGGCCACCAGCACCTTGGCCAGGGTGAGGATGACTGCTTGATCGTGTGGGTTCATGGTCTTGCGTATGTCCAGTGATTCGAGTGTTTTGTGTCAGATACGCCGTGCAGGCGAGCCGCGATTGTATCACGGAACCATAAAAGTTGGCAACTTCAAAAGTTGGCGACTGTGGGACAGTCGCCAACTTTTCTCAACTCGCGGTAGAGGATCGTGGTCTCCAGCGGCGGTGTGATACCCAGTTCCGCGGCCAGCACCTGGCTGTACTGTTCGTATTGGCGGATCACGGCGACCGGGTCGCCGGTTGCGGCGTACAGGCGCATCAGCAGGCGGTGG
>CAZXQZ010000090.1:0-17414 GCA_964642445.1 uncultured Anaerolineae bacterium
AAGGCGGCAGCATGGCTGCCGCACTCCAAGGCGGCAGCATGGCTGCCGCACTCCAGATGGCAAAAAACTACGAGCCGTTCGTTACGATACCTTCCAGGTAAGCGTTGAGGCCGCGTTCTTTGAGGGCCTCGGTGACTTTTTTGACGTCCTGGGCCCGGGCCCGCGGGCAGATCAACAGGGCGTCGGTGGTATCGACGACGATCATGTTCTCCAGGCCGACGGTGGCGACGAGCCGGCTGTCGCTGAAGATGAAGCTGTTGTGCGTATCGATCAGGACGTGGGGGCCATACACCACGTTGCCGTCTTCGTTGGCCGGCAGTTCATCGGCCAGGGCGGCCCAACTGCCCACATCGTTCCAGCCGATGTCGACCGGCAGGGTGACGACATCGCGCGCCCCTTCCATGATGCCAAAATCGATCGTCTCGGCCCGGATTTGCGGCCAGACCGTGGCCAGCACGCTGGCCTCGTCACGGGTACCCAGCGCGGCAGCAATGGCTGCCAGGTGCGCCCGCAGGGTGGGCATCTGGCGGGTCATCTCATCCAGGATCGAGTCGCTGCGCCAGACGAACATACCGCTGTTCCAGCCGAAGCGGCCGCTGGCCACAAAACGTTCGGCCGTCTGGCGGTTTGGTTTTTCGGTGAAACGCTGCACCCGGTAGGCCACGAAGCCAAAGGCACGCTCGACTTCCTCACCGCGTTCGACATAACCGTAGCCGGTTTCAGCGAACGTCGGCGTAATCGAGAGTGTGACCAGGCGCCCCGGTACTGCGGCCAGCTGCGCAGTGGCCAGCAGCACGCGACGGAACGTTTCCTGACGTGAGATCAGATGATCAGCGGTGAGCACGGCCATGATCGCCGCCGGGTCGCGCTGCTGCAGCAGAACCGCCGCCAGACCAATGGCCGGTGCAGTGCCGCGACCGACCGGCTCGCCGATGATGTTGGCCGCCGGCAGGGCTGGCAGCTGGTACTGCACCGTGTCTGTGTACTCGGCATTGGTAATGACGAGGACCCGTTCGGGGGGCACGATCGGTGCAATGCGGGTGTAGGCGGCCTGCAGCATCGTCTCTTCGCCGGCCAGGTCGAGAAACTGTTTGGGATGAGCCGTGCGACTGCGGGGCCACAAGCGGGTACCCCCGCCGCCGGCGAGGATCACCGCATAAAAATGATCGTTCACGCGTGAATGACTCCCAACAAGGGTTATGGGAGTCAGTATAGCACGGGAAAAGGCAAATGGAAAACACCTCAGTGCTTCTTGTCAGCCTCCACGACTTGACGTTCCCTGGCGATCTGCAGTTCGGTCAGCTGCTGCTGCAGGACGGCCTGCCTGGCCTCACGCGCATCGCGCCGCCAGCCCAGGATCACGGTGGAAATCAGCCCGATCAACGACACGGCTGCGGTGATCAACGAGGTGACGGCAGCCAGGACCGTGCCGATCTCGACCGGCCCCGGCTGCGGAATCGGTTCTTCGGCACTGGGGCTCAGTATACGGCCAGCCGCCGGCGAGAGCAATAAGAATAAAAGCATCGACAGCACAAAAATCAGGCCCAGCGCGGTCTGCACGGTGGTCAGACGTGAACGTTGTGGGGACATTGTATACCTCCTGGCTCGGATTGTGGGCAGCCGACCGCCGCATGATGGAATTGTGACGTCCCGGCTGTGTCAATAGTTCCCGCAAATCGCATCCCATCGCTGGCATCTCCCGCGTCTGCAGTGCGTTGGCGGCGTGAGCAGAACTTGCCACGTTGCCCTGGTCTGTTTATAATCATACCGACCGGTCTGTATATTTACGGAGAATTGTATGCCAGCACAAGCTCGCAGCCTGGAAACACGTTCGCACATTCTGGAAGCCGCCCTGAGCGGTTTTGCCGGGCAGGGTTATGACGCCACGGGCGTGGCGGAGATTTGCGCCCGGGCCGGCGTCAGCAAAGGTGCGTTCTACCACCACTTTCCCAGCAAACAGGCCGTATTTCTGGCGCTGCTCGAAGACTGGCTGACCGGTTTGGACCAGCAGCTCGTCACCCAGCGGGCGGCAGCCACTTCCGTGCCCGAAGGGCTGCGGTCGATGTTCGGGCTGCTGCGGCTGGTCTTCGCCGATGCCAGCGGCAAACTGCCCATGTTCCTGGAATTCTGGCGCCAGGCGGCGCGCGATCCGGTGGTCTGGCAGACCAGCATGGCGCCGTATCAGCGGTATCAACACCTGTTTGCCGGCCTGATCGCAGCCGGAGTTGCAGAAGGCACGCTGCGCCCGGTCGACCCGCACATCGGTGCCCAGGCTGTCATCTCGCTGGTGGTGGGTCTGCTTTTCCAGAGCCTGCTCGATCCCACCGGCAGCGACTGGGGCCAGGTGGCCGAGGACAGCCTGTCACTGCTGCTGCACGGCATGCTGCACACGCCGGCACCGGTCGCTCCGTCCACCGATTGAGCCCCTGGTGCGCGAGGTCGTTTCAAGGAGTCGATCCGATGCGGATTCTATTAACCGGTGCCTTTGGCAACATCGGTGCCCATACCCTGCCACAGCTGCTTGCCGACGGACACACCGTCCGCTGCTTCGATGTGGCGTCCCCCACCAACCGCCGGCTGGCTGCCCGCTGGCGGGACCGGGTCGAGGTCGTCTGGGGTGACCTGCGTAACCCCAGTCAGGTCATCGCGGCCGTGCAGGGCCAGGACCTGATCATTCACCTGGCCTTCGTCGTGCCGCGCCTGTCGGTGACCGGCGTCAACAGTGAAGAAAGCCCTAACCTGGCGCGCGCGGTGAATGTTGGTGGTACGATGAACCTGCTGTCGGCGATGCAGGCCTGTCCACAGCCGCCGCGCCTGATCTTTGCTTCCTCGCTGCACGTCTACGGGCGCACGCAGCACCTGCCACCGCCGCGCACCGTGAGCGATCCGGTGCAGCCAATCGAACACTACGCCTGGCACAAGGTCACCTGTGAAGAGATGGTCAAGGCATGCACGGTGCCATGGACCATTCTGCGCTTCGGTGCGGCGATGCCGGTGCGCCTGATCGTCGATCGTGGGCTGTTCGACGTCCCGTTGGACAACCGCATCGAGTACGTGCACGCGCACGACGTTGGGGTGGCGATTGCGCACGCCGTGCGCAGCCCGGCTGTCTGGGGCCAGACCTGGCTGGTCGGCGGCGGCCCGCGCTGCCAGTACCTGTATGGTGACATCGTCGAACGTGTACTGACGACCGTTGGCATCGGCATGCTGCCCGCCGCGGCGTTCAGCACCACCCCGTTTGCCACCGATTGGCTCGACACGACCGCCAGCCAGGCCGTGCTCAATTTCCAGCAGCGTACCCTGGATGACTACATCACCGACGTACGTGCCGCGCTGGGACTGCGTTACGTGGCCGTTCGCCTGTTACGGCCTGTCATCCGCCGCCGGCTGCTCGACCAGTCACCCTACTGGCGACAATCAGGGCTTGCCTCCCCACACCAGCCCCTGCGCGGCAGCCCGGCCACCTGAAACCGCGCGAATAGGTATTGGCTGACCGGCCGGCAACCTCGTTGACTTTGCGTCGTTCGACCATCAAGAAGTTTTCCCACAATGCACCCACGTCGTTGCGCAGCGCCCGTGGGTTGAAGTTTTGATGGTTTCACACGCTGGTTCGTGGTAGCGTGCAGCGATCAGCAATTTGACATCACACGACTATCGTGTACACTACTTTCGTATGACAACGAATATCACATTTTCAGCCGATGATGCACTGATTCGGCAGGCTCGACGTCGAGCCAGTGCCGAGAATATGACGCTCAATGAGCTGTTTCGTCGCTGGTTGGAACAGTACGTGGCGCAATCGATGGCGGCCGATCAGTATCTGGCCCTGATGGATCGATTGGGTCATGTGCAGGCCGATCGTACCTACAGCCGCGAGGAAATGAATGAGCGTCGCTGAGCCGCCTGGCCTGTTTTTTCTCGATACGAACGTCTTCGTCTACTCGTTTGACACTTCGGCTCCTGCCAAACAGGAAACCGCCCGCCAGCTGATTCAGGCAGCACTGCGTACGCAGCGTGGTGTCATCAGCACCCAGGTTGTCCAAGAGTTTCTCAATCTGGCGTTGCGCAAGTTTAAACAGCCCATGACGGTTTCCGACGCACGCGACTATCTGCGGTCGGTGCTCATACCGTTGTGCCAACACTATCCCTCCACTGCCTTCTACGACCGTGCGCTCCTGCTGAAAGAAGAGACCGGCTATGCCTGGTACGATACACTGATCGTCACCGCGGCTGTCGAAGTTGGCTGCGCCTCGCTCTTTTCCGAGGACTTGCAGAGCGGTCGCGTCGTCAAAGGTGTCACGATCCGGAATCCGTTCGTGGGGTGAGATCATGGAACCCAACGCCCGTCTGATCATTGGCGGCCCCCAGGGTACAGAGCGGACGATTGCCCTGGTCGAAACCGACATCACCATCGGTCGCGGCACGACCAACGACATTGTGCTGTCCGATGCGCGGGCCTCGCGCACTCATGCCCGGCTGGTTTTCGAGAACGCCCAGTGGTCACTTGTCGACCTGGGCTCGGCCAACGGCACACGCCTTAACGACCAGCTGGTACTGGCACGTACGTCGGTGCAACCCGGTGACGTTATCACCGTGGGCGACGCTGCCTTACGCTTCGAGGTCGGCGCGGGTGCCAGCAGCAGCGTACCCGCGGCCATCGACACAATGGCCGATCTGGAAGTCACCCTGGCCGATGCCACGATCCCCGTCCAGCTGCACGACGTGCGCGCCGCCCGCCTGGCCGTCCAAACGCCGGCTGGCACCTGGGAAGTGCTGCTTCAGCAAGACGCACTCAGCATCGGCCGGCAAGATGACAACGACGTCGTCCTCAACCTGGCCCGCGTCTCGCGCCAGCACGCACGCATCGAGCGCCGCCGCGACGAGTTCTGGCTGCACGACCTGGGCAGCACCAACGGCACCTTCATCGCCGGCCAGCGCGTCAGCGAACAGCAGTTGCACAACGGCGATACGATCCGCATCGGTGAGGCGCAGCTGGTCTTCAAACAGGCCGCTTCCCCGGATGATCTCACCCTCGTGGACGTCCCGGCCATCACCGGTACCGGTCGTACCCGTCAGCCCGTCGTTTTTGTGCCCGGCCTGATGGGTTCCGAGCTGTGGCTGGGCAGCGAGAAGGTCTGGCCGAACGTACGCCTGCTCTTCACCCAGCCCGAGCTGTTCATGCTGCCGGAAAAACACCACCTAGAACCTCGCGGCATCGTCGGTGAGGTCGTGATCGTGCCCAAGCTCGTAGAGCAGGAGCAGTACAACCGGGCCGGTGATTTCCTGGAGGAGGCGTTGGGTTACGCACGCGGCCGCGACCTGCTGGAGTTCGCCTACGACTGGCGACAGGATGTGCGCGAATCGGCCCGCCACCTGGCCGCGACCATCGACGCCTGGCCGGTCAGCGCACCCATCACGCTCATTGCCCACAGCCTGGGCACGCTCGTCAGCCGCTATTACGTCGAGCACCTGGGTGGCAAACACAAAGTGGGGCGCGTGCTGCTCATCGGAGGACCGCACCAGGGCACGCCGCGCATCGTCACCGACCTGATCGAGGGTGTCGGTCTTTTGCCCTTTGGACTGTTGGGTGACCGGCTGCTCCAGGTCATCAAGACCTTCCCTTCAGTTTACCAAATCCTGCCGACCTATTCCTGCGCTATCGACCAGGACGGCCAGGCCATCGACCTGCTGGCCGACGAACACTGGCTGCCCACCGAGCAAGTTCCCCTGCTGCGCCAGGCGCGCGAGTTCCGAGCAAAACTTGGCACCCGCAGCAGCGTGCCAGCCGTTTCGATTTTCGGATACGGCATCGACACCGTTACCGACCTGCAGGTGCTCCGCGCCTCCGATGGACACTGGTCGAAACTCAACTACCAATCGAAACCCGGCGGCGACAACCGCATCCCCGAACACAGCGCGATCCTCGATGGCTCCGACGTCCACCCCGTACAGCAGGGCCACGGCTCGCTCTACGTGGACAATGACGTCAAAGCCCGTCTCAAAGTGGAACTGCTGCGATGACAGCCGAAACCCTGGGTGAATACACCATCACCCGGCTGCTGGGCCGTGGCGGTATGGCCGAGGTCTACGAAGGTTACGACCCTGACTTGCAGCGCGCGGTGGCCATCAAGGTCATCCTGCCAGCGGTGAGCGGGCAGCCCGGTTTCGAGGAACGTTTTCGCCGCGAGGCCCGGCTGGTAGCCAGCCTGCGCCATTCCCACATCGTCCAGGTCTATGACTTCGACGTGGTCGATGGCCAGCCGTTCATGGTCATGGAGTACCTGCCGGGAAAAACGCTCAAGGACCGCCTGGCCGAGCTGCGTGACCGCGGCGAAACCATGCCCCTGGCCGAGATTGCGCGCATTCTCGATGCCGTGGCTGCGGCGCTCGATTACGCCCACGGCCGCGGCGCCATCCACCGCGACATCAAGCCGGCCAACATCCTGTTCACCGCTGACGACACGCCGGTGGTGGCCGATTTTGGTATTGCGCGCTTGCTGGGCGACGTCAGCCAACTCACAGCCAGCGGCCAGATCGTCGGCAGCCCCGCCTACATGGCGCCGGAGCAGGCCCGCGGCGAAGCCGTCGACGGGCGCTGCGACCAGTACGCCCTCGGCGTCACCCTGTACGAGATGGCTACCAGCCGCACGCCCTTCCAGGGTGATTCACCCACGAGTGTGCTGGTGCACCACGTCAGCAGCACACCCCCACCCCCGCAATCACTGAATCCCCATCTTCCCGACGCCGTGCAGACTGTGCTTCTCATCGCCCTGGCCAAACAGCCGGATCAGCGGTTTCCTACCGTGGGCGCCCTGGCCGTGGCTTTTCGCCTGGCGCTGGCCGGCGGCGCACCGACCCTGGCGGCGACCGCTTCACCGGAAGCCGCGACCCTGCTGGACCAGGCGGTGGTTGCACCATCCGCCGCGCAACCCGCTGCGCCCATGATCACCGGCGCGGAGTCCGCGACCCTGCCGGCGCCGGCGGTCGCGGCACCCGCCGGCGCCGACACACCAGCATTACCAGCCACCAAGACACCTGCGACCACCGCACCGGCCGGGGCGGACCGCATCCTGACCGGCCTGCTCAAAGTAGCCAGCATCTTTGCGCCGCTCGTGGGCCAGGAATCCAAACCGGTCGAAGAGACGCCGCAGGCGCGCCGTGGGCGCCTGGCCGCGCTGATGGGGGCGATCGGCATCCTGCTGGCCAGCTTGCAGCTCATCGTAGGCGCCTTCGACCTGGTGTCACGGCCGGCCGCGTTGTTGGGCAAATACCTGCCCTACGTGATCGTCGTGCTGCTGGTGGCGGGTGCCTTCCTTTCCCTGCGCGTCTTTCTGCGCACATCCTCTCTGCGCCGGCGGCGCCAGGCCGGCGCGCTGTTGGTCACGATCGTCATGGTGGGCCTGGCCTGGGGCGGTTTCACGCTCTATGAACGCGTGCGTCCCCCGGACGGCTTTTTGGTGCTCATCGCCGATTTCGACGGTACCAACGCCACCCGCCAGGGCGATTTTGCCGGCCGCATCGGCGCCGAGCTGACCCGCGAACTGGCGACCCTCGGTGAGGCCGTGACCATCGAACGGAGTCTCGAGACCTACGGCGATGCCGAAGCCGCCCAGGCCGCGGGACGCAGCCGCAAGGCCGGCATGGTCATTTGGGGTGCCTACGACGATTTTGGCGTCACCCCGCACATCGAGCTGCTGCGCCAGCCGTCGCTGGTGGGCGGGACGTCTCTGCCTCAGCTGGTACTCGACGCGCTAGGCCCGGCCACCGCCGAAGCTGCCGCCGATGCGGTGCCATCCCTCGTCGGCGACGTCTCTCACCTGACGCGCGCCCCCCTGGCGACCACCGACCTGGACCTGTTTGCCGCACACGGCCCGGAACAGCTGGCCTACGTGGTATCGGCCATCCTGGCGACAGGCCTATACGCCGATGGCCAGTACGCCGACGCCCTTGCGCTCTTCGACAAGGCCCTGGCCAACGCCGAAGCCAGCGGCACCGCCATGGGTGGTCAGGCGCAGGTCACCTTTCAGCGCGCCATGGTCGAATACGCCTTGGGCCAGACTGAACAGGCCGCGGCCGACCTGGAGAAGGCGATCGCCATCGACCCCGATCTCTTTGCCGCGCATTACAACCTGGCGATCCATTACGCCAATACCTGCGCCGTGGCCGACGCCCTGGCGCGGGCCATCGACGAGGCGGCAACGGCCGTTCGGCTGCAGCCAGACAGCGCGCCGGCACATCGTCTGTTGGGCAGCCTCTATCAGCAGGCCGGACGCAATGCAGAGGCGTTGAACGCCCTGCAAACTGCCCTGGCGCAAGACAACCGGGACCCGCTCACCTATCAGGCCCTGGCGTCGGTCTACAATGCCCTGGGCAACGAAGCCGCGGCAACCCAGGCCAGCCAGCAGGCGGTGGCCCTGTACCAAGCCGCCCTGGCCGCGGCGCCGGATGATGCCTACGAAACACAGCTGGCCCTGGGCGACGCCTACGTCGGTGCCGGCCAGTACGACGAGGCGATCGGGGCCTACCAGACTGCCGCGGCCTTGCAGCCCACAGCGGCCGCACCGCCGCGTGGGCTGGGCAACGCCTACTACTGGCAGGGCAAGCTGGACGAGGCCACTGCAGCCTACCAGCAGGCTGCCGCGCTGGACCCAAAAGATTCGAGGGCGCCACTGCTGGCCGGCCTGGTGCAGGCGCAGCAGGGTGACATCGACGGCGCCATCGTCTCCCAGCAGGCAGCAGCGTGGCTGGCAAGCTGCGATCCGGCGCCTTACCTGTTGTTGGGCGGGCTCTACTTCCAGCAGGACGATTACACACAGGCTGCCGAGGCCTACGAAGGGGCGCTAGCCATTGACCCGAACAATGCCAACGCCTGGTACGTGCTGGGCAGCCTGCGCAGCCTGCAGGACGATCTGGCCGGCGCGGCCGACGCGGCCCAGAAAGCGGTCGACCTTGATCCCGACCTGGTGGAGGCCCAGCGTGTGCTTGCCACCGCGCGCTTCCGCCTGGGTGATGCGGCCGGTGCCCTGCCGGCCGCGCAGGCGCTGGCCCGCCTGGAGCCACAGACCGCGGCCAGCCAGGCCTTGCTGGGTGATGTTTACCTCAGCCTGCAGCAGTGGGACGCGGCCGCCCAGGCCTATTCCGCGGCCCTGGCGTTGGCAGACGATGCCAGCACGCGCGTCGTCTTGGGATTGGCACACCTGGAGTTGGGCCAGATCGACGCGGCCGTCGAGCAGTTCAACGCAGCGCTGGCGCAGGGACCCGACAATTCCCTGGCCTGGCAGAGCCTGGCCGGTGCGTACGCGCGGCAGGGCGACCTGGCCGGGGCCGCCACCGCATACCAAAAGGCCTTGTCCATCGCCGAGACCGCGCTGGCGCACGAGCAGCTGGCCAGTATTTACGTGCAGTTGGGCGACATTGATCAGGCCATCACCCACTACGAACGCGCCCTTGGGCTCGATCCCTCCCAGGCGCGCACCCAGGTGCGGCTGGGGGGGCTGTATGCCAGCCAGGGTCGACTGGCAGACGCCGGAACCACCTTCCAGGCGGCGCTGGTCTCCGATCCCGACAATGCCGATGCACACGCCGGCCTGGCCAATGCCGCCTATCGTCAATGCCGCAGCAACACGGCCGTACAGTCGATGAGCCAGGCCGCAGCGCTGGCACCCATTTATCGCGGGTCCCTGGTAGCACTCTACGACGCCCAGGGCCGTACCGCAGACGCCAACGCGTTGATCGGCGATCTCGACGAAGCGCCGGCCGAGGATGTCTTCGCCCACCTGGCCGTGGCCGATTACCACCTCCGGCGCGACGATCTGGACGCCGCGACCCGCGCGTACCAGCAGATCCTGGAAACCGGTCACGCGCCGCCGGGGCTGGTGACCTCGCTGATTCACAGCGCGCTCGGTCAGATCGGAATCTTGCAGGAGCGGCTTTTTGCTGCTGGCGGTGCGTTCGAGCAGGCGCTGGCGGCTTACCCGGCCAACTTCGACGCCCAGGTGGGATTGGGCGACCTGGCTCTGCGCGGCGGCGACGCTGCCCAGGCGCTCACCGCCTACGACGCAGCCCTACCCATGCTGGCGCAGTACTACGCCGGCCAGCCGGCGGAAAACGCCTCCCTGGCCACCGTGCTGCTGGACGTACGGCGCAGTCTGGCGTTCGCGCGCCAGGGGGACGCCGCGGCGGCCACGGCGGCGCTCGATCAGGCCCTGGCGACGGCCGAAGGCGCCGTGACGCTGACGCCGCGCGCGCCGGTGGCGCAGTTTTCCCAGGGCGTTGCCCACCTGGCACGTGGGGAAGTTACGCAAGCTGAAGCGGCATTTGCCCGTGCCAGTGAGTGTGATCAATCGCTGGTGGTGGCGCGCAGCCGGGTGGAGCAGGGACTGGCCAGTTTGCGGGAATGAGACGCCATCGTCACGCCGCAAACTCCTTTTGCTGCGGGAGACGGGCGACCCAGCTCGCTATGCGAGCACAAAATCCAGGTAGGTGTCCGGCGTGACCACCTCGAATGCCGCGTCAGGATAGGCGCTGACCCAGCTCTTGGGCGGATTCACTGGTTTGCGCGTCGACCATTTGCATTCATAGGCAAACAGCCGGCCGTCCCGCTCTTCCACCAGGTCGATCTCCTGCTGGTCGTAGGTGCGCCAGAAATAGGTGTTGGCTGACCGGCCAGCCAGCTCGTTTGCCTTGCGTCGTTCGACCATCAAGAAGTTTTCCCACAAGGCACCCACGTCGTTGCGCAAAGCCAGCGGGTTGAAGTTCTGGATCAACGCATTGCGCACGCCGTTGTCGAAGAAATAGTACCGTGCGTTCTTGGCGATCTCCTTGCGCAGGTTGCGCGAGAAGCCGCGCAACCTGAAAATGACGAAGACCTTTTCGAGCAAATCCAGGTAGCGTTCGACCGTAGCCCGGTTCAACGCCAGGCTGCTGGCCAGTTCGGCCAGCGATACTTTCTGGCCAATCTGGAAAGCCAGCAAGCGCAACAAATCTACGATCTTGTCGGCACGCCGCACACCGTCCAACTGTAGGATGTCTCTGTACAGATAGGCGCCTACCAGCTCGCCCAGCAGACGTTCGCGCATCGTGGCTGTCTCGGTCGTAACGATGGTCGGATAGCCGCCCCAGATGAGCCAGCGTTCCAGCTGGCTTTGGGCCTCGAATGCGCCAAAGGCGTTACTCACCTCGCCATAACTGATCGGATACAACGTGAACGTCAAGGCCCGGCCAGTCAATGGCTCGGCGATTTGATTCGCCAGGTCGAACGATGCCGAACCGGTGGCAACGATCGCCGCACGCGGAAAACGATCTACCAGGATTTTCAGATTGAGCCCAATGTTCGTGACACGCTGTGCTTCATCGATCACCAGTAATTCGGCATCACCCAGTACGTCGCCAAGTACCTGGCGGTTTTGGCTGGCTAATGCCTCACGGTATGCCAGCTCATCGGCATTGATGAAACGCGCACGTCGTGTGGTCCTGGCCAGAAGTTCACCGACCAGCGTAGTTTTTCCGACCTGGCGCGGACCGTACAGGACGACGACTTTGCCTGGCGTGATGGCTGCTTCAATCTGACTGAGTAGTAATCGCGGAATTATCATGAATAGATGATACGACACCGTCTGAATTTAGGCAAATTCAGACGCTTACGATGGTAGGCCCAACACACTACTTTCGCCACGTGGGACCGGCGACCCAGCTCACGGGGCGAGCACAAAATCCAGGTAGGTATCTGGCGTGACCACCTCGAATGCTGCGTCAGGATAGGCGCTGACCCAGCTCTTGGGCGGATTCACCGGTTTGCGCGTCGACCATTTGTATTCGTACGCAAACAGCCGTCCGTCCCGCTCTTCCACCAGGTCGATCTCCTGCTGGTCGTAGGTGCGCCAGAAATAGGTATTGGCGTAGATCGCGTGGTAGGCACGGAATTTCATGCGTTCGACAAATACGAAATTCTCCCACAACTGCCCCACATCATTGCGCTGATCGAGCGGGTTGAACTGCGCAATCAAGGCATTGCGAACACCAACATCGTAAAAGTAATACTTCGCTTTGCGCGTGATCTCCTCGCGCAGGTTACGGCTGAACCCACCCACGCGCAGGATCACGAACGTCTTCTCCAACAGGTCCAGGTAACGCTGGACCGTCTTGGTGTCCGCACGAACCTGACTGGCCAGTTCGGACACCGATACTTCGCTGCCCACCTGAAAGGCCAACGATTTCAGCAGATTCACGAGCGTGTGCGAGCTGCGTACCCGGTCCAGCGCCAGAATGTCCTTGAGTAGATACGTATTGGCAATTTCGGTGATCACTTCGGTCTTGGAGCGCTGAGTGTTCGATTCGATCACTTCGGGATAGGAGCCAAAGATAAGATATCTGTCTAGCTGCTGCCGCAGCTCATAACGATTGTGAACGGACAGCAGCTCACCGTGGCTGATGGGATACAGCACCAGAGTGCGCTTGCGGCCGGTCAACGGTTCGCCAACCTGTCCTGCCAGCTCGAATGACGACGACCCTGTCGCAATCACGCGGATGCCCGGTACCTGGTCGACGATGATCTTGAGGGCCATACCGATGTTCGGGATGCCCTGGGCCTCGTCGATGGCGAGCAGGTCGTAACCTTCGACGTAACCCAAGATCTGATCGAAATCTTGGGAGCCGAGCAGCTGCTGGGTACGAACATTGTCGCCCGAGTCGAGCTTCCACTTCAGGGTGGTCGAATGCAGGAAGCTGCGCAGCAGCGTGGTCTTGCCCACGCGACGCGGTCCGTAGATGACCAGCACTTTATTGGGCTGCAAATGGGCGTCCAGTGGTTCGAAGCTGCGTTTGATCATAATCCAAGTATATCAACTCCATGAATTTTGGCAAATTCATGGAGTTGCGTTCCCTATTTCAAGCAGAAAGTGGATGTCCTGGTACGAAACTTGCATGCCGGGCTGGCGCCACGGTGAATGAAACGCGTCAGATCACCTTCAGGTTCCGCCGCACGATGTCGCCAATCGTCAGCTGATGCCGGGCCAGGAGCTGCTCGTTGATCATCTGGATCTGCTTGCGCGGATTGAAGAATGCCTCGGCCCAGCCGTAGCCCGCACAGGCGGTGTCCGCAATCGCGTTGCCCTCGGCGTCTGCGCCCCACCACTGGCGGTACTGCTCCTCCAGCCCGGGATCGAAGTGAAACGCCGGTTCGGCGAAGTGCGCCGAATAGTAATAATCGGGCGGCAGTGCATTGAGAATGGTCTCGAAGATATGCACCCGCATCTGCAGCCGCGGCGAGCTGTAACTTAGCAACCGCGCCAGCCCGCGCAGGGTGGCAAATGGCGCCACGATCTCGAGCTGGGTGACGTTGACAAACCGCTCTTCGACGAGCGCCAGCACGCCGAGCATCACCACGCCGCTGGCGATGCTGTCGCCGATCAGGGCCACGCGTTTGCTCTGGCGCTGCGCCGGTGAGATGTCCTGGTCCTTGACGATCGTCGTCTCGACGCGCCGGCTGTAACGCGGCACCGATGGGTCGAAGACGTGGTGCGAATCGAGCAGCGCTTCGTCGCAGTAATACCCGTAATTCTGGTACAGAGCCTCGGACACCTGGTATTTGGCGCCCTCACGCAGCACCGGCAGGATGACGATTTCGTCCTGGGTGTGCTGCGCAACCACGTCGTGCAGGGCGGGGGTACGCAGCGTATCGCGGATCGCCTCACCGCTGATCTGCGTGCGCGCCGGACCCAGGGTCACCTGTCCGGGCAGCCAGATGTCACCGGCCGGCGGGCGCGTCGTTGCCACACCCAGCAGCTCGAACAGGTGCGGTTCGGGTGCCGTACGCCGCACGTACATGAAGTCGGCGGTGGCCGGGCTGTGTGTGAGCACCAGGGACAGCGCACGCCCGTCGTGCAGCGCCAGGCGGCCCGTACGGAAGGTTGTGCGGCCGGGACCTGCCGTCATGTCGTCCAGGGTTAGCGTGCCCGCGATGTACTCGTGGGCGGCGTCGGAGAATTCGAATGAATGGGAGAACACGGTCCTGTCACCTCACGGTAGAACAAAATTGGGCTGGTCGAGGGCATACACGGCGGCGTCATCCGGCTGGCGGTGCGGGTCCTGGAAGAACCGGTCGATGACGGCATCGACACAGGGCCAGTCCCCGCAGATGCCATGCCCGGCCCCCGGCACCTCGACGTACCAGCTGTTGGACAGCGTCTCACCGGCCAGGCGCCCCCAGAAAGCGGGCGTGTTTTGGTCCAACCCCCCGGCCAGGATCAGGGTTGGAATGGTGCTGACTACGGGCTGGTATTCGGCCGGGCCGGCTGGCCGCGCCCCCCACGCGGCCGCCAGGTCGGCGATGGCCGCACCGAGGTGAAACTCGGTCAACGGCAGCTCAGCCATCGCTGGCACGTGCCGGGCGTGCTGGCGGATCGCCTCAGCCGTCGCGTCCGTCACCTTGTCGTCACAGAAGTTCACCGAAAAATACATGCCCGCGCCCCAGCCCGGCAGATCGGAAGGCTGATCGTCGAGCGTGTGCAGCATCCAATCGACGTACGTGTCGTACTCGCCGCGATACGCCTGGTAGATACGCCGCGGCAGGGTGGCGATCGCCGTCGTGTCGTAGAACGCATTGCACAGGATGCCGACGAAGACCGTGCCCGACAGCCGCAGCTCAATCGTTTCCCGCGACAGGGGGTGCCGGGCAGGCAGCACGACCGGCGCCTTGTTCAGGCGCTCGACCACCTCGTAGAAGACCGACTCCAGCTGCGGATAAAGGGTATTGACCCGCGCATCGGCCGCCACCGCCTCGAACACCCGATGAAACGCATAACGTGCGTTGGGAATCGCCTCGGTGTACTGACTCACCTGGGTCGGCACCGTCGAGTCGAGCACGACGCTGCGGATCATGCCGGGAAAATCACGCATGGCCGCCAGGGCGGGACGTGTCCCGTAGGAGATGCCGTAAAGGTTGGCCTGTGCATACCCCAGGGCGCGGCAAACGTCGAAGATATCAGCGGCGATCTCGGGGGTGTTGATGGCGGCCAGGTTGGCACCGGCGGCTACGAAACGCTCCCGTGCGCGCAACGCGGCGGCCACGAAACGTGTGGCCTGCGCCTCGGCGCTGTCGCTGGTCAAAAAGGCATCGTTCGTCATCGGCTCGAGTTCGGGCGCAAACAGGGCCGGCTCGGAAAAGCCGGTGCCCCGCTGGTCGAAAACGATCAGGTCGCGCTGTCCCAGCCACAGCTGCTGGGCCGCCGGCTCGCCCAGGTTACGCAGCAGGCTGTTAGCATTGCCGCCCGGTCCGCCGGCAAGAAACACCAGGGGGTCGGGGGCGGGCGTGTCACGCAGGCTCCTGACCAGGGTCACGTAGATGCGCAGCGTCCGTTCGCTTGGAAAGTGTCCCGAAGCGGCGCTGCGTGCCTCGGGCACTGTGACGTAACCACAAACGGCCGACAGGCTGGCCGGGAGCGGGTATTTGCTGGTGGCCACGCGTTCGAAGCGTGGCAATTCGATGGTGGTCATGTTCGGTGATCGACTGCCTTTCTGATGGTGCTGGATCGATCTCAATCTCCCAAACCAATCGCTTCTTGTTCGAGCTTGATCCCACGATCCAACATCAATTCGATGAGCGGGCGCAGGTCGGCCAGTACGGGCTGGCCACGCAGGCGCAGCAGCCGCGCCCGGTCGTTGGGCGTCAGCGGTTTGGCCCAGCGTGCATGCGCCTGCAAAGTCGCTGCATCCATATGATACGGCAAAAAACGCGAGGACACCAACCGGCGCAGTGCCGACACGATATTCAGCCCGCCGACGTCGAGGTCGGCCCACACCGACAGCGGGGTCTCCTCAGGCAGTGAATCCGCCAACAGCCGCAGCAGATGCCGCACCGGCGGTGCCGGATTACCCCACAGGCACAGCACGGCCAATCCATCCCCGGCATGGCGGATCAGCTCGTAGAACGCGGCCAGGTTTTCGACACAAACCACCTGCCGTACCTGGTTCACATCCACACCCACGGCGCATGCAGCGACCGCCAGCTGCGTGGGGATCCCTACTGCGGGACAAAACGGGGTCAGATCGATCGCCCGCCCCTGGCGGTCGCGCAGCCACCACGGTCCCGCCAGGAAAATCGGCACGGGGTTGGCCACCAATCCCAGCTCCCGCAGGGCTTCGTCAGGGGTGAGGCCGGCCCATTCGGGCTGATGGCGCCGGGCCAGTGTGGCCAACGCGCCCTTGATCCCATCCAGCACCTTGCTGTCGTTGAAGGTGTGCACGCTGAAGACGCGCAGCGGCGTTTCTTCGGTCACGGTATCGAGCGCG
The DNA here is from genome assembly GCA_964642445.1 of uncultured Anaerolineae bacterium. GTDB lineage: Bacteria > Chloroflexota > Anaerolineae > SSC4 > Amarolineaceae > SSC4. The sequence continues at coordinate 16,288 of CAZXQZ010000090.1, forward strand.
ACCAGGGCTGTCAGCAGATCCTGGTTGAAGCCGTCGTCACCGATGACGAACGGCAGCGGCGAGGTGCCGGTGCGCAGCTGGGACACCGTATGGTCCACTGCCCGCCGGCGCCAGTCACCTTCGGCAAAACGCCAGCGTTCGGCCAGCAGCTGGTCGCGCAGCCGGGTCCGCTGTGCTGCCAGGGGGGCGCGGCCCAGCCAGGCGAAGAGCTCGGCCGCCTGCTCCGGCACCAGGGTCACAGCCTCCAGCAGGTGATCTTCCTGGCCGGGGGACCAGGTCAGGCGCACCAGGTGACGCGCCGCCAGCGCTTGCAGCTGCTCGTTGGTCGTCAGCCGCGGCGCCGGATCGAGCTGGCTGCCGTAGCCAGGCAGTGTGAGTTCGCCCAGGTAGACGCGGACCGCCCGCTGCACGGGTCGTCGTGGGTCGCGCCGCTCGTACACGTCGAGCAGACTGTGTACCACCACGGCCACGTCGGGTGACGGGGTAAACGGCAGTGCCGCGGTCACGCGGGGACCTCCAGGGGTTCAGTCAGCTCCCCCAGCTCGCGTTTGTCGATCTCCAGCACAAAGGAGTGGCTGTTCTGGCGCACCACGGTGCGCACGCTGTCGACGTGCAGCAGCAGGCTGCCCGCCTTGTCGGGCGGCGTGGCCAGGATGACCTGCAAGCCGGTATCGATCATGAACTTGAGGGCGCTGGCTGTGCGGGCGCTGTCCATCTTTCCAAATGCCTCGTCGAAGATGGCCAGGCGAATCGTATCGGCGGGCCGCGGCTGGTTGAGCCGGTAGGCCTGGGCGAAACTGGCCGCCATGGCGACGTAAAACGGCGTCGTCGTTTCGCCGCCCGACTTTTTGGTGCTGATCTGGCTGTGCAGGGCGCGGTCACCGTTGGGGTAGTGGATGCGGATGTCGTAGGCCAGGTAGTTGCGGTAGTCCTGCAGACGGCGCAGCTCCGGTGCCAGGTCATCGCGTGCCCCCACGGTCAGCCACTCGAAGAGCAGGTCCCAGCCTTCCTGGTGCCGGCGCCGGAAATCGCTGTCGAAGAGTGACGCGCCCAGCACCGCCTGGCTGTCCATGATCAGGTCGTAGACCTGGCGCAGATCGGGCGCGGGGGTGGTGATGAACTCGTAG
>CAZXQZ010000091.1:0-17406 GCA_964642445.1 uncultured Anaerolineae bacterium
AGATGGCAACTGTGCAACCGCCACCGCCTTCGGAGCGGCGAATTCCAGCCATAATTCGGAAGTTATTCTTCTACACCGCCTTAGCGCCAAAACCAGGCCGGTCTCCACCAACTGCTTGGCAGTCGGCAAAGGCCGGCCTGGTGTGTTTTATTTACCGCGCCGGCGGTTCAGAATAAGCCCACCGGCGGCCAGGCCCGCTCCCGCAACCCCCGCCGCGGCCGCGCCGTAGATCGCCAGCGGCCGGCGTTTCTTCGACTTGACACCCTTCGACATGATCGGGATGTCCGCCAATTTGGCAGCCGCTTCCGCCTGCATCTGCTTGAACTCTTCGGGGTGCGCACGCCAGTAATCGGCCTGCTTACGTTTCTCCATGACCTCGTCATCGGTGACGAATACACCGTGCGAGCGCAGGCCGCCCAGCTGGTAACCATGTTTTTTGAAGAGCCGGTAGATCTCCTTCACCCGGTCCATCGTGATGTTGCGCCCCAGGGTGTAATCCTCGAAACGTCCCTCCATGGCCAGCAGCGACGTTTCGGCCAGGCAGGCGTAGACCGTCTTGGGCGGCAGGCCGATGTCGTAGGTGATCTCGATGTCACCGGGGATCAACACCTCACCCGATTCGATCACCAGGACGTCGGGGCGCAGTGCCGCTTCGGCTTCGCCGATATCGGGCGGCCGCGCCACGTCACAGATGACCGCACCCGGCTTACACTTCGTGATGTCCACGATGCGCTGGCCAAAGGCCGAGGTGGCTGTGATAATCAGGTCGCAGTCAGCCACCAGGTCGCCGGCTTTGGTCGAGATCATGACCTCAGCGCCGGGCGTCTCCTCTTCGATCATGCGCTTGAACTCGATGAGCCGTTCGGGCTCGATCGACACCAGGACCACCTTGCCGATGGCCTGCGCAATCAGGCGTGCGCAGACCGACCCGATCGAGCCGGTGCCGCCGATGACCATGGCCTTGCCCTGTGTCAGGTCGGTGGCGCCCATCTTGATCACGGCCTGTTTGGCGGCTTCCAGCGTGGCGGCGACGGTCAGGCTGTTGCCGCTGGTAATAGCAATGTCGCACTGGTGCGCGGTCGTGATGCCGGCATCGCCCACAACCGAGGTGAAAGCCCCCAGGCCCATGATGCGTGCGCCCATGCGTTCGGCAATTTTGGCCGATTCCATCAGCTTCTGGTAGGTGAAGTTCTCGTCGCGGCTCATCATCTCGCGCGGCGTGGCGCCGAGGGTGATGAGGTAACCTTCGATTTTTTGCCCGGTTGCCGGTGACTGGCCCCCGGTGATTTTGCCCACGTACATGGGCGGGATCTGGGCGGCAATCGGCTCGACGACATCGTCCGGCAGGTACTTCGTCCAGGAAAAGCGTTTGTCTTTATGGATGAAACCGATGTTGAGCGGATGGATGACAAACGCGAACTTGTTGAGGCCCGCTTCGTCCGGCTGTAGATACCGGATCCCCGGCGTCCAATCCAGGTTGGCCATCAGGTCCAGGTAGGTGTCTTCGGTCAGCGGCGCGTTGGGGTTGGTGCGCAGCGCCACCAGGGCGGCTTCGATGGCGGCGGCCGACCATGTGCTGAGATCACCTTTGTCACCCATCGACGGCATCATCGTGACCAGGATACTGGCACCGCGTGCGGTCAGGTCGTCCACGTCTTCGGGCAGGGCGCGCTCGACGACGATGGTTTTGCGTTTGAGGTTCGCCGGCGCGTACCGCCGGATCGTACCAACGTCGCCGGCCAGGATGTCGGCCCATTCGAAGGGTGCGGCGCTGCGGGCGGTGCCCGGCTGGCCGGCTTCCGGTTCCAGGCGCCGGAAGGGTGCATCGTGCAGCTGGTCGAGCGTGGGACCGGCGGCCTGTTCGAGGGTGGCTTTGCTGCCAACGCCCGGTGCGGCTGGCAGGGCAAAAAAGATCTCGGGGTCGGCATAACGGATGTCACTGCTGTGGCGCGTCAAGGCCTGCGACAGTCCGGTGTGGTTCAGTCCGGGCACCATCAGAATGCGTTTGGCCGCAAAAATACCGGGCTGCGCACGGTCGGCCAGTATGATTCCCCAGCGTTCCAGGCCAGCACGGATACCCCCGCCGTCCACGATTGGTGTTTGTGTGGGCACCTTGAGCAGCTGCGTGCCGATCGTATGCTCGCGGCGGGCGGGGCCAAGCTCCAGGGTCGCCGGCATGCCTTCCAGGCCAATTGCGTCGACCGTGCCGTCGAAGCGGCGCAGGACTTCCTCAGCACGCACCGGGTCGCCGTGACAGCCCACCTGGATGATCTCGATGGTTTCACCGAGGAAATCCACTGTCGTTGTTTTTTCTCCGTCGTTGATGTGAATGACGGCAATACGTTTCATCGGAATTTCTCCTTCTTGCAGATACAACCGCACGTGCGGCCTGGCAATGTTGTAAGATCATTGTTGTGAATTTGTACACCAGTATGCCAGCTTGTGGGGTTGTTTGCACTGATTCACATCATATGCAGTCGCTGAGGATGCAAGGGAATGGTTGACAAGCGACAGGTTGTGGGTATAATCTCGCCACGATCTGACGCGCGGTGGGAGTTTGTTTTACCTGCCGGGATGCACGCTGGCGTGCCGGCTGTACCGCGCGTGCGAAATCCGCGTGCGGAGCCCACTTGTGGCCCTTCTTGACATCCGCCACCTGACGATCAGCTATCAGATGAAGCGTACCCAGCAGCCGTACCTGGCCATCCAGGCGGTTGATTTTCAAGTACAGCCCGGCGAATTCGTGGCCGTCATCGGTCCCAGTGGGTGCGGCAAAACCACGCTGCTCAACGCGATTGCCGGTATCGTACCCGCGCAGGATGGCGAGATCCGCCTGCAGGGTCGCAGAATCGATGGGCCGGGGCGCGAGCGGGCGATGGTGTTTCAGTCGCCCGCCCTTCTGCCCTGGCGCACGGTTGCGCGTAACGTGGCCTATGGGTTGGAGCTGCAAGGTGTGCCGGTGCGCGCCGCCCGCCAGCAGGCCCAGGCCTACCTCGACCTGACCGGTCTGCAAGGTTTTGCCGAAAGTTATCCCAACGAGCTGTCCGGCGGTATGCAGCAGCGGGCCAACCTGGCACGTGCCCTGGCGGTGCGGCCGCAGGTGCTGCTGTTCGACGAACCCCTGGCCGCCCTGGATGCGCAGACCCGCGAGGTCATGTTGGTCGAGCTGCAGCGCATCTGGCTGCACGATCGTACGACCTCACTGTACGTGACCCACCAGATCAGCGAAGCGGTCTTTTTGGCCGACCGGGTCGTCGTCCTCAGCCGGTCTCCCGGCACGATCAAAACGATCGTATCGATCGACCTGCCGCGGCCGCGTACCCTGCACCGTCAGCGCCCGCCGGCCTTCGTGCAGCTGGAGGATCAGCTGTGGGAGCTGATGGACACGCCCGCCGGATTGGTACACCCCGCTGGATCGAACCGTGTCTGACCACAACACGTCCGCCGCGCCAAACGCCAGTTTGGCCACGCGCGTGGCCGGCGATGAGGCTGGCGCTCCCGCCGTGCCGAATGCCAGTTCAGCCGTGCGTGCGGCAGGTGAGGACGCCGGCGGGCCCAGGCCGGGATCGCCCAGGTTGTTCCAACGTCACCAGGACGCCTTCCTCGGGATCCTGGCGATCACAGTGTTTCTCTTCGCCTGGGAGCTGCTCCCCTACCTGGGCCTGGTCAAGCCGGCGTTCACTTCGTCCCCCAGCCGCATCGTTGTGGCCGCGCAGTGGTTGTTTGCCAATGGGCTGTGGCACGATATCTGGGTCAGCCTGCAGGAGTTCGTGCTCGGGTTCGGCCTGGCGGTTGCGATCGGTATCCCGTTGGGCCTGGCGCTGGGCTGGTTCGCCCGCCTGCGTGCGTTGTTCGAACCGTTCGTCATCGTGCTGGATGCGGTGCCGCGCGTTGCCTTGCTGCCGCTGATCATCATCTGGCTGGGTATCGGCCTCGAGTCCAAGGTGGCGATGGTGTTTCTGGGGGCGGTCTTTCCGATCGTGATCAACGTCATGACCGGCGTGCGCACGACCGACGCGGCGCTGCTGCAGTGTGCGCGTGTGTTCGGTGCCAGCGACCGGCAGCTCCTGCGCACCGTGGTGGTTCCCGGCGCCGTCCCGTTCATGATCTCGGGGATGCGCCTGGGTACCGGCCGTGGCCTGGTGGGTATCGTCGTAGGCGAGCTGTTGGCATCATCTGCGGGCATCGGGCACATGATGAACATCGCCGGCGCAACCTTTCAAACCGACAAGGTTTTTGTGGGGGTCTTGCTGCTTGCGCTGTTCGGCCTGCTGCTGACCCAGTCGTTGAAAGCGCTGGAGGCGCGCGTCGACCGCTGGCGGCCGCGACCGTGACATAGACATCACGCGAGGAGGATTCTTGTGAAACGCAGATACAACGTTGGGTTGATCAGCCTGTTGACCGCTATGCTGCTGGGCGCATGCGTTCCAGCCCCATCGGTGGTGCCCACAGCCGCACCCACCGCGCCCCCACAGCGAACAAAACTCGAGGTCTGTATGAGCCAGAGCCCGGTCAACGTGCTCCTGGCCTATGCCGCGGCCCACGACCTGTTCGCCAGGCACGGCCTGGACGTCACCCTGCACGAGATAGGCAGCGGCACCGACAGCGCCGCTGCCCTGGTGGCCGGCGACTTCGACCTGTGCCAGGTGGCCGGCCCAGCTGTGGTCAATGCGACCCTGGCCGGCCACGACCTGGTGATCGTCGGCGGCATCGTGAACCAGCAGCTCTATTCGCTGGTCGTGGCGCCCGACGTCACCCGCGCCGAGGATCTGCGCGGCAAAGCGGTCGCGGCCAACCGCCCCGGCGGCAGCGCCGACACCGCCATGCGCCAGGCGCTGCAGCAGCTTGGCCTGACGCCCGACGTCGACGTGACGATCGTGGCGATGGGCGGTCAGGGTGAACGGCTGGCGGCCCTGGAGAGCGGGCAGATCGCCGGCACCGTGATGTCGGTGCCCGACACAGCCAAAGCCCGCGAGCTCGGCTACCCCATCCTGCTCGACGCCGCCGACCTGAATATTCCCTATCAACACACGACCATTGCCACGTCGCATGCCTACCTCGACCAGAATCGGTCCGTGCTCAGTGCCTTCATGCAGGCCCTGGGTGAAGCGACCGTCCAGATGCAGCAGGACCGTGCGGGGACGATAGCGGCCCTGGCAGATCTCCTATTGATGGATCCCGTGCAGGACGCCGCGTATCTGGCCGAAGCTTACGAAGGCCTGGTGCTCAAGGCCATCGCCGCCGTGCCCTATCCCAACCAGGCCGGTGTCCAGACCCTGATCGACGAAGGCCGGCGCGAGAATCCGGGCGCTGTCGATCTCGCACCCGACCAGGTCATCGACGCAAGCATCGTCGAGGCGTTGGAAACCAGCGGTTTCTATCGATCCCTGGCCGCGCCAACGCCGCGCTGACGAGGTCCAGGCGCACGATGACAGCACACCCAGGCACCGATCATACGCTGGCCCTCACTACGCACGACCTGCAGGGCTCCCTGGCTCAGCGTTTTACCCGTATCGTGCAGCACACGGCGGGCCGCCCTGCCGTGGTCGACGGCACGACGCGGCTCACTTACGCCGACCTGGACGTCACGGCCAACCGTGTGGCACAGGCCCTGTTATCCCACTTTGGCACGCAGAACGAGCCGGTGGCCCTGCTGATGGATCACGGTGTGGCCATCGTGGCGGCGCTGCTTGGTGTGCTCAAAGCGGGCAAACTCTACTGCGCCCTGGCGCCGTCCAATCCGTTGAGCCACAACCGGCAGCTGCTGCAATCCCTGCACAGCCGCCTGATCCTGGCCGATGGCGCCAACCTGGCCGCCGCCGCAACCCTGGCCGGCCGCGATCATCACGTCCTGGCTTTCGACGCGATACAGAACCAGGCCCTGGTCGACGCGCCCGACCTCTGGGTGCCACCCGAAACCCCGGCCGCGATTCACGTGACGTCAGGTTCGACCGGCACACCCCAGGGCATCGTGCGTACACACCGCGATCTCCTGCGCCGCGCCCAGGTCGACGCCGGGTTCCTGGCGGTGCAGCCCGCCGACGTCGTGTCCGGTCTCTATGCCTGCACCTTTGCCGGCTCCATTCCCGACCTGTTCGGCAGTTTGCTGCATGGTGCGGCACTTACCCTGTTCGACGTCAAACGGTCTGGCCTGGCACCGCTGGCTGCCTGGCTGATCGACCACCGGGTGACTGTGCTCCACCTCAACGCCACGCTGCTGCGTCTGTTCCTCGATCAACTGCCGCCCGACGCGCACTTCCCGTACCTGCGCCTCGTCGTTCCCAGCCAACGTCTTTACCGGGCGGACGTCGACCGGTTGTGGCCACACCTGCCGCCGCACGCCGTCGTTGGTCACCAGTACGCCCTCACCGAGGCAGGACCGGTGGCACGTTGGGTGTTGGCGCCGACCACCGCCTGGCACGGTGACATCGTGCCTGCCGGGTACCCTGTCCCCGACGTGGACGTATCGATTGGCGACGAGGTGGGCAACCCACTACCCGCCGGCACTCCCGGCGAAATCATCGTGCGCAGCCCTTACCTGGCGGCGGGTATCTGGCGCAACGCGGCGCAAACGGCGGCGCGGTTCACAACGCCCGACGATGGCGGATTGCGGCGCTACCGCACCGGTGACCTGGGACGCCTCACCCCGGCCGGCCACCTCGAGCTGCTCGGCCGGCTCGACTCTGCCGTCAAAGTCCGTGGTCACCGCGTCGTCCTGGCCGAGGTCGAGGCTGTGCTCGAATCACTGGCCGGGGTCCGGCAGGCCGTTGTGGTGACAAGCGCCGACGCCGGCGGTGACCTGCGGCTGACCGCCTACGTGGCCGCACCCCACCAGGGCGCCGATGTTGCCCTTGCACTGCAGCAGCGTCTGCGCCAGACACTGCCCGACTACGCAGTGCCGGGGCGGGTGGTGGTGATGGATCAACTGCCGCGTCTGCCCAACGGTAAGGTGGACCGCCGCGCGCTGCCCCCGCCGGGCACCCAGCGTCCACCGCTGAGCACCCCCTTCCGGCCGGCCGGCACGCCGCTCGAGGTTACGGTGGCTTCGATCTGGACACAGGTGCTTGGTGTGGACGACGTGGGGATCGACGATCACTTCCTGGCGTTGGGCGGCCATTCCCTGCAGGCAGCCCAGATCGTCAACCGCGTCGTGCAGACCTGCCAGGTCGACCTGCCGCTGCGGGTCTTGTTCGATGCACCGACCGTGGCCGAGATGGCGGCCATCGTTGCACTGCAGCGGGCGGATGGGCTGCGGGCGACGATCCCACCGCTGCCGCATCCATTCGACGGGCCGCTGCCGCTGTCGTTTGCCCAGGAGCGGATGTGGTTTGCCCAGCAGCTGGCACCCGACGCCAGCGCCTACAACGAGCTGCAGGCCTTTCATCTGGTTGGCCCACTCGACACCCTCGCACTGCGGCGCAGCCTGGAAACGATCGTGCAGCGCCACGCCGTGCTGCGTACGACCTACCAGCTCCTGGCGGCAGGCCCCGTCGCAGTGGTCAATGCGGGCTCACACGTGCCGCTGGAATGCGTTGACCTGCGTTCCGTGGCACCGGACCAGCGCCTGGATGAAGCCCGCCGCCTGGCCGCCGTCTGCCGCCAGCAGCCATTCGACCTCCGTCGCGACCTGATGCTGCGCGCCCAACTCCTTCGGCTGGCCGGCGAGGAGTACGTGGTCGTTGTGGTGCTGCACCGCATCGCAACCGATGGCTGGTCGTCGCAGGTGCTGCGGCAGGCGTTGATCGACGGCTATCTTGCCTTCAGCCAGGAAGAATCGAGCGATCTACCAACACTGCCATTGCAGGTCGCCGACTTCGCCGCCTGGCAACGCCAGCGTCTGCACGGGGAGCGCCTGGCGCGCCTGGCGGCCTACTGGCGTCAGCGCCTGTCTGGCATGGTGCCGTTGATGCTGCCCACGGACCGCCCGCGCGGTCAGCGATCCAGCCAACGTGCGGGCGTGGAACGTTTTCAATTGGCAGCCGAGACGGTACAGGGGCTGCGCCGGCTGGCCCAGGAATCGGACGTGACGCTGTACGTGCTGCTGCTGGCGGCCTTTGCCGTGCTGCTCCACCGCTACACCGACCAGGACGACCTGGTGATCGGCACGCCGGTGGCCAACCGTACCCTGGTGGTGCTCGAACCGCTGATCGGCCGGTTTGCCAACACCCTCGTAATGCGCTGTGACCTGGCGGGCAACCCCAGTTTTCGCACCCTGCTGGACCGTGTGCGCCAGGTGACGATCGAGGCCTACGACCACCAGGAGCTGCCGTTCGAGAAACTGGTGGAAGAACTCAACCCCGCGCGTGATCTGCACCACAACCCGCTCGTGCAAGTGATGTTCCAGCTGGCGCGGCGCGAAAACATCTCCTGGACGATGGGCGCGGTCACGCTGACCCAGCTGCCGGTCGATGTTACCACCACCGAGTTCGACCTGCGCCTGGCGCTGATCGAAAGCGGAGCCGAGATTCTCGGCAGCCTGGAATACGCCTGCGACCTCTTCGATCCAGCCACGGTGGCCCGCATGGCCGGGCATTTCCAGGTGCTGCTGGCCGGCATCGTAGCGTTTCCCGACCATCACCTGGCGGACCTGCCGCTGCTGACGCTGGACGAGCAGCAGTACCTGCGCCAGCTGGGACGTGGACCGACGCCGGCGTACCCCGACTGCGCCATTCACCAACTGTTCGAAGCGCAGGCCGCCGCGGCACCCAACGCCATCGCCCTGGTGGCCGGTGACCAGGCGCTGACTTATGCCGAGCTCGACCAGCGTGCCAACCGGGTTGCCTGGCAGCTGCGCCGCCTGGGCATCGGCCTCGACGACCTGGTTGGACTCTGCCTGCCGCGCAGTATCGACCTGATCGTCGGGATGCTGGGCATTCTCAAGGTGGGTGCCGCCTACCTGCCCCTCGATCCGCGCGATCCGCCGGCCAGGTTGGACTTCATGTTGCGCGATGCGGGCGCGGCGCTCGTGCTGACGCCTTCCGTTGAACTGCGCAGCTTCGCCAATCGGCCGACGCCCACCCTGGCACTCGACGCGCTGCAGGACGGTGCGGGACCCGCCGATGCAGATAACCCCGCGGCCGCCGTCACCGCCGACCACCTGGCCTACGTCATGTTCACCTCCGGCTCGACGGGCCAGCCCAAAGGCGTCGAGATCTGCCACCGCGCCGTGAACCGCCTGCTCTTTGGTGTCGATTACGTGCCGCTGGGCCGCGATACTGTGATGCTGCAGCTGGCACCGGCCACCTTCGACGCGGCCACCTTCGAGATTTGGGGTGCGCTGCTGCACGGCGGCCGCCTGGTTCTGGCACCGGACGGCCCGCCCGACCTGGTCCAGCTGGAGGCGTCGATCGTTCGTCACCGCGTTTCGACCTTGTGGCTGACCGCGTCGCTGTTCAATGCCGTGGTCGACCACCGGCCGGCGCTGCTGGGTCATGTTCGCCACCTGCTGACCGGCGGTGAGGCTCTTTCGCCGCGGCACGTGCGCCGGGCCCTGTCTCACCTGGCTCCCGATGCACGTCTGGTCAACGGTTACGGCCCGACCGAAAGCACGACCTTTGCCTGCTGTTACCCGATTCGGCGCGAGCTGGATGCAGCTACCACCTCGATTCCTATCGGCCGCCCGATTGCCAACACCGAGGTGGTCGTGCTGGACCGGTCAGGGCAGCGGGTGCCGGTGGGCGTGCCCGGTGAGCTCTACATCGGCGGCGACGGTCTGGCTCGGGGCTACCGCCAGCGCGCCGCGCTCACCGCGGAACGTTTCGTGCCCCATCCTTTCCCCCAGCCGGGTGGCGCGACACGCCTCTACCGGACCGGCGACCAGGTGCGTTGGCTGGCCGATGGTTACCTTGAATTCCTTGGCCGCACCGACCACCAGGTCAAAGTGCGCGGTTACCGTGTCGAGCTGGGCGAGGTCGAGGCCGCCCTGCACCGGCACGACGCAGTGCAGGCCTGTGCCGTGGTGGCGGCGCCGGACCCCGCGGGCAGTGCACGGTTGGTTGCGCTCTGGGTACCCGCCGCCGGGCACACGATCGATGCCACTGCCTTGGCCACGTTCCTGGGCACGCTGCTGCCCGCCTACATGGTCCCGGCGCAGTTCGTGATGCTGGATGCGCTGCCGCTCACGGCTGGCGGCAAAACCGACCGGCAGGCGCTGCTGCGGCACGTCGTCTCGCCGCCGCCGACCGCGGCCGTGACTGAGCCGCGGACGCCGATGGAGCAGATCGTAGCGGCCGCGTGGGGCGCAGTGCTGCCTGGGGCGCGTATCGGCATCCGCGACAACTTTTTTGCCCTGGGCGGTCATTCGCTGAGCGCCGTGCAGGTGGTGGCGCGCCTGCGTTCGCAGCTGTCGATCGACGTGCCGCTGCGTATTGTTTTCGAGCATCCAACGGTGGCCGGCATGGCGCAGCACATGGGGCACCTCCTCGACCAGTCCGCACCGCCGTTCACCGAACGGGAGGAGTTTTTGCTGTGACCGCCGAACAGACCCCAGGGCTTGCACCGTCACCCTCCGATCGGACCGCGGCCGACCTCGTGGCGCACCTGGCCAATCTGGATGTGCGGCTGACTGTCGAAGGGTCACAGCTGCGGGTCGACGCGCCCCACGGCGTGCTGACGCCCGCGTTGAAGGCGCAGCTGGCCGAACACAAAGCGGACGTGTTGGCCTTTCTGACGCAGCCAGCGGTCGCCGAATCGGCGCGCAGCGTTTTTCCGCTGTCGTATGCCCAGGAACGCCTGTGGTTTCTCGACCGACTGCAGCCCGGGCAGCCGCTGTACGTGATGTCGTGGGCCTACCAGCTGCGCGGGCCGCTGGACGTGCCGGCGCTGTCACGTGCGTTTGACGATCTCGTGGCGCGGCACGACGTGCTGCGTACGGTGATCGTCGTGCAGGATGGTGATGCGGTCCAACGGGTACGGCCGGCAGAGCCAGTCTCCCTGCCGTGTCTCGACCTGACCGGCAGCCCGCCTGCGGTGCGCAGCGCCGAGGTACTGCGCCTGGCGCAGGTGGAGCGGGACCGGCCCTTCGATCTGACGGCCGGTCCCATGCTGCGGGTGCAGCTGCTGCACCTGGCATCCGACGATCACGTACTACTCGTTTCGGTCCACCACATCGTATGCGATGGCTGGTCGTTGGGTGTGCTGTGGCGTGAGCTGGCGGTCCTGTACGCTGCCCGGCGGACGGGGGATCCCCTGGCACTTCCCGCACCGCGGCTGCAGTACGGTGACTACGCCGTGTGGCAGCGCAGCACGCTGGCCAGCGGTGCCTGGGACGACCAGGTCGCCTACTGGCGGCGCCAGCTGCACGGTCTGGCGCCCCTGGCCCTGCCCTACGACCGGCCACGATCCACGGCGGGCAGCCCACGTGGTGATGCCATCCCACTGGCGGTGCCCCCCGCGTTGACCGCCCGGCTGCGGGCACTGGCGCAGGCCGAGGGGGCGACCCTTTACATGCTGCTGTTAGCGGCCTTGCAGGCGCTGCTGGCCGATCTCTGCGGCCAGGATGACGTTGCGGTTGGCACGCCGGTGGCGGCGCGGGACCGGGTCGAGCTGGAAGACCTGGTCGGTTTTGTCGCCAATACGCTGGTGCTGCGCAGCAGCCTGGCCGGCGGGCCGACCTTTCGCCAGCTCGTGCAGCAGGTGCGGCAGACCGTGCTGGAAGCCTTGGAACACCAGGCCATTCCCTTCGACCAGCTGGTGGCGGCCCTGCGCCCGGCGCGCCAGCCGGGGCAGAACCCGTTCTTTCAGGTTCTGTTCCAGCTCGTAACATTCGATGACGCGGTGCCGCGGCTGGATGGTATCAGCAGCGAGCGCCTGCACGTGCCCGGTGGCCATGCCAAGTTCGACCTGGAGCTGCTGCTGCGTGAGACGGGTGGCACCCTGAAGGGCCGGCTGGTGTACGATGCCAGCCTGTTTGCCGCCCAGACGGTCGAGTGGATGGCCGAGCAGCTGGTCGGTCTGCTACAAGACATCGCCGACGATCCAGACCGGCGCGTCGGCACCGAGGAGCGCAGCACGCCCACGTGCGGCAGCGGTCCGCATCTGGGGATGCGGACTCCTCCCACGGACCCGGCGGACCCTGCGGTGCTCACCGCCACCGAGGCGGCGTTGGTCGACCTGTGGTGTGAAATTCTGGGGCTGCCGGGAGTGGGCATCCACGACGACTTTTTTGCCCTGGGCGGCCACTCGTTGGGTATCGTGCGGCTGTGTGCGGCGGTCGAACAGCGCCTGGGGGTGCCGCTGCCGGTTGCGACCCTGTTTCGAGCGCCGACGATTGCCCGGTTGGCGGTTGAGCTGGCGGTTGGATTGTCTGACGAAGGTTGGTCGAGTGTGGTACCGATCCAGGTGGGGGGGGTGCGGCCGCCGTTTTTCTGTGTCCATGGATTTGCCGGTGGCGTGGGCGCGTACGCGGCGTTGGCACAGGCATTAGGGTGTGACCAGCCGTTCTACGGGCTGCAGGCGGCCGGTGTGGACGGGCGTTTGCCGCCCGATGAAACGATCGAGGCCATGGCGGCGCGTTACGTGGCCGATGTGCGTCGTGTGCAGCCGGTGGGACCTTACCATGTGGGCGGTTACTGCTTTGGCGGCGTTGTGGCCTTCGAGATGGCGCGCCAGCTAATGGCACAGGGCGAGCCGCCAGCGCGGGTGGCCATCATCGAGGGCATGGCACCACGTCGGTTTCACCAGCGGTTGGCGCCTTACGACCCGCGGCGCTGGCAGACGTTGTGGCGCAGCCTGCCGTTCTGGTTCGATGAGTATCGCGCGCTGGGTGGGGCGCGGCTGCAGCGGCGTGCGCAGGCGAAGATCGGCCGGCGGTGGAAGGAGTTTCGGCAGCGCGCAGGTCACCCGGTGGCACTGGTGCCGCAGGACTTGATCGACGCCGACCTGGGCACGGCGCCCGACCACCTCAGTGCGTTGATGGTGACCCACCTGCAAGCGCTGCGCCAATACGCACCGCAGCCCAGTGCCGTACGCGTGACGCTGTTCCGCGCCCAACTGCAGACGGTGAGCAGAGTCTTCTTTGGCGCGCTCGATCCCCAGTATGGCTGGGGTTCGCTTGCCCTGGGCGGCGTCGACGTGCGCCCAATCGCCGCCGGCCACCGTACGATTCATTTGCCGCCGCACGTCACGATCCTGGCCGATGCGCTGCGGGAATGTTTGACCGATGTGACGTAACTGTCGCCCGCTGCTGACCCAAATCGCACTTTTGCGTACGCCTGAGAACGGATTATAATAGGTCGCCTAACCCGGTTTTGGAGAAAGAAAGCATGCACACGCTACCCTGCCGGTCACCCCTAGCCCTCAACCGCCATTCCCCATGAACCCACCATGACCAACGAGCGCATCCTCATCGTGGAAGACGAACGCGCCGTGGCGCGTGGCCTGGAGTACGCGCTGCAGCGCGAGGGCTATACCGTCCTGTGGGCCGAAAATGGCCAGCGCGGGCTGGACCTGGCGCGCGCCGAGGCGCCGCACCTGGTTTTGCTCGATATCCGCCTGCCCGACATCAACGGCTTCGACGTCTGCCGGCGCCTGCGGGCGAGCGGCCAGCGCTGCCCGATCCTGATGCTCACCGCCCGCGACGAGGAGCTCGATAAGGTCCTGGGCCTCGAGCTGGGCGCCGACGACTACATCGTCAAACCCTACAGCCTGCACGAGCTGCTGGCCCGCATCCGCGCCCAGCTGCGGCGTGCTTACGGCGAACTGGCCACCCTGGCCAGCGGCGGGCGCCTGCGTTTTGGCGACATCGAAATCGACCTGGACCGCATGCAGGCCACCCGTCGCGGCCACGCGGTCGACCTGACCCCTACCGAGTTTCGTCTGCTGCGCCAGCTGGTCACCAACCCCGATCGCCCGCAGCGCCGCGAGACGCTCATCGAAGCGGTGTGGGGCTACGAAAGTGACATCGGCAGCGACCGCACGGTCGACGTGCACATGCGCCACCTGCGCGAAAAACTGGAAGACGACCCTACCAACCCGCGCTGGCTGGTCACCGTGCGTGGCGTGGGGTACAAATTCAGCCCGTAACACCAAAAACATGCCCAACATTGCGTTTTCTTAACAAGGCCACAAAGATCGCATAACGCAGGCGAGGTACAATTCAGGAGAATGTGTCAGAACCATTTGCCTGCCTGTGCGTACAGCCAACCACAAAGAACGCAGAGTTCACAAAGATGAACCATAAAAAAGTCTTTGTGTTCTTTGTGCGCTTTGTGGTTTGATGATCGGCCAGCCAGGGCTGGTTCAGCACAATCATGGGTCGGAATTGGAAATAGAGCAAACATAGGGGGTATCATTCGATGAACAATCGTACCATTGCCATTGTGGCCGGTGTGGCCGTGGTGTTGGTAGTGATGCTGGGCATGGCGACGCTGGTGGGCGGTTTTGTGGTCCTGCGTGCTGCCCAGGCCAGCACGATTTCGCCGTTGGCGCAGCTGCAGGAGAGGGCGGCCGACCTGGGTGATTCGTTGAACAGTGTCCTGCCTGGCCGCAGCGCATCGACCGCTCAGACGGGCAGTGCATCCGAGACGGCACAGGCCAAAGAAACGGATGGCGTGCTGGTTTCGTCGGTTGCCGCCGACAGCCCGGCCGCCAAAGCCGGCATCGTGCGTGGCGATATCATTCTTTCTGTGGACGGCACCGCCGTCAACAGCGTGGCCGAGTTGAGCGCCGCGTTGGGTGACAAAGCAGCCGATGACCAGGTGACAGTAACGGTGCGCCACGGCGACGATGTGCGTGAACTTGACGTAACGTTGGCCGAGCAGAACGGCCGGACCTGGCTGGGTATTGTGCCGTGTGGTCCGGGCATGGGGATGATGCCGCAGGATCATATGACGTGGAACCAGGCCGTGCTCGGGGGTGCCGTGATTGCTGAGGTCGTGGATGACGGGCCGGCCGCCGCGGCCGGGCTGGAAGTGGGCGAGCGGATCGTCAGCGTCGATGGCAAGGCCGTCGATGCCGAAAACACCCTGCCTGATCTGATTGGGGCGTTCAAGCCGGGTGACGAGGTTACCCTGGAAGTGGCCAGTGGAACCGACGAGGAGACGCGTGACGTCAGCGTGACCCTGGCCGAGCACCCGGATAAAGCAGGCGCCGGTTACCTGGGCGTGCGCGTCGCCCCGGTGATGCAGTTCCGCATGGACGGCACCGACGGTGAGGAGATGCCCTTCCGCTTCCTGCTGCCCGACGGTCAGGAGGATGAAGAGAATCCGCTCCCGTTTGCGCTGCCGCCTGGTGGGATGGAGCTGCCGCAGGAGCTGCAGGACCTCTTCGAAAACGGCCTGCCCACTGAGGGTGTCGTCGTCATGCAGGTCGAAGACGACAGCCCGGCTGCAACCGCCGGCATCCAGACCGGTGACGTGATCACTGCCATCGACGGCGAGACGATCGACGACTTCCCGGCCTTGCGCGAGGCCATTGCTGGCTACGCGCCGGGTGACAAGGTGGCTTTGACCGTGACGCGCCAGGGTGAAGAAGAACCGCAGAAAATCGACGTGACCCTGGGCGAAAACCCGGCCGATGACACCAAGGCCTACCTGGGTATCAGCGCGTTCGGCATGTTCCGGCAGTTCCAGGGCGGTGAGGATGGTCAGATGCCGGGGCTGCCGTTCAACTTCGAGGATCTGCAGGAGCTGCTGCCGAACCTCCCGTTCGATCAGCTGCCCGACCTGGAGACACCGTCTGACACGCAGAAGGACCTGTAAAAGGGACCCATGTTCCGCTCGATTCGTTGGCGCCTGGTTGCGAGTTACGTCGTACTGACGGTGATGACGGTGGGCCTGGTCTGGCTCCTCGCCGTCTCGCTTCTCACGCGCACCGTACAAGAGCAGGCCGTCGCCGACCTGGCTGCCAACGCCAGGTCGGTGGCGCGCGAAGCAAACCAGTACATGCAGTCGCCGCTGCGCGACATCGCCCTGGCCCAGCTGGCGCGCACGGCGTCGTTCCTGGGCAACGTGCAGGTCAAAATCCTCGACGCCGATGGCCAGGTGCTGGCCGATTCGGGTCCGCGCGACGACGTCGATGAGCTGTTGTGGCTGGTGCCGTCACAGGATGACACCAGTCTGGGCTGGCGTTTGGAGCTGCCGCTGTTCATCTTCCCGCAGGACCAGGCGCTGGAATCGCTGCTGCGCGGTGAATCGCCCTTCTTGTTGGGTGACTTGCCCCAGGGGGTGACGATCACGCGCGTGCGGCGCGTTGCCAGCCCCTGGGGCGATCGTTTCGTATTCGAGACAGTGCCGCAGCCCCGTGCGGTTGACGAACAACGGGCGGCCGGCGCGACCAGGACTGCAAGCACCGCCGTACGCGTTCCCATTGGCCAGGCTGAAGCACCGCAGGGCTACGTCGAATTGACCGGTACGCAGGATTCGGGTGCCCTGGCCCTCGACACCATTCGCCGCACCTTTGGCCTGGCAGCTATGGCAGCGGCGGTGCTGGCCATGGTGGTGGGTCTGGTTGTCAGCCGTGGGCTCACCTCCCCGCTGAAGAGCCTGACCGCGGCGGCCGAGCGCATGCGTGCCGGCGACTTCTCGGCCCGTGCGCCAGCCGCGGGCAGCGACGAGATTGGCACGCTGGCCCGCCAGTTCAACCACATGGCGACGTCCCTCGAAGTGAGCTTTGGCGAGCTGGCCGCCGAGCGCGACGCCCTGCGCCGCTTCATCGCCGACGCCTCGCACGAGCTGCGCACGCCGATCACGGCCCTCAAGAACTTCAACACCCTGCTGCTCGATCAGGCCGCCGACGACCCGGCGGCGCAAGCCGAGTTCCTGGCCGAGAGCCACGTGCAGATCGAGCGCCTGGAATGGATCACGCAGAACCTGCTCGACCTTTCACGCCTCGATGCCGGCCTGGTGGCCCTCGATTTTGCCGAACACGATGCGGCCGAGCTGCTGGAGATTGCCACCGGCTCGTTCAAACATGCCGCTCAAGACAAGGGTATCGACCTGCAGGTCGTGCAGCCGCCGAACCCGCTGTCCGTGCGCTGTGACCGGGCACGGTTGGTCCTGGCACTCTCGAACCTGGTGGACAATGCGCTCAAATTCACCCCCGCGGGCGGCCAGGTTCAAGTCGGTGCCGGCCACAGCGCAGCCGGTGGTGTCCAGCTCTGGGTCCAGGACACCGGCCCCGGCATCGACCCCGCCGACTTGCCCCACATCTTCGAGCGCTTCTACCGCGGCCACAGCCCCGGCACCCCCGGCAGCGGCCTGGGTCTGGTGATTGCGCAGAGTATCGTCCAGGCCCACGGTGGACAGGTTACCGTGCACAGCACACCGGGCACCGGCAGCCGGTTTTCCATACATTTGTAGAGATTCCCCCCGTCCTACTCCTACTCGTACTCGTACTCGTACTCGTACTCGATCGTTGCCTCGGATCCGAGTACGAGTACGAGTACCGCTGCGCTGAGTACGAGTACGA
>CAZXQZ010000092.1:0-17343 GCA_964642445.1 uncultured Anaerolineae bacterium
CCCCCACGTCAGCTCCACGTCCCCAATTCGCACCAGATCCCCGTCCTCGATCCCATCGTCGGTCAGGGCATCGAGAATCCCCATCGCCGCCAGAATGCGCTGGAAACGCATGGCGGCTTCGTAGTAATCCCAATTCGTCATCGCGGCGGCGCGCTCGATGGCGATGCCGTGCACGCGGCGGCCACCGTCGGCCTCACGCTCGATGGTGAACGCCTTTTCGTCCTGCGGCGGCGTGAAAATGGCCTCTTCCTCCACCACCGGTACCTCGATCGGCAGTCCGGCCAGGGTCTCGACCACGTGGTGCAGCAGCTCTGCCACATGCTCCCCCGTCACCGCCGAAATCGCCCGTGGCTCGATTCCTTGCGCCCGTAATGCCGCCAACACGTCCGGCCAGTGCAGCCGTGCCTCGGGCAGGTCCATCTTGTTGAACACGACGATCTGCGGCTTGCCGGCCAACGCCGGGTTGAACAGCTCCAACTCCTGGTTGATCGCCTCGTAGTCGCCCAACGGATCCGGGCTGATGCCATTCAGTAGGTGAATCAACACACGCGTGCGCTCGATGTGGCGCAGGAACTGATGCCCCAGGCCAGCCCCCGTATGCGCTCCCTCGATCAACCCGGGAATGTCGGCCGCGACAAAATCCTGGTCACCGACGATCACGACACCCAGGTTGGGTTCCAGGGTGGTGAAAGGGTAATCGGCGATCTTTGGCTTAGCCCGGCTGATGACACTCAACAAGGTCGACTTGCCGGCGTTGGGCACACCGACAATCCCCACGTCGGCGATGAGCTTGAGCTCCAGCCGCACCCAACCTACTTCCCCCGGCTCACCCTTTTCGGCAATCCGCGGTGCCTGGTTGGTGGCACTCTTGAAGGCCATGTTGCCGCGCCCACCACGCCCACCGCGCGCCACCAGCAGCCGCTGCCCGTCCACCACCAGGTCCCCCAGCAGCTCCCCCGTGTCGGCCGCGTAGGCGACCGTGCCGCGCGGCACGGGGATGACGGTGTCCTCACCCTGGGCACCCGTTTTGCCCTTGCCACCACCATGCACGCCGCGCCCGGCACGGAAATGACTCTGATGGCTGAACGCGACCAACGTGTTGGCATCGCGCGTGGCTTCCAGGTAAACGTCACCCCCCTTGCCACCGTTGCCCCCGAACGGACCGCCAAAGCGGATGAACTTCTCGCGGCGAAAGGCGACACACCCGTTGCCACCGTCACCCGCTTTGACAAAAATCTTCGCTTCATCAAAAAACATAGAGTCGTTGCTCACGCATGATCTGTTCGACCGCCGCCGGCACCTGGTAGCGCACCGGCTGCCCGGTGTGTACCCGCTCGCGCAGTACGTTCGACGCAATTTCCAGCTCCGGCATGTCGAGCAGGATAACCCGCTGCCGCAGGCCCGGCAGCGCCTGCTCGAGCTTCGCCCAGTCCAGCTCGACGTCGTGCCGCGTCAGCGCCACCAGCCGGCACGTTGCCACCAGGCGCACGGCCTGGTACCAGGTTGGCAGGTCGCGCAGCGAGTCGGCACCCATCAGAAAAAAGAGCTCGCTCCCGGCCGGCAGCTGGTCGCGCACAAGCTGCACCATGTCCACCGTGTAATGCGGCCCAGGCCGGTCGACGTCACTACGCAGCAGGGCCAGGTGGTCGTTGCCCGCGATGGCCGCAGCCACCATGGCGACGCGCGTTTCCGCGGGTGAGATGGTCAGCCCGCGTTTGTGCGGCGGTGTTCCTGCCGGCACGAAGTAGACCACGTCCAACGCCAGCTGGAACCATGCCTCTTCCGCCAGGATCAGGTGCCCAATGTGCGGTGGATCAAAAGTGCCACCGAGAATACCGACTCGCATAGTAATGAGTATAACACTGCCACTGCTGAGCGTCAATAACGGACCGGCGAATTGCCGCAGAGGGTTGGTTACCGCAAATTGGCGCTAATGGTGGGTTACCGCAAATTGGCGCCAATGGGCGCGAATTCTGGCGTAGGATCGCCAGCAGGGGTGTATGTGCTGCACGCGAAATTCGCAGAGAGCCGTGAGGCATTATTTGAGCGGCGCATGGTCGTAACAGTAGTCAGACCATGCGCTGGCGACACCTGCGATGTCCTGGACATCGATGACCCCGTTTTGCACCACATCGTAGTCCCAGGTGCCGTCGTAGGTCGGCAGGATGCCGAAGCGACCGGCGACGAGCTGCACGTCGCGTAGATCGATGCGGCCGTCCTGGTTTACGTCGGCCGGGCAGCCAACACCTTCGTAGGCCCCCATGTCACTGGCGGGGCCTTGTGGGCGTGGACGCCCATCCAGGTCCCGCGGCGAGGGCGTTTCCAGGCATTGATCGAGCGCCGGCGAATCGACGCGCACCCGGTAATTGCCCGTCGCCGGGGCCACAAACAGTGGATCGGACGCGATGTTGCCCGGGCCCGGCAGCGGACCGAACTCGGTGTCATTGCAGCTTGCCTGCACAGGGCTGCCAGCGGCAACGACCGAGCCTTGCACGTGGCCCCAGATGACGTTGTTGACCAGCGCCAGGCTGCTCGCTGCCGGCCAGGCGACAATGGCAAGGGCGCCGTTGCTGCTGATGGTGTTGTGCCGCACCACCGCCGTGCTGTCACCACTCAAATCCAGGGCGCCGCCAGCGCTGGGTGCCGCCGCCAGGTTCGATACCAGCAGGGTGTTGGTCAGTGTCAGCGCACTGGTTCCTTCGACCGCAATACCCCCACCCAGGGCCGCGGTGTTCGACAAGATCTGGCTGTGTTCTACAACCAGTGCGGCAGCGCTGCCCCACACGCCCCCACCCCGACTCACATCGGCCGTCGTCTCGTTGCCGGCCACCCACACACCGCGGAGCACAGCCTGCGCCGGCGAACCGGGCTGGCCCACGACGGACATACCGCCGCCATTGGGTGCCTGGTTGCCGGTGATCGAGCTGCCCGGACCTTGCATCACCAGGGTGCCGCCCACCCATGCCCCACCACCGCCCGTCATCCCGCGTGCGACGTTGCCGGCCAGGTCGCTGCCGGCGTCCAACACCGCTGTACCGCCCGGGCTCACGAACAAGCCACCGCCACGATCCATAGCCTGGTTGTCGAGAACGTTGGAATCATGGGTCAACGTGACGATGGCGTTGGCGTCGACGAACACACCGCCACCGCGATCGATGGCCTTGTTGCCCATGACCTGGCTGTGATCGAGGGTCACCTGGCTGCCGTTGATCGCGCGCAGCGCGGCACCAAACGTGGCTTCGCCATCGGTCAGCACCAGGTCATGTAACGCGACCCGACCGCCGATGACGTTGATCACCTGGCTGCTCTCACCGCGCAGGATCGTGACCCCGGCGCCGGCCGTGGTGCACGTCGCATCGTAGCCGCCGCGCAGCGTGAGATCCTTGCCGATCGTCACACTGCCAGGCCAGCTGCCAGCGGCCAAGAGCAGCGTTTGTCCCGGCTGTGCAGCCATGACGGCCGCGGAGAGGTTGTCGTAGACACATGGGCCGGCCGCGATGGCCACGAACGGCGGGTCAGCGGCCAGGGTGGGCCACGTTGTGAAAACGACGGCCAGCAGGACCGTGCTAACCAGAGACACGCGAGGCCTCACCGCCCGACCCAATCCGGTCGAGCTGGGTATCGTCCCACGACGAAGGGTCTTCGAGCGGTTCGATGTGGGTAAATACGGTCGCGTTCGCCAGGGCCGCACGCAGATCCTGTTCGATCTGTTCAGCCAGGCGGTGACCTTCCAGCACCGTCCACGTACCCGGCACGAGCACGTGCACCGACACGAACCGCCGCATACCGGCCTGGCGCGTGCGTAACGCGTGAAACGCGACGCCGTCGCTGCGGTAACGGGCCAGGACACCATCGATTTTTACCAGGTCATCGACCGGCAGTGCAGTGTCGATCAGTCCAAGCGCCGAACGGCGCAGGAGCTGGGTGCCGGCCCACACGATATTGACCGCAACCAACAGGGCGATGATGGGGTCCAACCACAACCAACCGGTCAGCGCCACAGCTGCCACGCCCACGATGACCCCCACCGACGTCCAAACGTCGGTCATCAGGTGCTGGGCGTCGGCCTCCAGGGTAATCGAGTTATGCTTTTTGCCCGCGCGCATCAGGATCGTCGCGACCCCAAAGTTGATGGCCGAGGCGGCTGTCGAAATCGCCAGACCCAGGCCGATCTGCTCGAGCGGCTGGGGATTGAGGAGACGCTGAATCGCCGCATAGGCAATCGTCCCGGCCGCAACCAGAATGAGTGCGCCCTCGAAACCGCTGGAGAAGTACTCGACCTTGCCGTGGCCGTAGGTGTGCTCCTCGTCGGCCGGCCGCACCGCCACGATCAGTGCGATCAAGGCTACGATCGCCGCCGCCAGGTTCACCAACGATTCCATCGCATCGGACAGCAGCCCGACCGACCCGGTCACGAAATAAGCCCCCGCCTTGAGACCCATGGTGGCCAGAGCGGCGGCAATCGAGAGCCAGGCATACCGTGACAGCGATGGCTGGTGGGTCATCGATTCCTATCCTTCCGTCGAAAGGTGACAGATGTAGCAAATCGGGCGCACCTGGACATCGGTCGGCGTACCACAGCGCGCACACGGTGCCAGGTGGCCCTGGTGCAGCGCGATGCTCTGACGCCGCACCAGCCGAGCCGCGTCGATCGACTCGTGCAGCGTAACCGCCTCTTCGGGGCAGGCCGCGGCGCAGATGCCGCAGTCGATGCAGTCGGCCGCGATGAAGTGGAGGGCAAACTGGGTCGTGGGTGGCACCGACTCTGCCGGCGGCTGCTCAGGATCTGGCGGCGGTGCAGCCGCTGCCACTGCCCAGCGGATGGCGCCTGTCGGGCAGAACCGGGCACACAAACTGCAGCCCGTGCAGCGCCGGGAGATTTGCACGTCTGCCCAAGGGAGATGGTCCAGGGACAGCGGTACCGGTGGTACCGCCCCCAGGCGGTTCAGGGCAGCCGTCAGCCGCCGCCGGTGGAGGGGCAGTGCAGAGCGATCGATCGGGGGCACCACCGACAAATCGGGCGCATTGGGGGCCAGGGTGTCCAGGGCAATGTCAGAAACCACCTGGGCGGCCGAACGGCGCAGGAGGGCAAAAAATTCGCGCCGCGAATAGGCCGGCTGCTGGTCGGCCGTCTCGACTGCCCGGTGCTGCGGCACACAGGCTTCCGGTGCCAGCGTCTGTACGACCACGCGTTGTGGCACCTGCCAGGCTGCCAGGAGACGGTTGGCCTGATCGGCGGTGGTGTGGATGGCCGGCAGCACCCGGCCCAGGGGGCAGGTGGCACAGCCGCTGTCGTTGAGCCACAGGTCGTGGTCACGGGCCTGAACCAGGTCGAGCAGTTCACCTAACGAAATCGCCGCCAGGCAGCGGCCCGTCTGCAGCACAACATCGACCGGGGCCACGGTGTGATCTGGTTGGGGATTGGCCGGGCAGGTCAATTCAAGGTGCCGCGCCGTGTACCGGGCGGCGCTGTCGAGCAGTTTCTTGTCGAGCCGCAGCTGCTGCGGACTGGTGAAGACCTGGGTGGGGCAAACGTTGAGGCAGAGGCCGCAGCGGGTGCAGGCATCTTCGTCCAGGGTGATGTTGGGCCCGTACACGGTGATGGCCTCGACGGGGCAGGCCGCGGC
The DNA here is from genome assembly GCA_964642445.1 of uncultured Anaerolineae bacterium. GTDB lineage: Bacteria > Chloroflexota > Anaerolineae > SSC4 > Amarolineaceae > SSC4. The sequence goes on from CAZXQZ010000092.1 coordinate 5,628, forward strand.
ACAGCGCTGGCAGTTCGCCGCCTTGTAACGACGGTTCAGGCAGAGGGTGTCGTTGACCGCCGGCGGGCCTTCAGCGAACGAAGCCAGTAGTTTGCTCAACAGATCGAGATCAGGCATGGAACCCTGTGCGGCAGGCTAGAATGGTTTCATTATACCTTTGTCGGTCGTTAGGGTCAAAGGGTCTTGCTCGGCAGAAAGGTTGACCCGAGGGCCTGGACGTGATACACTGAAGGCACAGGAATACCGAGGTAAACCAGGGTGACTGCGACGATACGCCACGAGTGGGCGATTGCGGGGATGGACTGTGCCGACTGTGCGCTGAAGCTGGAAAAGGGCGTGGCGCGCCTGGACGGTGTTTCCGGCGCGTCGGTGAATTTCGCCACGGCCACCATGCAGGTAGATTACGATGCGGCCACCGTCGACACTCAGGACATCATACGGCGCATCCGCACGCTGGGGTATGACGTTAAACCCCCACGCGCTGCGCGCCAGGTGCTTGCCCACGCGCGCGGGTCCAATCTGCTGAGCCACCTTCGATCTCACCCGCGCGACCTGGCAACTCTCGCTTCCGGGCTTCTTTTTGTCCTGGCCGTGCTGGCGGGTCTCCTGGCCTGGGATACGGCCAGCACCGTGCTCTACCTGGCGGCGACCGCTGCCGGCGGTGTGTTGGTGGCGCGCAAGGGGTTCAGCAACCTGTGGATCAACCACGAGCTGGACATCAACTTCCTGATGACGCTGGCTGGCACGGGTGCACTGCTGATCGGCGAATTCCAGGAGGCTGCCCTGGTGATTTTCCTGTTTAGCCTGGGCGAAACCCTGGAAGCGTACACCCTGGACCAGGCCCGGAACAGTATTCGCAGCCTGCTGACCCTGGTGCCCGCTGAAGCCACGCGCCTCAGCGGCTGCCTGGACTGTGCGGAGCACCTGGGCCAGGACGGCTACACCGGCGGCGTGTGCCCGTTTTGTCCCATGCACGAGCAGCGGGTGATGGTGGATGCACTGCTCGTGGGCGATGTCCTCGTCGTGCGTGCCGGCGAGCGCATCCCGATGGACGGCATCGTCACCGCCGGTGAATCGACCGTCAACCAGGCACCCATCACCGGCGAGAGCCTGCCGGTCGACAAAGCCCCGGGCCGCGAGGTGTTTGCCGGCAGTGTCAACGGCAGCGGCAGCCTGGAGATACGGGTGACTCGGCTGGCGGCCGATAATACGATCAGCCGCATGATCCATCTTGTGGAACAGGCCCAGGCCCAGAAGGCGCCCACTCAGCGCTGGGTGGACCGTTTTGCCCGCGTATATACGCCGGTGGTTGTCACCCTGGCCGCGCTCGTCGCATTCGTGCCGCCCTTGTTGTTTGGACAGCCCTTCTGGAACCTGCCCGGCGGCGAACACGGCTGGCTGTACCGTGCCCTGACGATGCTGGTGATTGCCTGTCCCTGTGCCCTGGTTATCTCGACGCCGGTAAGCATCGTGAGTGCCTTGACGCACGCGGCCCGCCGCGGCATTCTGGTCAAAGGTGGTGCCTACCTGGAAGCGGCCAGCCAGCTGCGGGCCGTAGCTTTCGACAAGACCGGTACCCTGACCGTGGGCAAACCACACGTCACCGATATCGTGCCCAACCCAGGTGCCGGGCTGGATGCGGTCGACCTGTTGGCGGTGGCCGCCGCCGTGGAGAGCCGATCCGAACACCCCCTGGCCCAGGCCATCGTGACCGAAGCGATCGTGCAGGGCATACCGGTGATCCCCGCACGCCAGTTCCAGGCCTTGAGCGGTCGCGGTGCCCAGGCGCAGGTCAACGGCGTCACCATTCTGGTGGGTAATGGCACCCTGCTGCACGACCGTGCGATCGATCTGCCGCCCGGGTTGATGACAGCCCATACCGGGCTGCAGGAAGAGGGCAAGACGGTGATGTTGGTCGGGCGGGACGGGGCGCAGCCGGCAGCCCTGGGCCTGGTGGCGGTTGCCGATACGGTGCGGCCTGCGGCCCGTGCGGCTGTGGCCGACCTCCAGCGGGTGGGGGTGGAACACACCATCCTCTTGACCGGCGACAACGAACGGACGGCGCAGGCGGTCGCCCGCCAGGCCGGTGTGGCAGGGGTGCGCGCCAACCTGCAGCCGGCCGACAAAGTGGCCGCCGTCGAGGCGCTGCTGCACGACTATGGTGCGGTGGCCATGGTCGGTGATGGCATCAACGATGCCCCGGCCCTGGCCCGCGCAACGGTCGGTATGGCTATGGGCGGCATCGGCACCGACCAGGCCCTGGAAACGGCCGACGTCGTTCTCATGGCCGACGACCTGCACCAGGTGGCGTACACGATTGCGCTCAGCCAGCGCACGCGGCGCATCGTGCAGCAGAATATCATTTTCAGCCTGGGCATCAAGGCGGTATTCATGGCCCTGGCCCTGGCGGGCACCGCCACGCTGTGGATGGCAGTTTTTGCTGACATGGGGGCATCGCTCCTGGTCATCCTGAACGGTATGCGCCTGCTGCGCAAATGACGTGCGCCACGGTCGACCGCGACCGACGATTGTTTGAAGCGTATGACATGCAAACCATGGAGAGTTGATTATGGAACTGCTGATAATTCTTGTTTTGATCGTGTTGGTTATTCTGCTGCTCGCATCCATCAAGGTAGTCAAAGAATACGAGCGGATGGTCATCTTCCGCCTGGGGCGCCTGATTGGCGCCAAAGGACCAGGCCTGTTTTTCATCATCCCGATCGTCGACAAATTCGTCAAAGTCGACCTGCGCACCGTCACCCTCGACGTACCGTCGCAGGAGGCGATCACGCGCGACAACATCACGGTGAAGGTCAATGCGGTGGTCTACTTCCGGGTGGTCGACCCCAACGCGGCGATTGTCAACGTCGAGGACTACCGCCGGGCGACCTGGAATATCGGTCAGACGACGCTGCGCAACGTGTTGGGCCAGTCCGAGCTGGACGAGCTCTTACAGCACCGTGATACGATCAATTCCCGGCTGCAGATGATCATCGACGAAACGACGGCGCCGTGGGGGATCAAAGTCTCGATCGTCGAGATTCGCGACGTCGAACTGCCGCAGAGCATGCAGCGCGCCATGGCCCGCCAGGCCGAGGCCGAGCGCGAACGGCGGGCCAAAATCATCGCAGCCGACGGTGAATTTCAGGCTTCGCGCCAGCTGCAGGCAGCCGCGCACGTGCTGGCGACCGAGCCCGCGGCCATCCAGCTGCGTTACTTGCAGACGCTGGTGGAAATCTCGGCCGAAAAGAACTCGACCGTGGTGTTCCCGATACCTATCGAGATGCTGGGAATTCTTGGCAAGTGGTCCAAGATGTTCGATGATGGACCGGCCACGCCGGCTTCGCCACTGCCAGAAACACAGCCACCGCCGGAGACCGCAGTGGTCGATGTCTCGCCCGAATCTGCGGCCGCAATGACCAGCCCCGAAGTGATCAGGGCGGAGGAGAAGTAGGGGAAGTTGGGCGTGGCAACAAGAAGGTAGTTTGCGGCCGGACGCGAAATTCCGGGCTGATTTTTCGTTATCCCCTCCAGTAAGGGCTCGCAAAAAGAATAACTTCCTGCGGGAGGTTATTCCTTTACGATGACCAATGCATGGAGGTGCGGTGATGAATGACTGGCTGCAGCGTTATGCGCGCGTGATGGGACTGCTGTTGGTGTGGGTCCTGAGCCTGGGTGGTGTAGCGTTTGTCGCGCGCCGGCCGGCACCGGTGGCGATCGAGATCATACCACCACCGACGGCCACGGCCACGCCGGCGCCGACGGCGACGTTCACGCCAGCACCGCTGCGGATTTACGTCAGCGGACGTGTGGTCGCGCCGGACGTTTACACCCTGGCGCCCGGGGGGATCGTGCGTGACGCCATCACCGCGGCCGGTGGTTTCGCACCAGATGCCAACCGCGATGCCATCAACCTGGCCACTCCCCTGTTCGATGGCTCCCAGGTGCACGTCCCTGCGCAAGAGGCGGTTGCTGCCGAACCACCGGCCGGCATCCTGACACCTTCGCCGGCGCCGGCCGTGCGCGCACCCCCAGCCGGGGAACCTGCCAGTCCACCCGCTGTGGCAGCTGGCAAGGTCAACATCAACACCGCCTCCCTTTCCGAGCTCGATACGCTGCCGGGAGTCGGGCCGGTTACGGCCCAGCGCATCGTCGACGGGCGCCCCTACGCCCAGCTGGAGGACCTCAAGCGGGTGCGCGGCATCGGCGATGCCACCTTCGAGAAGCTGCAGCCGTTGATTACGCTTCAATAAGCGCCTATTGGAACCGCTCGTACGCGCCTCGACTGGCCACCGCGGCGCAGTCGTTCAGATAGGCTGCAAATCGTATGCAGCACCACTGTGCATGACGCAGCGCGTGTGTAAAATAGCCTCAATCCTTCCTCCTCCTTTGCGCACGAGAGGCGGCCGAGTTTCGAACTCGCCGCCTCTCGTGTCTTTTGGATTTGGGATTGGATTTGCTGAGGGGGGGTGATGTTGAGGGTTGGTGGAAGGCGTGGTATACTGAACGACGTAATATCCTGCTGGGCAAAGGAAAGTCGTTGTGAGTATCATCGAACGCATCAAGCAAATGGTTCTTGAGAACGGGCGCGTGGTTAATGACTCGATTCTCAGTGTCGATACCCTGCTCAATCACCGGATCGACTATACGTTCAGCGCCTACTGCGGCAATGCCCTGGCCCACCTCATCAAGGGCGAACGCATCGATGTCATCTTGACCGCCGAATCGAGCGGGATCAGTGTGGCTGTTTTTATGGCCATCGTGCTCAACAACGAGCAGTGGCCCCATCCGGCAGCTGTCGTCTTTGCCAAAAAGAGCCGGCCGGTGACCCTGCCCGAAGGCGGCTATTACGTCGTGGACAGCTACAGCCGCACCAAAGAACGACCCGTGCAGCTCTTCCTTGGCAAACATGTGATCGAGTCGGGCGCACGGGTGTTCATCGTTGACGATTTTATGGCGCGCGGCACGACCATGGCGGCGTTGGGGGATCTCGTACAGCAGGCCGGCGGCCAGATCGTCGGCTTCGGCACAGTGATCGAAAAGACCTTCGACGAGGGCCGCCGGGAGCTCGATCGTTTTGCCGCACCCATTCACGCCCTCGTCCAGGTGACTTCCCTGGCGGACGGGCAGATCCATCTCGCCGCGTGGGAGGGGACCGGGTCGGCGTGAAGGTCTCGCTGTTCGTCACCTGTTTGATCGATCTCTTCTACCCGGACACCGGCGAATCGGTCGTGGCACTCCTCGAAGGACAGGGGATCGAGGTCGAATTCCGGGCGGCGCAGCAGTGCTGCGGCCGTTTTGCCCTGGAAGCGGGATTCGGCGACGACGCGCTGGCCCAGGCTCGTCTTTTCTGCGACCTCTTCGACGATGCTGAGCAGATCGTTGTCCCCTCAGCCGCCTGTGCGGCGATGATCAAGGTCGAATACCCGCGTCTGTTGGCGGATGATCCCCGCGCCGCACGCCTGGCGGCCCGCACCTGGGAATTGAGCCAGTTTCTGGTCGATGTGCTGCACACGCCAGACTTCCACGCACGGTTTGACGGCACCGTCCTCCACCAGGTGGCGTGCCACTTGCAGCACGACCTGGCCGGCCCACACGCAGTGCCCACCCTGCTGACCCAGGTGCAGGGAGCGACCCTTCTACCAGGCCCGGCCAACGACGAGTGCTGTGGGTTCGGCGGTCCCTTCTCTGTTCTGTACCCGGAGCTGTCGGCCGCCATCCTGGACAGCCAGGTGCGCCACATCGAAGCCAGCGGTGCTGACGTCGTCGTCACCTGCGACCCCGGCTGTCTGCTCCATCTCAACGGTGGTCTCAGCCGTCGCGGCTGCCGGGCACGCGCCGTTCACGTAGCCGACTTGCTGGCCGGCCAGGTAGCTGCTCCGCCACCGGCCAACTCGCCCCCGCCGACCCGCCCGCGACCCATCCGCCCGCGTCCCTGGTAAGACCCGCCCCCGGCCTTTATCATATCTTCATACTAACATCATGGTTTTCCGACGAAATCCACACACATGTGTGGTATAATGGGGCCATGAACCGAAAAATTCTCCTCGTGGACGACGATCGCAAAACGGTCGACCTGATCAAACTGTACCTGGACAAGGACGGCTATCGGGTTTTGGTGGCATACGACGGTCAGCAGGCCCTGCAGCTGGCCCGGCAGCGCCGGCCCGATCTGATCATTCTTGACCTGATGCTGCCGGGTGTCGATGGCCTTGACGTCTGCCGCATCCTGCGCGGCGAGTCGCGGGTTCCCATCATCATGCTCACGGCCAAGACGACCGAGGACGACAAACTGCTGGGGCTCGACCTGGGGGCCGATGATTACATCACCAAACCGTTCAGCCCGCGTGAGCTTCTTGCGCGCATCCGCGCCGTGCTGCGCCGCCTGGGCGAAGAGGAGTCACGCGAGGCACCTGTTGTGCGCATCGGCGATCTGCTGATCGACTTCGTGCGCCACGAGGTTCGGCTGCAAGACAACCCGGTCCACCTGACGCCCAAAGAATTCAAGGTGTTGGAGATCATGGCACGTGAACCCGGACGGGCCTTCAGCCGGTTGGAGTTATTGGAGCAGGCCTTCGGTGTCGATTACGAAGGGTTGGAGCGCACCGTCGACGTGCACGTGATGAATTTGCGCAAGAAGATCGAGCCGGATGTCGATCATCCGATCTACGTACAGACGGTGTACGGCATCGGTTACCGCATCACCGTCCCGGGAGGCCAACATGTCCGTTAGTCTGGGCTCGCCGGCTGTCGAGCGTACCTTTCATGGTAACACCGTCGTTTCGAAACTACGCAGTCTGCGATTTCGGCTCCTGCTCGTATCGGGCATTGTCGTGATGGTCGCGATTAGCGCAGCGGCCCTGGTGTCCAGCGCGACCATCACCAGCCAGTTCCAGCGCTTCGTTCAGGAGGGGGGCACGCTGGGTGAGCGTTGTTTCGAGGTGATCATCGGACCCAGCGCACGGGTCAGTGAGGAGATGTTCCTGAATTCAGTCAATCGTTCGTTATGGTCGGCTGTCCTGGCAGCGGGCGCGCTGGCTGTGGTGCTCTCACTGACCATTTCGCGGCGCATTTTGGGCCCCGTGGGCGAGCTGACCAAGGCCGCGCGCCGCATGCAGACTGGCGATCTGCGCCAACGGGTCAAGGTTGAGGGCCAGGATGAGCTGGGTGCCCTGGCCCAGGCTTTCAACGCCATGGCCAATGGACTGGCCGAAACGGAAGAGCTGCGCCGGCACCTGGTGAACGATGTGGCCCACGAGCTGCGCACGCCGTTGTCCAATGTTTGTGGTTACCTGGAGGCAATGCAAGACGGGGTGGCCGAGCCAACGCCGGCCGTTATCGAATCGCTGTACGAAGAGGCCATGCTGTTGCGGCGGCTGGTGGAGGACCTGCAGGAGCTGGCCCTGGCCGAAGCGGGCCAGCTGAAGTTGTCTTGCCAGCCCACGGCCATCGATGACATCATCGTCAAAACGGTGAATGCCCACCGTTCGGCGGCCAGCGACAAGAACATTCAGATCATGGTCGATGTGCCCGCCGGGCTGCCCGCCGTGCGCGCAGACCGGGCCCGTATCAGCCAGGTCCTGCGCAACTTGCTCGACAACGCCATTACCCATACGCCACCGGGAGGTCAAGTGACGATTACCGCGCGCCCGGCGGGGACTTATGTCGAAGTGAGCGTACAGGACACGGGCAGCGGCATCAGTTACGAACACCTGCCCTATGTGTTCGATCGTTTCTATCGCGTCGATCCATCCCGCACCCGGGCCACTGGTGGTGCCGGCCTGGGCCTGGCCATTGTCAAACAACTCATCGAAGCCCATGGCGGTCGCGCCTGGGTGCGCAGCACGGTCGGCCAGGGATCGACCTTCTTGTTTACCGTGCCCATCACCATGCAGCAGGCGGTGCCCGACGCCGAAGTCACCCCTATCTGATCCGGCCGTACGATAGGCCTGGTGACCATTCGAATCTGACCATCGTCGAAACTCGGCTCACATACGTGTCATACGCATGGCAGGTAAACGAGCATACGAGTATTGTCAAAAGGAATGAGGTAAGGGACGTTGAACAAAAAGTGGCTTATTGGGTTGGGGGCTGGTCTTGTCATTCTTATTGCAGGTGCTGCCCTGTTTTTCAGTTCGCGTGCATCACAGCCGGCCACGCCGGCGGCTACCAGCACCGAACCGGTCGTCGTAGCCAGCAGTGATGTCGTGGCGGACGCGCGGGTGGTTCCGGTGCAGTACGCCGCACTCAGTTTCCCCAGCAGCGGCACGGTGGCAGAAATCCTGGTCGATGAAGGCGCAGCGGTCGATGCGGGCGCGCTGATCGCACGCCTGGGTGCTGCTCGCCAGCAGGCCACGGTGGCCGAAGCCGAGGCCGCCCTGGCACGTGCCGCGGCGCGCCTGGCCGAGCTCGAGGCCGGTGCGCGACCCCAAGAAATCGAAACTGCCGCCGCCGCCCTGGAAGCAGCCCAGGCCCAATTGGCCAGGCTGGAACAGGGCGCGCGCGCGGAAGATATCCGTGCCGCCGAAGCCGAGCTGGCCGCTGCGCGGGCCCGCCTGCAAAAGGTGCAGGATGGCGCCGACGAGCAGCAGCTGATTGCTTTGCGCGCTGAATTGGCCAATGCTGAAGCCGCGCTGCAGCAGGCCCAGGCCGCCTACGATCGGGTGCAGGGTGATCCCAACATCGGCTCTTTGCCGCAGGCGCTGCAGCTGCAGCAGGCAACCAACACCTACAACGCCGCCAAGGCCCGCTATGACGACCTGTCCGCCGGATCGAGCGCCGCCGACATTGCCACGGCCCGTGCCCAGGTGCAGCGCGCCCAGGCGACGTTGGACACGCTGCGTGCCCCGGCCCGTGCAGCGGATCTGGCAGCCGCCAGGGCCGACATCCGCCGGGCCCAGGCTCAACTCGACCTGGTCTCCTCCGGCACGCGCAGCGAGACCATTGCTGCGGCCGAGGCTGACGTAGCTGCGGCCCAAGCTGGCCTTGAACAGGCGCGCAGCGCCCTGGCAGATAGCGAACTGCGTGCCCCCTTTGCCGGCACGATCGCCGGGCTGGACATGCAGGTCGGCGAACAGGTGGCAGCGGGCGCACCGGTTGTGCAGCTGGGCGATCTTTCGGCCTGGAAGATCGAAACCGAGGACCTCACCGAGCTCAGCGTCGTGCGTATCCAGGAAGGGAGTCCGGCCAACATCTCGTTCGATGCCATGCCTGACCTGGAACTGCCGGGCACCGTGACCCAAATCAAGGGCTTTGGTGAGACCAAACAAGGCGATATTACCTACACGGTCATCGTGACGCCGTCGCAGAGTGATCCCCGCCTGCGCTGGAACATGACCGCATCGGTCGCTATCGAAACCGAATAGAAAACAGGAGCTGGAGGATGCGCATTACGCTCGAATTCTGTGTACCTTGAAACTACACACCACGTGCCACCAGTTTGGTGGAGGTTTTGGTCGATACGTTCAAGCCGGGGGTGAACGGTACCCACCCGATTTCGGAGATTGTGCTGGTTCCATCACGCGCAGGTCGTTACGAAGTGACCATCGATGATGATCTGGTCTATTCCAAAGCGGCAACCGGACAGCACACCACCAACGAACACATTGTAGAGCTGGTCCGCCAGCGTCTCTAGCCGTGCGGCCTTGCACAGTCTCACAGGCTTTGCCACTCTATGCGTAGAAGGCTCACGAAGTCCCCCAGACTTCGTGAGCCTTTTTTTGAGAGGCGTGTTCTCCACCCGAACCTACTGTTCTGGAAAAGCGCTGGCCTGCGAAGATACGAGCACCTTGTCGATGCGCCGGCCGTCCATGTCAATGACTTCGAAAACCAACTCATTCCAGGTCGTGCTGTCGCCCACGGTGGGAATGTGGCCGAGCTGGCTGAGCACAAAACCGGCCATCGTCTGATAATCACCTTCTTCCTCACCCGGCAGCGGTTCCAGGCCGAAGATTTCCCGGAACTCGTCGATCGGCAGCAGGCCATCGATCAGCCACGAGCCATCATCGCGCTGGACTGCGCCGGGTGATTCTTCATCACCAGCCACCGGAATCTCACCCACGATCCCTTGCAGCACATCATCCAGCGTCACCAGGCCCTGCAGCCCGCCGTACTCGTCGACAACCAGCACCAGGTGGGTTCGTGACGTCTCGAACACCTCGAGCAGCTTCAGTGCAGGGATATTCTCCGGCACGTATACGGGCGCTTTCATCACCGCCTCGATGTCGATCTGTTCACCCGCGAAGTGCTGTGCCATTACATCCTTCATTTGCACTACGCCCACCAGGTTATCGATGCTGCCGCGACCGACCGGATAGCGCGCGTAGGGTTGCTCCCGCATGGTCTGGCGCTGCGCCTCTGGTGAATCATCCAGGTCGATCCAGGCGATTTCCATGCGCTGGGTCATGATGGCGGCCACCAGCCGGTCGCCCAGGCGCAGGGTGCGTTTGAGGATATTCTCCTCCGCTTCCTCGAAAATACCGGCCCGGGTGCCTTCGGCGAACATCAGCTTGATTTCCTCTTCGGTCACCGCGGGTGACTCACCCTCCCGTATTCCCAGCAGCCGGATGACGAAATTGGTCGATGCCGACAGAATGCGAACGAAAGGTGACGTGATGCGGGTCAGTGTGCGCATGGGGATGGCAACGAGCATGGAGACACGTTCGGGATTGAGTAGCCCCAGCCGTTTGGGCACAAGCTCACCCACCACGAGCGAGAGGTATGTGATGACCACGACGGTAATGACCAGGGCCAGCGTCTGGCTGTGAGGTGCCAGGGCCGGCACATCGTCAATCACGGCCTGCAGGGGTGCGGCCAACGCCGCTTCACCGATGGCGCCGTTGAGAATGCCGATCAGGGTGATGCCAATCTGAATCGCGGAGAGGAAGTTGGTGGGGGACGTCGCCAACTCCAGCGCAGCCCGGGCGCGCACGCTGCCGGCCATCTCCTCCTGCTGCAAACGCGCCTTGCGAGCCGACACGATGGCGATTTCAGCCATGGCCAGCAGACCGTTGACGATGATTAAGGCAAAAACGATGGCAAACTGCATGCGTCTCTCCCGTGATCGGTCACGCCCCCGGCGTGATATGGACATGGCTGACGAGCCGGTGTTCAGCGCTCTAACCTGGGGCCGACATGCCGGTGAGCAGCCGCCATCCTGGCGGCGGTCCCGGCAGCCTGCTGCCAATTGATCACAGTCTATGCCAAATCCCCGGTGCTGTCAATATGACAGCATTTGCGCCTGTTTCAATTTGTGCATACCCTGTGCTATACTGCAAGAAACTGGAGCGCTGAGGTGTCTAAACATGTCATTCAGCGACATAGGACGCTGGCTGATCGTACTGGGTGTGGTGATGCTGCTGGCCGGGGGCGTGCTGCTGCTCCTGGGCCGGCTGCCGTGGGCGGGCCGGCTGCCCGGAGACATCACCTGGCAGCGCGGCAACCTCACTGTCTTCGCCCCCATCGGTACCATGCTCCTGATCAGCCTGCTGCTAACGATCATCCTCAACATCATCCTGCGCCTGCGCAAGTGATCTGACTCAAACCCCAACAAAAAAACGGGGCCGCACCCCGCGGCCCCGCTCGATCTTTGCCCGCCGCCACCACGACGGTGGCGCTCCCACAAAACTCCAACCCCTGGCCCTAACCCCCAACCCCTTTTCCCCGAATCCGTTGACAGTAATCCGTTCCTAATCCGTTCCCCCTACTCCCTACTCCC
>CAZXQZ010000093.1:0-3213 GCA_964642445.1 uncultured Anaerolineae bacterium
CCATTGGCGAAATCAGCAGCGTCCATCCGGCCGTCCCGGCGGTGCTGGCCGGCTTTCACCTGGGTGGCTGTCAGAGTTGTGCCGTCGGTCCCGACGAAGTGCTGGGCGACGTCTGTGTGACCCGCGGGATCGATCAGGAGGCTCTGCTGGGTGCGCTCAACCGTCTCGGCAGCGGCAGTGCAGTCGAATTGCCGGAAACGATGCACCGCGCCAATGTACAGTTGATCATGTAAGGGTCGATCATGTTGATACCCAAAGCTGAGATCATTTTCCCACCGCGTCTGATTCCACAACTGCGCGACCTCCGTGGCGCGGAGTGGCGCCAGCTGGTCGAGCGGATCACCAGGCTGCCCGAGACGCATCCCGACAGCCTGGCATTTTCGCTGCTCATGATCCGCCTGGATGGCTGCATGAAATGTTACGCCGGCAGCTACAAGTTCATGCGCGGCTGCCAGCTCTGCGCCACGCAAACGATCACGCAGTACAAGGGAACCGATGCCCAGCTGCTGCGCGAATACCGCCGGGCCCAGGTCGACGTCGATGACTACCTGCACGGCCGCCGCCATGTCTTCGACGACAGCTTCGTCGAGGCCGTGGATAGCGGCGAGGAAGAGGACCTGGCTGCGTAAGCCTATGAATCACACACCTGCACCCGCCCGCGTCGCGATCATCGGGGCTGGCATCGCCGGTCTGGCTGCCGCTTACGATTTGACGCGTCAGGGACACGCCGTTACCCTGTTCGAAGGCGCCCCCACGGCCGGTGGTCTGGCCTCCGGTTTCAAAGCGCCTGAATGGGAATGGCCGCTGGAACGATTCTATCACCACCTTTTCACCTCCGACGACGCCATCATTGGCTTGACGAAAGAGATCGGGGCGAGTGATCTGCTCTTTTTCCCGCGCCCGATTACCGCGATGTGGTACCAGGGCCAGGCCTACCCGTTCGATTCGCCCCTGCGCCTGTTGGCCTTTCCCCACCTGGATTGGATCAACAAGTTTCGCATGGGCTTCGTCTTCGCCTACCTGCGGTACCTGAGCCGCAACTGGCGCAGTTTCGAAAAGACCACCTCGGACGCCTGGCTGCGCCAGGCCATGGGCAGCAAGGGCTACGAAACGCTGTGGCGGCCCATGCTGGAGGGCAAATTCGGAAACCACTACCGCGAAGTCAACCTGGCCTGGTTTTGGGCCCGGTTGGTCAAACGCAGCCCACGCCTGGGCTATTACCGCGGCGGCTTCCAGGCCTTCGTCGATGCACTGGTCGCACAGGTCACCCGCCAGGGTGCCGCGCTGCGGCTCCAGACGCAGGTGACCCACATCCAACCCGAACCGGATGGCCAGCTCACCGTTACGGTGGGCGGCGAGACAGAACGATTCGACAGTGTGATCGCCACCGCCAGCCCCACCCTCATGGCGCGCCTGGTACCCGATCTGCCGCCGGCTTACCTGGCGCAGCTGGCTGCCCTCAAGAGCATGGGGGCCGTCGTCATGACGCTGGCACTCAAACACCAGCTGTTGCGCGACGTGTACTGGCTGAACATCCCCAAGGCCGAAGGTTTCCCGTTCCTTGCCCTGGTCGAACATACCAACTACATCGATCCTGTGCATTACGGCGGTGATCGGGTGATTTACCTGGGGGATTACCTCGATCCCGATCACCCCTACTTTGGTATGACCGATCAGGCGCTGCTCGAAACATTCACACCGGCCCTGGCCCGCATCAACCCCGATTTCCAACCGGACTGGGTGCGCCGCATGTGGGTGCACAAAGCCACCTACGCACAACCGGTGCCGCCGGTGAACTATTCGCAGATGATTCCAGCCCTCCAAACACCGATTCGCGGGTTGTATTTCGCCAGTATGAGCCAGGTCTATCCCTGGGATCGTGGGACGAATTATGCCGTCGAGATCGGGCGTCGTGTGGGACAGCTGGTGCATACGAACTTACAATGAGGTGAGACATGGTGTTTGGCAAAAAAGATGAGTTGAGAGACAAAGATGTGTTGGCTGCGCTGAGCACGGTCATCGAACCCGAGCTGCACCGCGACCTGGTCAGCCTGAATATGATCCGCGATATCCACGTTCAGGGTAACAACGTCAGCTTTACGATCGTGTTGACCACCCCGGCGTGCCCGCTGCGCAGCCAGATCGAAAACGAGGCCCGCGCCGCGGTTGCCCAGCTGCCCAACGTGGCCAACGTCGCCATCAAGTTCGATGCCAATGTCACCGCCGACCGGCGCATTGCCGGCAAGCTCAACATCCCGGTCAAAAACATCCTGGCCGTTGGTAGTGGTAAGGGCGGCGTGGGCAAAACCACCGTTGCGGTGAACCTGGCGGTGGCCCTGGCACAGATGGGTGCCAAAGTGGGCCTCCTGGACGCCGACATCTATGGCCCTAACATCCCGATGATGATGGGAATCTCCGGTATGCCCAATCCGCGTAATGGCAAGCTCGTGCCCCCCGTTGCCTACGGGGTCGAAGTGATGTCGATGGGCTTCCTGATCCCAGCGGGCGAAGCAGTGATCTGGCGCGGTCCCATGCTGCACAGCGCCATCCGCCAGCTCTTCACCGACGTCGACTGGGGCACCCTCGATTACATCGTGGTCGACCTGCCGCCCGGCACGGGGGATGCCCAGCTCACCCTGGCGCAGTCGGTGCCGCTGGTGGGTGGCATCATCGTCAGCACACCGCAGCAAGTTGCCCTGTCGGACGCCACGCGCGGCCTGGCCGCCTTCCGCAAACTGGAGGTGCCGGTGCTGGGCATCGTCGAAAACATGGCGGGCGAAGTGTTTGGCGTCGGCGGCGGCGAAGAGGCGGCGCGCCAGCTGGCTGTGCCGTTCCTGGGACGGGTATTCCTCGATCCAGTGATCCGCACCGGCGGCGATGCCGGCCAGCCGATCGTGGCCATCGATCCGGTCTCACCGCAAAGCGAGGCGTTCCGCCAGGTGGCCCAGGCCGTCGCCGCACGCATCAGCGTGCTGTCGATGCGGCCTGATCCAGAGCTGAAGATTATCTAACGGCCAATGGACGCGAATGCGGGTGACCGCGAATGGCGCGAATTGGCGCGAATGTGGGTTGGTTTGTTGGGTGCGAGGTTGTCGGTGTTGTTGTTGGTTGCCGGCTAACGAGTAACCTGTGTCAGAGGAGTCCGCACCCCCGGGTGTGAACCCTGCCTGTGGATGAGGAGTCCGCACCCCCGGGTGCGAACCCTGCCTGTGG
>CAZXQZ010000093.1:3313-17295 GCA_964642445.1 uncultured Anaerolineae bacterium
GAACCCTGCCTGTGGATGAGGAGTCCGCACCCCCGGGTGCGAACCCTTTCCAAATGGAAGGCCGCCCTGCACCAGGTTCCAACGCCGACGAATGCCTGGTACACCAGCCTGTTACGGCGTTGGCGCCGAAACGTGCGGCACGCCCTGCAACCGGAGTTACCTTCGGAGAACAAGAGGCCATAGCCTCACCAGCAACGCAGCACTGTTCAGAATTATGTTTTCTGCGATCGCGGAAAGCATCGACAACAACCTGCGTGCACAAACCAAAAAAGATTCGCGCCGATTGGCGCCGATTAGCGGTTCACCCCCCATTCGCGTCGATCAGCAGTCTCCTGGTCAGACAACGCGGTCTGACCGGATATCCACAATGAGGCGGAGGGATTGGCGGATGTTCAACACGTTCAACGAGGCCCGGGCTTACGTGCATAAGCACGGCTTCAAGATGATCGACCTCAAGTTCACCGACCTGGCCGGCCGCTGGCACCACGTCACGCTGCCGGTCAGTCAATTCAACGAACACCTGATGCGCGACGGCGTCGGTTTCGATGGCTCCTCCGTCGGTCTGCGTTCTGTCAAGTCGGGCGACATGGTGCTGCTGCCCGACCTGGCATCGGCCTTTCGCGATCCGTTCTGGGAACTGCCGACCCTGAGTTTCATCTGCTCGGCGTACGAGGCCGACACGAAACAGCCCTTCCGGCGCGACCCGCGTCACATCGCCGCACACGCCGAGGCCACCATGCGCAGCCTGGGTATTGCCTCTGAGAGCCGGTGGGGCCCCGAGTACGAATTCTACATCTTCGACAACGTTGCCTTCGAGAACGAGGTCAATGCGGCATCGTACCGTGTCGACAGCCAGGAGGCCGACTGGCAGAGTGCCCACGGTGGCACCGGCCACGTCATTCCGCGCCACGGCGGGTATCACGTCATTCCACCGAAGGACCGGCTCTTCAACCTGCGCAGCGAGATGTCGCTGCAAGTGGAAGCCATGGGCATCGAGGTCAAGTATCACCATCACGAAGTGGGCGGCCCCGGCCAGTGTGAGATCGAAATCCCGCTCATGGGCCTGGTGCGCAGCGGTGACGCCTCGCAGATCATCAAGTACGTCACCAAGATGGTCGCCGACCGCCATAACCAGACGGCGACCTTCATGCCCAAACCGCTGTACGGCGAAGCTGGCAACGGCATGCACTTCCACCAGCAGCTTTTCCGCGACAACGTCAACATTTTCTACGATCCAGACGGATACGGTAGACTCAGCCAGACCGCACTGTGGTACATTGGCGGATTGCTTTACCACGGCGGTGCGGTGCTGGCTTTTACCAACCCCTCGACCAACTCCTACCGCCGGCTCGTTCCCGGGTACGAAGCGCCGATCAACGCCTTCTTCAGTCTGGGCAACCGCAGTGCCGCGATTCGGGTGCCCAAGTACGCCGACCAGCCGGACACCGCGCGCTTCGAGTTCCGCCCACCGGACGCCACCTGCAACATCTACCTGGCCCTCGCAGCACAGCTCATGGCGGGCCTCGACGGCATCCGCCAGCAGATGGACCCCACGGCGCTGGGGTTTGGCCCGATCGACGACAACATCTTCACCTGGACAGAGACCCAACGTGCCGCCATCAGGCCGCTGCCGAGCTCTCTCAACGAAGCGCTCGACGCCCTGGCGCGTGACCACGAATTTCTGCTGGTGGGTGACGTCTTCGACGAAGGCCAGATTGCCGAGTGGATCAAGGTCAAATACGAGGAACACTACAACGTGCGCAACCGGCCGCATCCGTATGAGATTGCGTTGTATTACGACGTGTGATGTGGGGATAGCGCCGGTGCAAGTGGCATGGCCGCCTTGAACTAAAGTTCAGGCTCATAGCGCAAGTCCGCTCAAGCGGACTGGGGTGGAACACGCCCGGTAACCGTGTGCTACGCCCTCCCCCAGCCCGCTTGAGCGGGCTTCGGCTGTTAGCCTGGCGTTTGAACGCCAGGCGTGAACGCCAGCTTCCAGGAGTCCACACATGATCGGCCAGTGTATGAAACGTCACGTCGTGTCGGTCAGACCCAACACCACCGCCCTCGACGCAGCACGCCTCGTCGTGGCGCGTCACGTCGGTACGCTGCCGGTCGTCAATGAATCCGGCACGTTGGTGGGCATCGTGCGGGTCCAGGACCTGCTCGACGTCTTCATGCCCGATTTCGTCCGGATCCTCGATGACATCGACTTCGTACACGATTTTGGCGCGCTGGAGGATCTTTCACCCGCAGCCCAGGAGGGGGCCGCCCACCGTACCATGCGCGACCTGATGCAGGCCCCGCTTGCGGTCGAGACGTCCTGCGGGCTGCTGCGCGCTCTGGCGATTATGAACAAACACCAGGTGCGCGACCTGCCGGTGGTGGATGAAGCAGGAAAACTGGTCGGCATCGCCTCGCTGGTCGACATTGCGGTAGCCTTTCTCGACAGGTGGACGTCAGTGGAGAACTCCCCATGACGCTGAATCAGGTGGTGGCGAGCCTGATATTTGTCGTGACGTTCATCGTCATCCTGTCGGAGCGTGTCCACCGCACGACAGCCGCCATGCTGGGCGCCGCCGTGATGCTGGTGATCGGCCTGGTCATGGGTTTCTATTCGCAGCATCAGGCCGCCGAAGCGGTCGACCTGGCGACGCTGGGACTGCTGCTGGGCATGATGATCCTGGTGCGGCTGCTGGAGCAGACAGGATTCTTCCAGTACGTGGCCATCTGGGCGGGTAAACGCACCCACGGCAGCCCGCTGCTGCTCTTCCTCGTGCTCGGTACCCTGACCACCGTCCTGTCCATGTTTCTGGATAACGTCACAACCATCGTGCTGATCGCACCGGTGACGATCCTGATTGCCGAGCTGCTGGGCATCAATCCGGTGCCGATGCTGATGGCCGAGGCGCTGCTCTCCGACACCGGTGGCGTGGCAACGCTGGTCGGTGATCCGCCCAACGTACTGATTGGGTCGGCTGCCGGCTTCTCATTTACTGCATTCCTCACGCACCTGGCACCGATCGTCCTGGTCGCCTGGCTGGTGGCACTGGTCGTGTTGGGCGTGATCTTCCGTCGTGAGCTGAGGCAGCGGCCACGCAACGCGGCCGTCCTGCAGCGTCTCGACGAGAAAGAAGGGCTGCGTGACCCGGCGGCCATGCGTAAGTCGCTGGTCGTGCTGGCCGGTGTGGTGCTGCTCTTTTTCGTGCAGGGACGGCTGCATCTTGCACCGGCGGTGATCGCCATGAGCGGTGCGGCGGTGGCGCTGCTGTGGGTACGGCCCGACGTGGAAGAAACGGTGCGCAGCGTCGATTGGAGCGTGCTGCTGTTTTTTGCCGCCCTGTTTGTAGTGACCGGTGGGTTGGAAGCATCGGGCGTGCTGCAGCTATTGGCCGGCCGGATCGCCGGCCTGGCCGACAGCAACCTGCTGCTGGCCAGCCTGCTGATGTTGTGGGTGGCAGCCCTGGTATCGGCGGTGGTCGACAACATACCGTTTACCATCGCCATGATCCCAATCATCCAGGGGATCGGCGGCCTGGGCGTCGAGGTGTTTCCGCTGTGGTGGGCGTTGGCCCTGGGGGCTGGCTTTGGCGGTAATGGCACGCCGATCGGCAGCACCGCCAACGTCGTCACCGTGTCGCTGAGCGAAAAAACCCGTTTTCCGATCACGACGCGGATCTGGATGCGCTCCGGGTTACCGGTCATGCTGGCCACCTGCACGGTGGCCAGCATCATGTTCATTTTGCTGTTCGAGTGGATGAGGACGGGGTAGGCCCGTCAGAGGAAAACCGCTGGTGATACGTGGAAGCGCCGTGCCAGGACGCGAATCTGGCGCACGTTGAGCTCGCGCTTGCCGGCGAGAATCTCGGACACCACGCCCTGTGAGCCGACCTCCGGCAGTTCTGCCTGTGTCAGGCCGTGCTCTTCCATGAGGAAACGCAGTACCTCGTGACCATTTGCAGATGGCAGTCGCTCATGCCCGGCTTCGTAGATGCCGATGAGTGTGCCCAGCGTGTCTAGCAGGCCATACAGCGGATGGCTTTCGTCCGTACCAACCTCATCCAGTAAGCCGTTAAGGTGCTGAACTGCCAGGTCGTAGTCGCGCGCGTTGCGGATCGTCAACAACGGACCGATGGACGCCCAATGACGCTGAATCTCTTTCGTCACAATTGTCATCGTTTCCAGGTTCCCCTTGAATACTGCTCGTGGGTAAGAACGTGACGTACATGCACCTTGCTACGGTTGAAATGTACGGAGGCAATCAACCGGTACTTGTTGCCCCCAATATTGAAAACTATCCAGTCTCCAACCTGATCAGCGGACGGAAAAGTTGCCCGCAGCTCATCAAACGATGCGAAATTAGTCTGTTCGACAATCTTGTACCAGCGAACCAGGGCCGATTCACTGTCCGGGCATTTTTCCCAAAACTGCCGCAGTGCCTTTCGCGAGATGACATACATGGCATGATTATATCTCACTCTGAGATATTGTCCAGTTACTGTCCTTTGACACAGCGCTTATGGGCGCGTATGATGCACTATAGAAACGAGACGAGTTACCGAAATGCTGACGGGATAGGTGTGTTATCAGTTGCGATGCAACACACGATGGAGAGATAATGGCCGATACCACGATTCTGCCCCTCACCTCTGATAAACTGACCCTCGCGACGGCTGGCGGCAAGGGGGCCAACCTGGCGCGACTGGTGCGGGCGGGACTGCCGGTGCCGCCTGGTTTTGTGGTAACGACGACGGCTTACCGGGACTTCGTGGTTGCCAACAGGTTGGATACCACAATCTCCGCCACACTGGCGGGCTTACACGCCGACGATCCCGCGGCGCTGGCCGCCGCGTCCGATACGATTCGTTATCGTTTTGCGCGCGGCAAACCGGCCGCCGGCCTGGTGCGTGGCTTGAAGACCGCCTATCACCAGCTGGGCCAGCCCGCGGTGGCGGTGCGTTCGTCGGCCACCGCCGAAGACCTGCCCGATCTCTCGTTTGCCGGCCAGCAGGACACCTACCTGAATGTGATGGGGGAGGACGCGCTGGTGCAGGCCGTGGTCCGCTGCTGGAGCAGCCTGTGGACGGCGCGCGCCATCGGCTACCGGGCGCGTAACGGGATCGACCAGGCCAGTGTGGCATTGGCGGTGGTCGTGCAGGCGATGGTGCCGAGTGAGGTTTCGGGGGTGCTGTTCACGGCCAACCCGCTGACTGGAAAACGGTCGCAGACGGTCATCGACGCCACGTTTGGCCTGGGGGAAGCGCTGGTCTCCGGTCTGGTAGAGCCCGACCACTACGTGATCGACTTTGCGGCGAGACCTCAGGCGACGATTACCAGCAAGACCCTGGGCAGCAAGGCGTTGGCCATTGTCGGAAGCGATGGTGGCGGCACACGCACGCTGACAGCCGATGCAGCATCGCAGCAGGCCCTGCCCGACAGTGTCATCCTGGAGCTGGCCCGGCTGGGCCAACGCACCGCCGGCCTGTTTGGCTCTCCACAGGACATCGAGTGGGGCTGGGCGGCGGGTCGGCTGCACCTGTTACAGTCGCGCCCGATCACCTCGCTCTATCCACTGCCGGATAACCTGCCCGCCGAACCGCTGCGCGCCCTGGTGTCGCTGGGGGCGGTGCAGGGCATGTTGGACCCGATCACACCGCTCGGTCGAGATTTTTTCACCAACTTCATCGTGTACGCGGGCAGTCACCTGGGCCAGCGGCTGACGGGACAAAACCAGCAGGTGCTGTATACAGCGGCGGATCGCCTCTTCATCAACATCAGCGGTGCGCTGCGCAACGGCATGGTCCGCAACCTGGTGGCCCCGATCTTGTCGGTCGTCGAGCCCGGTGCGCGCGAATCGCTGCTGCGACTGTTCGATGACCCGCGCCTGGCGGTCACCGGGCGCGGCTTCCGGCTGCGTTCCTGGCCCTACGTCATCCGCTTCATGGCGCCGGTGCTGCGTAACGTGCTGCTCAACCTGGCGCGGCCCGAGGCGCGGCGTGTGCACATCCAACAGATGACGGAGAAGCTTCTCGAGAACTTCGAAGCGCAGACACGCGCCGCCACCGGCCTGGGTGCCCGCGTGGTCGTGATGCAGCGCATGGTCGAGGAGCTGCCGGTGATATTTCTGCCCTACCTGGTTCCGGCTGTCGCTTCGGGCGTGCTTCCCCTGCGTGTGCTGTACGGCATGGCCGAGCGGCTGCCCAACGGCGTACAGGACGCCCTGGCGGTGACGCGTGGTTTGCCACACAACGTCACCACCGAGATGGACATGGCGCTGTGGGCGACAGCCGTGCATATTGCCGCCGACCCGGCGGCTGTCGCCTGTTTCGAGGCGCATGACCCCGCCGGGTTGGCTTCTGACTACACGGCCGGCCGGCTGCCCCCCGTGGCGCAGGCGGCCCTGGCCAGCTTCTTGCAGCGCTACGGTATGCGCGGCGTCGGCGAAATCGACATTGGCCGCCCGCGGTGGCGGGATGATCCCACCCAGATCATGCAAGTGATTCAGAGTTATCTACAGATCGAAGACCCGAACCTGGCGCCGGACGCCGTGTTTGCCCGTGGGGCCCAGGCCGCCGATGAGGCGATGGCACGTCTCGTGCACAAAATGCAGCGTACACCGGGCGGATTCGTCAAAGCGCGTATTGCGCGGGCCGCAGCACAGCGGGTGCGTGCCCTGGCCGGCCTGCGCGAGATGCCCAAGTTCACCATCATCCGCATGTTTGGCATGGTGCGCACGATGCTGTTGGACAGCGGCCAGCAGTTGGTAGCACGGGGTGTGTTGGATCGTGCGGATGACGTCTTTTTCCTGCAAGTGACCGAGCTGCAGCAGCTGGCATCTGGTGCCCGGCGCGATTGGCGGGCAATTGTGGCGGACCGCCGCCAGACCTACGCCCGCGAAATGGCGCGCCGGCAGGTCCCACGGCTCCTGCTCAGTGATGGACAGACGTTCTACGAAGGCGTGTCGGCCACCAGCAGTGCCGACAGTGGCGTCATCGTGGGGAGCCCGGTATCACCCGGTGTCGTAGAAGGGATCGTGCACGTGGTGCTCGATCCGCGCGGCACGCAGCTGGCACCGGGTGAGATCCTGGTGTGTCCAGGAACCGACCCCGCCTGGACACCCCTATTCCTTGCGGCGGGCGGGCTGGTCATGGAGGTGGGTGGGCTGATGACCCATGGCTCGGTGGTGGCTCGCGAATACGGCATTCCGGCGGTCGTCGGTGTACACCAGGCAACGACCCGCCTGCAAGACGGCCAGCGCATCCGCGTCGATGGCTCGGCAGGACAGATCACACTGCTGTAGGACCACCGACGGCCCATTCCGTCTCTGGAGAATCAGGTGACTCAACTACAACAAGCACAAATCGACGCCGCACAGGAATTTTACACCGCCGTTGTCCAGGGCCTGCGTACGCCGCAGGGCATCCATGCCGTGACCGCAGTCGCCGCCATGGCACGCCTGGCGGGCACGTTCCTCCTGCGTTCCCTGGGACTGCCCCTCGACCAGATGGAGCCAGGCACACCGATCCTGTCCGACCTGGCCAACGAACACGGTCCGCGCCTGATCAACATCCTGGGCAGTGTCCTGGCGAACATGCAGATCGTCATCGATCCCAGTCGCATCGATTTTTCGATTCCACCCGATGACAAGCCCCAGCTCACGCTCCTCGAAACCCAGGCCCGCCTGGAACCGGCCTTCACCCGCAGCATGCAGCAGCACCAGCTGTCCTACGCCGCCGCCGCCGATGCCGCGGCCGCGGCGACTGCGCTTGTGATTGCGGAGTGCATGGACATTGTCGATCCCCATACCGCGTTCAATGTCGCCGCCTATGGTTTCGTCGAGGGTGCCAAGACGGTACCTTTCAAACACAGCACCGGACACAGCGAGACGTCCAACCCCTGACCCTTTACCACGTCTCTGCGACCAATTGTACGTCCAGCAGGTCTATAACCCCATCCGCATTGAGGTCATAGATGGCGTCGTATCCTGGCGTCCGGCTGTCGGTCAGCCAGCGGGCTGCCACCCGCTGTACATCGACCACGTCCGAGGTGCCGTCGCCGTTCACATCGCCGGGCACTGCTGGCGCCACCGCCAGGCGGCCCAACCGCGCCAGGCGCCCATCGAAGAAATCGGCCGGCCAGGCACCCGCCGCCCGCCGTGCTGTGCCAAACCCATCGACGAACGGTTGGCCAAAGGCTATGGCGAATCCGCTGTCCTGCGTCGTGTTCAATGCCACGTCGAAACTGTCACCGCTGGCCAACGGCAGCCGCAGCTCGAAGGTGATAACACCATTCTGCGTGCCAGCCGCACCCTGTCCATCCTGCCGGCTGTCCAGCACCAGGGCGCTGCCATTCCAGTGCCAGTCCTGCCAGCCGCCGGCACTGCCCAGCGATCTGGCATCGCCGCCGGTGAACCAGATCTGCAAACCGTCACCCGGCACGGGGGAGATGCCGTGCACCTGGGCAGCCATCCACAGGTCGCTGCCGGTACCCGGTGTTGCCCCCAGCCACAGGTCGAGCGTGCCCTGCTGCGGCTGGTTGGTCAGGAACGCCAGGGGTACCTGCACGTGACGGGCCGCTGACCATTCACCGGGCTGCATGCTGCCATCGAGCACCGGCGTGACACCGGTCCAGAGCACCGCCCGCTGCGGGGCAGAGGGTAACACCTGGCGCAGCGCGCCGGCCACATCGAGTTTGCCGGCGCCCCACTGCTCGTTCACCTGCAGGGTGGTAAAACTGTCGCGCCGCGCGCCGGCGCGTAGCGCCGCCTCGATCTCGACGGCATCCAGGTCGGGGTGTGCCTGGCGCAGCAAAGCGGCCGCGCCCCCAACGTGCGGGGCGGCACCGCTCGTGCCGCTGAACCAGCGGTACAGGCCCCAGGCACCGGTCTGCGCCCGATCCAAGGCGGCGACGACGTCATAGTTGCTGGGCGCCACCACGTCCAACAGCGCCTGCCCGTCGACACGCGGGCCCTGGCCGCTGAACGCACTCAAACCCCCCGTCGTCACCGGGTCCAGGCCGGCACTGAAGCCGCGTGTGCTGTACGATCCCACCACGACACCGGCATCCGCCGTGGCCGGCCAGACGACCGTGCTGGTTGGATCGCGGAACGCCCCCCACTCGAAACCGCCCACGAAAGCAGACCGGTTGTCCTGGACGAACGCATTGATCGTCAGAGGACTGCTGTGCGTGTTGGTCACCACCAGGGTCCACGCGCCGGCCGCCAGCGGCGTGCGCAGCAGGTGCACGTCCAGCCGGCCGGTGCCCCGGCTCGACACGAATCGCCCACTGGCCACGGTGTGCCCATCGGCGGTGCTCGTCGAGTTGAAGCCAGGTGGTGCCACGTAATGGTTGCCCGTACCACCCGTCGGTGTGGTCAAAGCCGCAGCCAGCAAATTCTCACTGCCAGGCCAGACAAAGGTCACGTCGGCGGAGGTGGCATTGACGCCGGCGGGCTGGTTGAGCGGCAGGGTGGCAGCGGCGCCCGGGGCCAACGTCAACCGGGCGTGTTTGCGGCCGCGGTTGAGGTTGCCAGCCGGCAGGACCTGCACCACGCCCTGCGCGTGCGCCGCACTCACCAGCGCTTCGTGGTTCGATGAGCCGTCGAAGAATTCGCCGGCGATGTGTGTGTACTCGTGGAGGATGACATCGGCACCGTTGTCGAGCGACCACAGTAGCGACTGGCCGATCGAGTTGCCAGAGCCGTATGGGTCGGCCAGCAGCAGGTCGGCATCCGGTGCCACACTGGTGTAGCGGCTGAAGCCGCGCCAGCCGCCCGCCACAATGCTCAACACAGCCGTGCCATGGGTCATGCCGTCCAACGCCGTCAGACTCAAGTCGATGCCGCGGCGCCGCGTGACCCCGCCGTTGTCCAGGACCCCGGCCACGCGGCTGGTACCCAGCCCGTGCAGCGTTTCGCCTGGATCGAGCAGGCGGTTGTCGTTGGTATCTTCCACCAGGAAGACACGTTCGCCCAGGCCGGGCAGATTGTCACTGCCGGGGCCATAATCGCGCTCGTTGTTGGTATTGGCATCGTTGTACAGCCAGTCCGTATCGGTACGGAAAAGACCATCGTTGGTGCCAGGCACGTCGTACGGGCGCGGGAAACCATCGAACTGCACCGACGTCCCGTCGACAAAACGCAGCGTCTCGTTGGCCTCCGGCGTACCGTTCCGGTTGAGGTCAACAGCATCCTGGCCCGGCTCGAAGCTGCCGCTGCCGTTGATATCCAGCCAGTCGAACGTGCCACCATCGGCGCGGAACAGCAGAGGATGGAACACGTCCACCCCCGTGTCGATGTCGGCCACCGTCACGCCGGCACCGCTGAGGCCCGACGGCAGGGTATTGGAGATGACCCAGGCCGCCGTGCCATGGATATCCGGCACACTGAGGTCGAGCGGCGGCACCAGGTCTTCGGTTGTATCGGCATCGATCTGTACCACGTCGGCCCGGGCCAGCAGCGTATCGAGCTGATCCCACGGCACCGTCAGCGGCACGATGTTGGCCAGCTGCCCGGCCGGTGCCCAGCCCGCCGCAGCCAGGGTCGCCAGCTCTTTGTCATCCAAGGCGTGATCGAAACGAACGGTGACCGGCACGGCACTGGCCAGTTCACCCACCAGCTCGCCGCGCACCTGGCGGGTGCGCAGCCACTGCAGCCGGCCATCGACCGCCGTCGGGCAGGTGGACCCGCGGAGCAATGTACAGGCCGGCGGCGGTGTGGCCTGGGCCGGGGGCGCCGCACCCGCCAGCAGCAGCACGAATAGAATCAGGTTTATCTTTCCCACAGCGTGACACTCTCCACGTGATAGGTTTGCGGAAACAGATCGATGGGCTGCACGGTGCACAGCCCGAAGCCGGCCGCCGTCAACAGGGCCGCATCACGCCCCAGCGTGGCCGGATCGCACGATACGTAGACCAGCCGCGCCGGGTTGAGCCGCGCCAGGGCCTGCACCACGCCGTCACCCAACCCACGGCGCGGCGGGTCGACGACGATGCCATCGAAGGGACCGGTCAGATCGGCCAGAACGGCCTCGGTGGCGCCGGTGTGCAGGGTGACGTTGGCCATGTCACGTGCATTCCAGGCAAAATCGACGCACGCGCTGGGGCTGGCTTCGATCGCCTCGACGTGGCCGACCAGCGGGGCCAGGGCCAGGGCAAACAGCCCTACCCCCGCGTAGGCGTCGAGCAGCCGCTGCCCCGGCTGTGGGTCCAAAAACGTCACCACCCGATCGACCAGGGCTTCGGCGCCCGCCGGATTGACCTGGAAAAAGCTGCCAGCCGAAATGCGGTAGCGCTGGCCGGCGATCTCTTCCTCCAGGTACGCCTGCCCGACCAGCGCATCGGCGCCACCGTCGGCACGCAGCAGTGCCACCGCCGCAGGCAGGTCGAGACTCAGGGCCGGCGGCACATCACCCGTCGTCTCCAGCACCAGCAGCGAATCGCCGGTGCGCATCCCCGCGCGGATCGCCACGCGTGTGATGTGGCTTTGGGAAAAAGTGTCATGTGTCGTGCCGGGTTGGCCGTTCTGTTGTGGGTCGCCGCCGAGCACCCACATCTTGCCTTTATAGGCAGGCACTTCTTCTATCGTACCGGGTGCCGCGTCGACGTCCTCGCCGGCGGTCAGTCCTTCCCACAACGCGGCGTGGATCTCGTCCAGGGGTGGCTGTACGAGCAGGCATTCGGCTACTGCGACCACGTCGTGGCTGTTGGCCCGCTGCAGACCGGGCAGCCCATCGGGTGTGATGCCAAACTGAACGTGGTTGCGATAGTGCCAGGCCGGGTCGGGCTGGTCCTCCAGGGCCACGGCCCACACCTCCTCGACCGGCGGGTTGGCCACGTGGCCCAGGCGCTGTAACTGATCGCGCACGATGTCGCGTTTCAGTGAGAGCTGGCGTTCGTAGGCGATGTGCTGCCACTGGCAGCCGCCGCACGCTTCGGGACCAAAATAGGGGCACGGCGGCGTCACGCGGTCCGGGCTGGGTGTCTGTACGCTCAGCAGGCGTGCGCGTGCCCAGTGCGCCTTCTCCTGCACCAATTCGACGGTCACGCGCTCACCTGGGATGGCATAGGGCACGAAGATCGTTTTGCCGGCGTGGCGTCCAATGGCTTCGCCGCCGTGGGCGATGCCGGTGAGATCGATGTCGATTTTGGATGTTGGATGTTGGATGTTGGATTTTGGATTGGCATCCAGGGTGTCGGGGTGTGCATCCGTTTTGTTCGATGTCTTATGTTTCACGCCTCATGCCTCACGCTTCGCAAAAAACAACGTCGTCACCGGATAACCGTTGGCCAGGCACCACGCTTCGCGGGTGGTGGGCACGGTGTCGGCGAACTGGCCGGCGAGGGTAACGTTGTGGGGGGAGAAGTGCCCACTGGCGGTCACGACCTCGGCAATCAGTTCGGCGTAGGCGGGTACGTCGGTTTTGACGTGCAGCACACCGCCGGCGACCAGGGTGTGGGCATAGAGATCGACCGTAAAGGGGGTAAACATACGCCGCTGTTGGTGACGGCGTTTCCACCACGGGTCCGGCAGGAGGATGTGGATCACCTGGGCGCAGGCGGGTGGCAGGGCACGGGCCAGCGCATAACGGGCATCGTCGGCCGAGACCAGGACGTTGGTCAATCCCTCGGCCTGGATGGTATCCAGAACTGGCTTGACCCCTTCCCAGCGCACCTCGAAGCCCAGGAACCGACGCGTGGGGTGTCTGCGCACCCGGTCCAGCAGAAAGGTGCCGTCGCCGAAACCGATCTCGATCTCCAGTGGGCCTTGGGCCAGGAAGTGGTCGAGTCGGGCCTGGTACGCTGCCTCCACCAGGTCGGCCACTTGCAGCAGAGCGCCGTCCAGCGGGGCGTGGTGGTGGCCGGTGCGTTGGGCGCGGCGCTGTGGATCGCCGCCGATCAGGCCTTTACCGCTGTCCAGGTTGCCCGCGTCGAAGGTTGCTGCGCCGGGGTCGCTGGTAAACTGTTCGGGATTCCCGCGTCGTGTCATGATGTGATCAGGTAACGGGGCCGGCGGTCGTTATACCAGCGCCTGGATGGCCATGACGATCACGTAACCGCCAAAGAGGCCCAGGACCAGGGCATTGAGCAGGTGCCAGACCGAGATACGGCTGTAGAGCCATTCTTTCCAGGTCACCAGCGCGCCGATCGGCGCACCGCGTACGGCATTGCCAAACACCGGCAGCACGCGCGCCACACCGTAGAGCAGGCCCAACACGGTGCCGTAGAGGGGCACAGCCACGGCCAGATTCCAGAAAAGCATTGTATGGTAGGAGGCAAAGGGCAAATAGGTGATGAAACCCGCGCCGCCCAGGGCGGCACCGTAGATCGCGGCGCCCCGGTAGAGGCCGGCGGTCGCCCAGCTGCGCGGCACCTGGATGGCCAGGGCGGGCAGGGGCAGGTGCAGCAGGTCGATTTCGTTCAGGCTGTAGAGCAGGGCAAAACCGCCGACGAGGACCATGAGCAGATACTGGCCAGCGCTGGGCAGGCCCAACCACTGCTGGAGGCCGGCCGCGGCCCAGGCCAGCAGTGTATTGAAGAGCACCACGGTGACGATGAGGGAGATGGCATAAACCAGGGCCCGGATCAGCCACTGGCGTTGGGTTTGACGCTCCTGCACGAGGGGCGCGATCACGAAGATCATATTGACCCCTCACGGGGTGCAGGTCTTCGACAACCCCGCCGTGATGGCCAGCATTCCCCCCAGGACCAGCGCAACCGTGGTGGGTGCCGTGCCTGCCGGGGCCAGCATCCCCATCAGAATGGCCAGCAGGGCACCAAGCAGGGTGACCATGAGCACGAGGTGACTGCTGCGCAGTGTTCGCGGTGTATCGGTCATCTTCTTTCCTCTTTCCAGATCGATGGCTAAAGTCGTGGCAGGTGACCCACTACTGCTCAGATCCGCGGCGACGATCGAGTACGAGTAAGATGGGTACTCGTACTCGTACTCAGTGCAACGGTACTCGTACTCGTACTCGTACTCGTAC
>CAZXQZ010000094.1:0-17041 GCA_964642445.1 uncultured Anaerolineae bacterium
TCCGCATAACTGCCCTCAGCCGCCCTATTGAGGCGAATCTCAGGTTATTCGGATAGGCACTAAGAACAGCCAGGGCAGCGCAGGGCGGCAGATGCCGCCCTGCGCTGGTCGCCCGGCAGTTCGATGATGAGGCCAGAGAGAAACACACCACGTCGAGCGCATGGCGCCCATAGACAGTTGCCCAGTTGACGCAACGGCGATCACCTGTCGGAGCCTATCCGAATAACTGCCCCGAGGTGTCTCATCAAGGCGAATCATTGGGTTATTCGGATAGGCCCGTGGTCGACTACAGAGGAAATGTGATGAACACTCGCACGTTGAGCTTGATCGCGATGCCCTTGTTGGTCCTGGCGTTGGCCCTGTCGGCATGCGTAACGCCGGCACCGACACCAGCCGCGACGACCGAGACGACCACCGCACCAACCCCCGAACCGGCCGCCACGGCGGTGGAGGCTGCTGAGGCAACTACGTTGCCCACTGCTGGCCCGGCGGAGGAAGCCCTGGATGCCCTGCTGGCGCAATGGACGACGCCGGGCAATGGCCTGTGCGATGCGCCGGGCGTGGTGCTGCTGGTGGACTCGCCGGCCGGCCGCTACTCGAAAGCTGCCGGCGTCGGCAGCCTGGAGGACGAGCGTCCCTTGCAGATGGACGACCGCCTGCAGATCGGCAGCAACACCAAGGCCTTCACCGTCATCCTGGCCCTGCAGCTGCAAGAAGCGGGTGTGCTGTCGATGGACGACCCGCTGAGCCAATGGCTGCCCGACCTGGCGGCGCGCATCCCCAACGGCGACCAGGTGACCCTGCGCCAACTGGCGGGCAACACCTCCGGCATCTGGGACTATGCCGACCCGCTGATGCAGCCTGAGGTGGACAACAACGACCAGGCGGCGCTGGCCAAAGCCTACACGCCGCAGGAACTGATCGAGCTCGTCATCGCCGACGGCGCGCCCACCTTTGCGCCCGGTGAAGGCTGGCACTACAGCAGCTCCAACTTCATTCTGCTCGGCATGGTCGTGGAGGCCGCCACGGGCAAATCGCTGGCCGAGCTCTACCAGGCACGCATCTTCGACCCGCTGGGCATGGCCAGCACCAGCTACCTGGAGGGGTCGCCTGAGCCGGGTTCCCAGGTCGACGGCTACTACAGCGTGCCCGGCAGCGAACTGACCAACATGACCGGCTGGAATGCCACCCAGGCCGGCGCGGCCGGCGCGATCGTCAGCACCGCCGAGGACATGGCCCGCTTCGCCAAAGGACTGTTCGGCGGCGAGCTGTTCCAGGACGACGCCACCCTGGCTGAGATGACCGACTTCCGCGAGCTGGACTACGGCGAGGGCGGCGGCATCTTTGCCGGCTATGGGCTGGGCCTGATCGATTTCGAGACCGCCGGCTTCACCGCCATCGGCCATGCTGGCCAGACACCCGGTTTCCAGTCGATCTGGATGTGGGTGCCGGAGGCTGAAGCCAGCCTGGTCCTGCTCACCAATTCGGGCAGTTGCCGGGTCACCTTCCTGCCGTCGTCTCTGACGGCGGAGATGTTCGGATTGGCACCGGCAGCGGCGACGGAGGGGGCCTCAGTCTGCGCCAGCTACGCGCTGCCCTTCCCGCGGCCGGAGCCGGACTACAACGCCAAACGGGTGCGTGACCTCAGCCCCTTTGCCAGCGCCCTGGCCGGCCTGACCGAAGACCGCCGGGCTGAGCTGGATGCGCAGCTGGCCAGCGCCACGATCCTGGACATGCAGCAAACGATGGCCAATGGCAAGCTTAGCGCCGAGGAACTGGTCACCTACTACGTCGACCGCATCCAGCGTTACGACGTCGACAGGCTGAACTCGGTGATGGAGCTCAACCCGCAGGCGTTGGAGATCGCTCGCCAGCTGGATGCGGAGCGGGCAGCGGGCACGGTGCGCGGGGACATGCACGGCATTCCCGTCCTGCTCAAGGACAACATCGCCACCGGCGACGGTATGCACACCAGCGCCGGTGCCTACGCGCTGAAGGACTGGCAGCCCGACCGCGACGCCTTCCTGGTGCAGCAGCTGCGCGAGGCCGGCGCGGTGATCCTGGGCAAGGCTAACCTGTCGGAGTGGGCCAACTGGATGGACCCGTGCATGCCCAATGGCTTCAGCACGCTGGGTGGCCAGACCCGCAACCCCTACGGCCCCTTCGAGACCTACGGCTCCAGCAGCGGCTCGGCCGTGGCCGCCGCTGCCAACTTCGCCGCTGCCACCGTGGGCAGCGAGACCCAGGGGTCCATCATCATGCCGGCCAGCATCAACTCGGTGGTGGCCATCAAAACCAGCATGGGCCTGATCAGCCGCGACTACGTAATCCCGCTGCTGGATTGGCAGGACGTGCCGGGGCCTATGGGCCGCACCGTGACCGACGTGGCCGTGCTGCTGACGGCCATGGCCGGGGTGGACGCTAATGACCCGGCGACGCAGGATGCTGCCAGCCTGGCTGGCGTGGACTTCACCCAGTTCCTGAAGCCGGACGCGGCGCAGGGCCTGCGCGTGGGCATTCTCGTCTACATCGACGAGGACATCGACAAGCTGGTGGCCAACATCAAGGATCAGGACATGGCCGACAGCCTGCGCCAGAATTTCCAATCGGAAAACGATGGCCAACGGCAACTCGCACAGGGGTTCGCCGAGCTGGGATTCGAGGTCGTGGAGGTCAGCAATCTGGCCTTGCCGAAGAGCATCGATACCGCCGCCGTCTTACCCAACGGCTTCAAGGACGCGATCAACCGCTTCCTGGCTGGCCTGGGCGATCAGGTCGCCGTCGACTCCCTGGAGGAGATCATCGCGCTCAACGCCGAGGACCTGGCCAATCGGGCGCCCTACGGCCAGGGGTATCTGGAGCAGTCGCAGAACCCGCCCCTGAGCGACGAGGACTACCTGGCGGCGAAGGAGGCGAACCAGAGCAAGGCGCGCGACGGGCTGAGCAGCCTGTTTGCCGGCAACGACATCGACGTACTCATATCGGACGTGGGCCAGGCCTATGCGCCGGCCGGCTTCCCGGCGATGACGGTACCGATCGGATACAGTTCCAGCGGCACGCCCGTGGGCATCACCCTGGTGGCCGATTATCTCGGCGAGCCCAGCCTGATCGCTGTGGGTTACGCCCTGGAACAAGCAGAGCAGGCGCGCAAGGCGCCAGATTTGGAGGCAACAATGAAGCAGATTGAAGCGATGGGTAACGAAGCGGCCGCCTCGGGGCAGGCAGCAGGCGACGGCAGTGCGAAACCGGCCTACGTGGCCGATCTGGAAGCGGCCTACGGCGCGCCCAGCCAGGCCGGCTTCGGCAGTGCCGTGTTCTACGAGCCGCTCGGCGCAGAAGACAGCATGACGGATGCCGCGCTCGCCAAGTACAAATACTTCACCGGCGAGCTGTGGGAACGCTGGGGCGAGGAGGCCTGGATGGCGCCGTGGAAAGAGGTCTACGCCCGTCCGGCCGGCGCCAAGGCGGACATCGTGGCCGAGCTGCGCGGCATTACGGATATAGACGCCCGCAACTCGGCGCCGATGATCCTCGATGTGGTGCAGGATGCAGAAAAAGCCAATGCTGCGCTGGCCGCTGCGTTCGACGATCCAGGGGTGACCGAGCTGCGTGTCTTCAACCTGGGTGACGGCGGGGCCATGTCGGGTATCCTGGTGGCCGGCCGTCGCGCACAGGCTGGTGAGGCCGTCTTCCTGGTATTTTTGTTGGACTGAATAAAAAAAGGAGGCTCGATCATGAGCAGCGCATACCTGTTCCTGTCACGAGTCTGTCACGAATGGCTGCTATCATCACGCCGGCAGTGAGACAGCAGCGACGACAGGTCATTCTGCCGATACCCCGTTGTCACGTTCAGCCCGGCCGGTGGTATGATACCGATGCAGCGACGACAACACAAACCCATGCAGGAGATGAGCGATGGCCCTTGTACGCCGCATCGGCATGCCAGAAAACGACAGTGAGAGCCGGGCCATCCGGCGCCTGGCCAAAGGCCTGCCCGACGAGTACGTCGTCTTTCACAACTTCGAGCTGACCACCGGGCGCGGCCTGCCGTACGAGTTCGACATCGCCGTGCTCGCCCCCCACGCGCTCTACCACGTCGAGGTCAAGGGCTACCAGGGCGAGATTCGCGGCAACAACCAGCAGTGGCTTTTCGAAAACGGCAGCGTCTACCCCAGCCCCATCCCATTGGCCAACAAAAAGACCAAGGTGCTGGCTGGCCGCCTGCGCCAGCATTCGCACCGGCTCGACGACGTCTTCGTCGATACCCTGATCCTGCTGACCGACGATCGTGCCCGTTTGCGTATCAAGGACGACCAGGCCAACCGCGTCGTGCACGTGCGCGAGGCGTTGAAACGGCTCGACGATCCTGGGCAGCTACCGGTGGCACCGCGCAACGTAATGCCGCTGTACGATATGGTGTTCGATGCCATGTCGATGACGCGGCCGGCGAAGCGCGTGCAGCAGATCGGTCTGTACGACGTCATTCAGAAGGTCGACCAGGATGACCGCTTCACGCTCTTCCTCACCCGCCACCGCTACATCGAGACGCGGCCGATGACGCTGCTCAAGGTCTATCACTTCGACGTCTACGCCGCGGAGGAGGACAAGGAATACCGGCTGCGCGAGATCTTCCACGGCCAGGATGCGATGCGGCTGCTGGGCACGCACCCCAACCTGGTGCGCACCGGTGACATGTTTGCCTGGAACGACGACAGCTTCGTCGAACCGGTGGAGTACCCCGAACAGGGGATGTCACTCGCCACGCTGCTGGATAAGGCGCTCTTTGCAGCAATGACCTGGCAGCAGAAGGTGCGCGCCATCCGCGGTCTGGCGGCCGGGCTGCAGCATGCCCACGCACGTGGTGTGGTCCATCGCGACGTACGGCCGCGCAACATCCTGGTGGCGCCCAACGTGGTCAAGCTGGGCAACTTCGACCTGGCCTACATTCCGAATGCACCCAACCTCAGCATCGCGCAATCGGTGCGCGAACATTTCGATCCGCACTACGTCGCCCCGGCGGTCTGGCTCGATCCGCGTGACGTGATGCCGGCGTCCGACATCTATTCGCTGGGGTTGGTCTTCTACCAGGTGATTACCGGCCAGCCGCCGCGCCACGATGTGGAAACGGTCATCGATACCCACGACATTGCTATCGACGTCGAGCTGCTCGAACACGAGCTGAGCCGCAAGGACAGTCCCAATTTCATGCGTGACCCGGCCGGCGCCAGCGAAGTGATCGCCCGCATGGTCGCGCCGCGGCGTGAGGAGCGTTATGCCAGCCTGGATCACGTGCTGGATGATTTGACGATCGTCGAAGCGTAGTGGCCATTTTGGATTGGGGATTGACGAATGGCCGTCAACGAATGGGGGCAACGAATGAACGTATGCGCCGCGGCACATTCGTTGCTCGAAGAGCAGCCGATTGCCAGGTTGGTGGGTCACTTGCCAAGACAGGTGCCATTGATCGAGCGTGATGGATGGCTGTGCTCAAGCGAGGTATACGAGCACCGTCCTACCCGTACTCGTACTCGTACTCGTACTCGATTATTGCCGCAGAGATAAGTAGATGTACGAGTACGAGTACAATCGCCGTCCAACTCCTACTCGTACTCGATCATAGCTGCGGATCCGAGTAGTAGTGGGATTGCGAGTACGAGTACGAGTAGGAGTACGAGTGGGAGTACGAGTACGAGTACGAGAAACGCCCTTCTCCTACTCGATCGTTGCTGCGGATCATGCATCTGCCCAACCGATCGTGCGCGTGAAAGTGAAATTGAGGGTATGAAGCCGCCCAATTACGTGATGAGATCGATCCTGCTGATCGCGGCCGCGACCGTGCTCAACATCGCCGTGGGCCGCCTGGTGCGTGACGTGCTGGGCTGGCCGGTCTACCTGGATTCGATCGGCACGATCCTGGTGGGTGCGCTGTTGGGACCGCTGGCCGGCGCTGCGACCGGCGCGCTGTCCAATCTCATTTGGGGCACCCTGGGCGGTGACCCGAACCTGCTGCCCTACGCCATCACGGCGGCGTTCATCGGTTGGGCGGCGGGCTTTGCCGCGGTGCGCGGGGCGTTCCAGCGCCTGCGCACGGTGCTGCTCTCCGGTTTGCTGGTGGGCATCGCTGCGGCGGTCATCTCGGCGCCGATCACGGCCTATCTGTTCAACGACCTGACTGGCGGTGGTTTGGATTACCTGACTGCCCAGCTGTCCGCGACCGGCGCCAATCTGCTGCAGATCGCCACGATCGAGGGGTTCATCAGCGATCCCCTGGACAAGATGATCTCCTTCACCCTGGCCTGGCTGCTGTGGCGCATCGTGCAGCCCTATTTTCCACCGCTGTCACCGCGCGGCAGCCAGGGGTTCGACAGGCTGCAGGGCTACAGCGTCGCCGTGGTGGCCAGCCTGGTGGCAGTTCTGCTCAGTTTTCTGTTTTTGCCCGCCTTCGAGCGCGGGGTTTTCCACATCTTTTACGTGGCTGTCCTGGTGAGCGCGTGGCGCGGTGGGCTGGGGCCGGGGCTGTTGACCACCGCCGTGGGCGTGCTGGCCAATCTTCTGTTTCTGGTGTCGCCAATTTACCACGTCGGGATCACTGCCGAGGACTGGCTGCGCGTGGGGCTGTTTTTGGTGGTATCGGTGGCCATCGTCGTGATCGCCGATCAGCTGGAAAAAAGCAAACGCGCCCTGCATCAATCCCTGCAGGCCGAGCGTGAGAGCCAGGCGCGCCTCCGCGCCATCACCGATGGTGTGAACGAGGCCCTGGTTTTTGTCTCACCCGAACAGCGCATCCTGGACGTCAACCAGCGTTTCGAAGCCCTATTTGGTGTGCCCACGGCGCGCCTCAGCGGTCAGCACCTGGAAGACACGCAAACCCTGTTCGACCAGGTCTTTGCCGATGCCGGCGCGCTGTATCAGTCAACCCTGGCCAGCAGCAAGGACACGACACACACCGACACCCGGCTGGTGGTGCAGCAGTGGCCGCAGGCGCGTGAGCTCCAGCTCTACACGGCGCCGATCCACGACGCCGACGGTTTCCTGGGCCGGCTCTTCGTGCTGCGCGATGTCACGCACGAGCGTGAGGTCGACCGCATGAAGACCGAGTTCGTCTCCCTGGCCTCGCACGAGCTGCGCACACCCCTGACCTCGATCAAGGGCTTCACCGAGATGGTGCTGGACGGCGACGCCGGCGAGATCAACGCGGAGGTTGCGGAATACCTGGGCATCGTCTACAGCAACGCCGAACGGCTGGTGGCCCTGGTGAACGACCTGCTCGATCTGTCACGCATCGAATCGGGGCGCATCCAACTCAAGTCGGAGCCGGTCGACCTCGACGCGGTCGTCAAAACCGTGGTGACGACCATGCAGCCAAAGATCCAGGAGAAACAGCAGACCCTGACCGTGAGTATCGACGCAGCCGCGACCCGCGTCACCGGCGATCGCGACAAACTGGTCCAGGTACTGACCAACTACGTCAGCAATGCCCACAAATACACGCCGGCCGGCGGGACCATCCATATCGAAATCGGAGCACAGGACCGGTTGGCCCGCGTCGCGGTCGCCGACAATGGGCATGGGATTGCCCCTGACGACCAGGCCCGCCTCTTCACCCGCTTCTACCGCGTGGACAACGCCACGACGCGCGAAGTAGGCGGCACCGGTCTGGGCCTTTCCATCGTCAAGCAGCTGATCGAGCTGCAGGGCGGGGAGGTTGGTGTGCAAAGTGCCCTGGGCCAGGGTTCCACGTTCTGGTTTACCGTGCCCCTGGCCAGCGCGCTCGCTACGACGTTGCCCCCGTCCGCAGCCACCGATGTCACCATGAGCGAATGATAGAACACACAAATCCCATACTTGGTGCCTTGGTGTCTTGATGTTTCAAAAAGACCACAGTTCCAACCATCAATCAACCTCAGGAGGCGCATCATGCCAGTCAAAGTACTCGCCGTCGACGATGAAGACGACGTCCGTCATCTCATTCAGGTCAAGCTCAAAAAAGCGGGTTTCGAGGTCATCACCGCCACCAACGGTGAAGAGGCCGTCGAAATGTGTAAATCCGAAAAACCCGATGTCGTGATCATCGACTGGATGATGCCCAAGATGGACGGACCTACGGCGACGGCGATCATCAAAGTCGAATGCGATCCCGCCCCGATTGTCCTGATGCTCACCGCCCGCGGCACTCAAGACGACATCATCCACGGCCTGATGGGCGGTGCTGACGACTACATCGTCAAACCGTTTGCTCCGCGCGAGTTGATCGCCCGCGTCAACGTCGCCCTGGTGAAGGCCGGCAAGCAGCCGGTCATTGGGGAATAACATGGACCTGCACCACCAGGAATCCGACGAAGCACTGGAGCTGCGTGAATACCTGCAGGCTGCCGAGGAGCTGGCTGCTGCCCAGGCACTGGAGGCGGCCGAATTCCTGCGCGATGACGTCGAAGAAGACGCGGATGAAACGACTGAAACGGCGGGCGGCGAAACCCAGGCTGCGCCCGCCCACCTGATCGACGACGAGGCTGCGCGCCGCAGCTACTGGGAGGCGCAGGCGCTCGTCGAGCTGGAGCAGGAGGCCTTCGCCGCGGCGTTGGCGCAGGGTGAGGCAGCTCACCAGCGCAGCGCCTACTACCGGCTGGCGGTCTACCACGGCCGCACGATCTACATCCTGCGCACGGCGTTGAACGCGGGCAAGGAGGCACTGGCGCAAGCCGCCATGCGCAACCTGGCCACGCTGCACCGCGCCATGATGCAGATGCACCAGCAGGCCCCGCACCACGTCCCCGTGGCGCTGCTGCTCGACCGCCGCGGCCGCGATGACTTTGCGCGTGACCTGGTGATGCAGGCGCTGCAAGAGAGCCGCGAGCCACTCGATCTCGACGGCCTGGTGCAGCGCGCCAACGACCTGGACGTCATGGGGGTGGCCAGGGGCACAGTCCAGCGCCATCTTAAGGACCTGGCCGCGGCGGGCCACGTCGAGGTGCTGCCGGAGCGTCCCACCCGCTACATCCGCACGGCGCGCGTCTACACCGCCATGGACATGGATGCCCCCAGCCTGCGCGCCCTGGTGGGGACCGGCCTGGTCGACCAGTTCGCAGCCGCGGGCTATCATGGGCTCAAGGATGTGGCTGGACGCCCCAGCTCGTTGCGCGAGACGTTCAGCCAGGTCACCGGCCTCGGACAGACGAGCGCCGCCTTGTTTGTGGACCTGGTCGAAACCGTGCTCGAAGACCGGGTGCGCGCCGTCAGCGCCTGGACCTACACCGATCTGATCGGTTCACCCTATCCACGGCCCTACCAGTACGAAGCCTACGCCGTCTTTCGTGGTTACGGCTACCACGGCCAGCTGGTCGAGGCGCCGACGGGCAGCGGCAAGACCATGATCGGGATGCTGTGTATCCAGGACTGGCTGGCCAACCTGCGGCCCGGCCAGTCGATCCTCATCCTGGTGCCGACGAGCAACTACCTGCAGCAGTGGGCCGGCGAGCTGTGTTACAAGCCGATCGGTCTGCGCCTGTCGCCCGAGATGGTGTTTGCCGGCACGCCCAACCAGCTGGAACGGTTCCAAAAGCGCACCGGCAGCCACCCCGCCGTGCTGCTGATGACGTATACGGCGCTGTCGCAGGCCGGCTCCGGCATCGGCAAGGGTGGTTTCGACGTCGACTCGATCGAGATCTTCCTGCAGGGCGCCAACGTGCAGTACGTCATTCTCGACGAAGTGCACAAAGTAGCCGAAAACCTGCAGGGTGTCTCGTCCGATGTCATCCGGCTGATGCTGGAATGGCTGCACGACGGCAGCCTGCAGGGGCTGATCGGCTTCACCGGCACCGCCGAAGCCTACCGCGCCCGGTTTGCCAAGCTGGGCCTGCAGCTGGTTTATACCATTCCGATCGACGAGCTGATCGCGGCCGGCTTCGTGGCGCCTTTTGCCGAGCTGGGTGCGCCTTTTTCGTACTCGGCGCGCGAGCGCCGCATCCGTGAGCTGTTGGATGCCTACAAAGCGCACACCAGCGCGTTCATGGATTTGATCGGCGGCGATCGTTTGCGCGCCTGGTTTGCTGGTATACCGCTGGACGAGCGGGTTACGATCGGTCACGAGCTGCTCAACATGTACCAGGGGCGCAAGGACTGGGCGACCGCGCTGCCCAAACGCCTGGCGCAGTGGGAGGCGGGCGGCAGCGTAGGGCTGACCGAATCGAAGCTGGTGACGATCGTGCAGATCGCCCGCCAGTGGAGCGACGCCGACCTGGTGCGCGCAGCCGGTGCGAACGAGGAAACGTTTGGGCAGCTGGTGGCGGAGGTGGAGGCGGTCAAGGCCGAGCTCATCGGGTTGATCTACCTGCCGGCGACGCTGAAGCGCCTGCAGGTGCCGGGCTTCACGAGAACGTTCGACGTGACGGCACTGCGTGCGGCCTACGCCGCCGCGAACAATCAATCGGCACGCAGCGAGGCCGTCAAGGATGGGCTGGCCACCACGATCGTTGGTCTGTACGAGGGGTTGAGCGAGTGGTACCGGCGTGTGGGTGAAGGGCGTGTCGAGACGATCAAAGCGGTGATCGAGGCCGAGCGCGCCACGCGCGCGGTGAGTGGGATCATCATCTTCGACACCGCGCGCCGGATCCCGTGGAGGCAGGGCCTGGCTGTACCGGGCTACGAGGGCCTGGGTGGGCTGTACGCACAGCTGCTGGGGGATTCGCGCTTCGTGCCGTACGCCGTGCTGTCCAACGAGCAGTACCTGCCTTACGACGAGGCCGACCCGCTGCCGCCGCGCATCGCCGCGTTCATCGAACAGGAGCTGATGCAGCGCGAGGTTGCCGGTGCCATGTTCGACCTGGTGGGCCAGGGTCTCGACCTGCCGCCGGCGGCGCAGCACGACCTGCACGTCCGCTGGCAGGGGTTGATCGACGACTACGTGCCGCGGCTGGGCAGCGTCCATGCCGCGCGGCCGGGCGATTTCAGCCGGCGTGTCGTGCAGCCCATGCGGCGGCGTATCCGCGCCCTGGCGTTGGGTGCTGCCGGCGAGCGTCTGTTGGCGCGCCTCGACCTGCGCAACATCCACTTTGCCGATTTGGTGAGCACCTTCTTCGATTACGCCATCATCGCGCGCACCTTCCGCCAGGCGCAGGTCGCCGAGCTGGAGCAGGTCAGCGGGGCGCGGCAGAAGTTCTTTGTCATCCCGATGGCCAGCGGCAACCGCAAGCTGTTGATGTACGACCTGACCTCGCGTATCGTCGATGCCGAGTCGCTGCCCATCAACCTGGTCGTCGTGTCGAGCTGGGCGCGCACCGGTTGGAATGTCATTTCGCCCAACGTACTGATCGACGCCACCGCCACGCGCGACGTCACGGCCTGGCAGCAGCTGCGCGGCCGGGCCATCCGGGCGCGGCGCACCTGGACCAACGACTGTTACCGGTTGATCATGGCCCTGATTGGCAGCCAGATGAGCAGCCCGCGTACGCAGGAGGACATGCCCGACGACGTGGCCGACATCCTGGCGCAGGTCGAGCACGCGCCGGCGGCGGTGACGCTCGACGCCCGGCTGCACGGTCTGCTGGCTTCCGTGGCGTCGGCCGGGCAGGTCGAGCGCATACAGGCGCACGGTTTGACGAGCCTGACCGATGCCGAGCGGACTGGCTTAGCGATCGGCCTGATGCACCGCTACAACAAAGTCACGCACATTTTCGAGCTGGTCAAGGCATACGGTTCGACCACGCAGGTCGAATACAACCGGACGGCGCGCGTGTGGCAGCGTCGTGAATCGATTGCTGCCAAACACGACTACGAGGTTGCCGTCAATCCCTTCGACGGCCAGAAGCGGGTGGGTGACGGCCATGCCCCGTTGGTGTATGCGCAGGACCCGCGCGTCGACGTGCCGGCGGCGCTGCAGCAGCACCTGGTGGACGCCATCGTCGGCAGCGACGACGTCATCGTGGCGGGCTGGCTGCGCTACGAGCTGGCGGAGCAGGACGCATGACGATCGAAAATCGACACACCCGGAGACACCCATGAAAACTGCACTCGACGACGCCGGTTCTCCGTGCGAGGCTGGTCCCGACGGGCCGGCGCAGGCGCGCTGTCCGAGCTGTGGTGGTGTCGTGATCCGGCGGCGGCGCCAGCGCAGCCGCCGGCCGGGGGACGTCACCTACTTCTGGCGGCACCAGGACCATACCAATTTGCACTGCCCGCAGCGGTTTACGGTGGGGGTGCGGATTGGGGGGGTGCTGTGATGGCGTAGGGCAGGCCAATGGATTATCGGGCAGCATCACGTCACCAGGCACAGCGCACGCGAAGCTGCTGGTTGCGTTTGAGGTCGTCGCGGCAGCCCGCTGACTGTCGTGATGTCAGAGGAACATCGATGGCTGCACGTCACCGACCTCTCCAGAACGATGGATGGCGCCTACTTCGATCACGACGTCGGCCGGCAGGCCAGCGCGCGCGGCGGCCTCACGGATCGCTTCCACGCTGGGCGCTTCGTACAGGCAGTAGGTTTTTTTCTTGTCGGCGCTCAGGAATGAAATGAGCCAGTTGACGCCTACGTCCTCGTTGATCAGATTGACGGCCGATGCACTGTCTCGGGTGACCTCCAACTGCTCGGCAAAATTACGTTCGATCAGAAACACTGGCATGGGTAGTCTCCTCCAAAGTGTGATGGTCCCTTGGTCACGCCGCGGCACCTACGCGGGGATGGTCGAATATGCGGTGGCGATTTTTTCGCCCAGCGCCAGCATGCCGAGCTCGGCCGCAGTGCTGGACGCCATATCGAGCAAGGCCCTGGCCCGGGCTCTGTCAGGCCCGTGGCTGCGGGCCAGCAGCATGACTGCGTATTGATGCTGCGTGTGGGCCAGCCACGGCCTGGCACCCATGTGGGCATTCAACGCCAGGGCAGCAGAGAAATGCTGTTCTGCGTCCTCCCAGCGCGCCAGGGTCATGGCGAGCAGACCCAGGAATCGTGCCACAGCCCCAAAACAGGCGGTCGCAAGGCCGACCACGACCGTTCGATCCTGGTGGGGAAGCAGCAGGGGGTAGAGAATGGCTGCGCGATTGGCATCGCCCAACGCGGCGCACACCTCGCTCAGATAGGCAATGGTTGAAACCCAGAACGCATCCCGCGCGATTCCGGCAAAATTGTCCACCGCCAGCTCTTCCAGCACAGATCGTGCAGCCGGCTGCCATCCCAACTCGCTGTAGATCAGTGCCAGGCCGGGGCGCCAGGTTGCCGAGGCCGGATTCTGCTCGACGAAACGCTGAATGATGGGGGCCAACGTGTGCAGCTGGCCCTGTTCGCGCCGGATGGTAAACATCTGCATGCCATACGCACTGATTGCGTTTTCGGTGCCGATCCGCTGGCCGAACTGCAAAGCCCGCTGGGCCAGCCGTTCACCTTCGGCAAATTCACCGGCCAGGATCTTGCGTGCAGCCATGAACAGTGCGTTGGTATGCAGAAAGAAGGGCTGCTGCAAATCTTGAATGGCGCGGGTGTGCGCCTCCAAATCGGCATCCACCCCTGCAATATCGCCA
Organism: uncultured Anaerolineae bacterium; assembly: GCA_964642445.1. GTDB lineage: Bacteria > Chloroflexota > Anaerolineae > SSC4 > Amarolineaceae > SSC4. The sequence goes on from CAZXQZ010000094.1 coordinate 13,507, forward strand.
CCTTCCAGGTGTTCGTGGATGCGAGATCCCAAGGCCTCGGCCAGGCGTTCGCGACTGCGCATCGTATGACCCAGGTGCACCATCTCGCTGGCGGCTGCCAGGCGGGCCTGACTGCTGGCCGGCTGGCGGTCGGCAAAGAGGTAGATGCGCAGAATGTCGTAGAGGGCCAGCGGGTCCACGAGGCGCCGTGCGGCCGTGACTGCCTGCTGCGCCATGATCTCGACGCCCTCGGCCGCACCGCTGGCGATGCGGGCCCTGACCAGTCCGCCCATCAGGCGGACCCGCAGCACCGGTTCCTCGTCACCCAAGACGCCCAGTGCCTCTTCGAGCAGCGCGACGGCCGGCGCGGCGGGAAGGTTGTAGCGCCAACGGGCTTCCTCGTATCCCAGGGCGGCGGCCGCTAAATCGGTCCACGCGTCAAGTTCGCGCGCCAGCGCCGCCGCGAGTTGAAATGTTGCCAGGGCGGTCGTAATGTGACCGGCGTTGCCCTGGGCTGTGCCCAAGGCAATCTGCAGCACCAGCGCCTGGCGTCGGTGTTCAGCTGTGGCGGGCAGCGGTGCCAGCAGCTCCAGCCCGCGGGTCAGCAGCTCGATCGCCTCATCGTCAGCCGCCAGTTGGCTGGCCCGTTGGGCCGCGCGGTGTAAATGGGGTATGGCCCGGGCCGGAACGCCCGCCGCCTGAAAATGACCGGCCAGCTCGACGGCGATTTCTCCACTTTCTTCTGCGTACAGCGCTTCCAGCACGGTTGCGACATCCTCATGCAGAAACGCCCGGCGCGATTCACTCAGTACGCTGTACAGATAACGCTGGAACAGATTATGCCGGAAGCGGTAGATGGACAGGCGATGCCCGCCCACGCGCGCGATTCCCAGTTCTTGCACCAGGCGATAGCGTTGGTTGCCTTCGTGATCGAGCCTGACCACCAGCGTACGCTCGTCAACCCCCTGCACGCGCCCAACCACCTGGGCTGTGAAGTTCTCGCCTTCCACGCTGGCGATGTCGAGGGACTCTCGCAGGTCGGGATCGAGGCGGCGGATACGGGTCTCGATCACACCTTCGACGCGCGCCGGTAGGATGTTCCAGTCCAGTGCGGACCGCGCAATCCACTGCCCCTGCTCGTCGCGCAGCAGATCGCCGCGCTCCTTCATGTCGCGCAGGGTTTCGACAGTGAAGAGGGGATGCCCACCGGTATGACGAAGCAGGGCCTGGCGAAATTGCCTACTCAGCCGGTTGGGTTCGCAGTCCAGTAGGGCATCGACAAACGCCTGCGCGTGCTGAGGGTGACCATGATCCAGCTCCAGCCAGACATCACCGAACGTCCGCCTGAATTCCAATAGAGGCGCGGCCAGCGGATGCTCACGCCCCGCGCGCGGCAGCGCAACCTCTTCGGGCCGGTAGGCGCCCAGGATCAGCACAGGACTTTGCCGCAGCCGACGCCCCAGGTGAAACAGCAAACTGACCGAGGAGGGATCGGCCCAATGCAGATCATCCAGGATCAACAGCAGCGGCCGGTGGCGGGCCAGGGCCTGAAACAGGTCGCCGATTTCCTCGAAGATACGTTCGCGGTCGAGGGCAGCCCCCTGCCCATCGGCGAGCCTGACCGCTTCCACGATGTGCTGGAGCAGCTTGGGGTCGATGTCACGATGAACGGCGGCCCGCTGCACGAGCGCTTTCTGGGGTACGAAGGCGCCGATCAGATGCGGGCCGTTGGTGGCCAGGGCCTCCACCACGCGCGGGAAAAACTGCCACAAACGCAAGGTGTGGGCATGCGACACCGAGCCCGCCAACCACTTCTGCTCGACGTCGGCGGCCAGCATGCGCAGAATCTCGCGGAACGGTAGGTAGGGATCCCCGGCGCCGGTGGCAGCTGTGCAGGTGCCGGAGGCCACGATCAGGTCGGGATAGGCGGCCTGTGCGCGCTGGGAGAACGCCTCCAGCAGGTGTGTTTTGCCCCAGCCGGCCTCACCGCTGACAAAAGCTACCTGGCTGTGCCCGGACAGGGCGCCCGCCAGGAAATGGGTGAGCTGCGCGACCTGGGGCTCACGCCCAACAAACGGCTCCTGTGCGTAGAAGGTGGCCGCTTCAGCGCCGGCGTTCAGAAATGCCGGGGGCTGACCCTTGATACCCAGCGGCACATGGGTGTACGAAGGCAGCGGCTCGATCACACCGCTACGGATGTGTTCGAGCAGGGCGACGGTCTCGGCGGCCGGTGCCACGGCCAGTTCATCCGCCAGGACCTGCCGGCACGACTCGAACTGGGCCAGGGCGGCCGCCCGCTGTCCGCTGTGCGCAAGCCACACCATCAGGCGGCGATGGTCCTGCTCGTGCCATGGCTCCAGCACCAGCAGCCGGCGCGTCAGGGCAATGGCGCGTTCCAGGTCCGATGCGTCTGCGGCGTCGTCCGCCAGCTGGCGCAGACCGTGCAGGGCCAGTTCCCGCAGGCGCGTCTGTTCCGCCTGCCACCAGGCCTCGAAGTCGGGCGCATTGCGCACGTAGAAGCCCTCGAGGAAGTCGCCGCGGTAGAGGTCGATGGCCTGGTAGGTGTGCTCGTCGACCGTAGCTTCGGCATCGTGCATGGCCGCGGTGAAGGCAGTGGCGTCTACCCAATAGTCGGCCCCTGGGGCCAGGCCGACTACCTCGCGATCGATGTGGAGGAAAGCGCCGAGATGGTGCCTCAGTGGCTGGAGCGCCTTGCGCAGGCTGGCGCGTGCAGCCTCATCGCTGGCATCGCCCCAGAGCAGTGCGGCCAATGTCGCGCGCGAGTGCGGACGACCGGTCACGGCCAGGTAGAAGAACAGTGCTTCGGCCTTGACCGACGTCAACCCTGCCACCACACGGTCGTCGATAACGATCTGGGGCGGACCCAGCAAGTACAATCTCAGCCTGGCATTCATCGTGGAGACTCCAGCCTGACGAGGCATGCTCACGGTGAACAGCTCTGCATTCACGGTCGATTCACGCTTTTGGTACGAACCATCATTATACTGCAACGTGTCGTGATCGACCAAGTTGCCGCACGCGACCGGTCTGCTGTGGTCGATCCGTGCAACACCTGGCACATCCGATGGACCCATTCACACACCCCAGGAGGTAACGCATGAAAGGGAAGATGCCGTGGTCAGCAGGCGTACTGTTGACAGTGATGATGCTCGTCGTGTCGGTATTTGGCGGCGCCGGTGTGGCGGCGGCCGGTGACAACGCAGCGGGGACAGGCCCCATCACCCTGACTGCGGCCAACCTCGACGATCTGCTCGCCCAGGTTGCCGGGGATGCAGAACTGGCGATCCCGGCGCGCGGCGAACGCTACGTGGGAACGGCCGATGTCAGCCGCTACCTGGCGAGTGCCGTGCCGGAAGGTCGTATGTATTCGCTCGTCCGGGCGGACAGGACCGCAGCGGGTTTCACCGCGGTGGTCGAGGTGTCCGATCGCAACGTACGCTGGGCACAGCTGACGCTGCACGCAACCGTGCGGGGCACGGAGTTGGCGAAGTTGGAGGTATCTGCCGTTCGCCTCCTCACCTGGCCGCATTAGCGG
>CAZXQZ010000095.1:0-8136 GCA_964642445.1 uncultured Anaerolineae bacterium
CTACCGCAGCCGCATGGAAGCCCTGATCGGGGGCAGCGTGCCCAGCGTGGAGCTCTTCCCCGCCAGCGAGGGCTTCATCGCCTACCAGGACAAGGACAACGATGACGGACTGCTGCTGGTGCTCGACAATGGCATCTACTTCGGTTTCGTGCCCATGCACGGTGCCGACCGCCGCCCGCGTTCCATTGCCGAGGTGGAGCTGGACACGCAGTACGCACTGGTGCTCTACACCAATGCCGGTCTCTGGGGCTACGAGATCGGCGATACGGTGAAGTTCACCTCGCTCGCGCCACCGCGCATCAAGGTCACCGGCCGCACCAAGCACTTCACCAGCGCCTTTGGCGAGCACGTGATCGCCGAGGAGGTGGAAGGCGCGCTGAAGGATGCCATCGCCCTGGTGCCCTGCGAGGTGGCCGAGTTCACCGTGGCGCCTCAGCTCTCCCCCTCGGAAGGTCTTCCCTACCACGAATGGCACATCGAATTCGCGGCATTGCCGGGGGACATGGCCCGCTTCAGCGCCGCGATGGACGAGGCGCTCCAGAAGCGGAACCCCTACTACAAGGACCTGATCTCCGGAAAGGTGCTGCGGCCGCTGGTGGTGCGGTCGCTTCCACGCGGTGCGTTCGCCGCCTGGATGAAGGCCCGCGGCATGAACGACGCCCAGAGCAAGGTGCCGCGCCTGGCCAATGACCGGCGGTACGTGGAGGGGTTGGGGTGATTCACCCCACGCTCACCCGCAGCATGTCCCCCTCCACGGTCACCGGATAGCGCTTCAGGTCCTGCTTGCTGGGTCCCTTGGTCACCTTGCCGTCGCGATCGAAGGTGCTGCCGTGCCAGTCGCAGGTGAGCACGCCGCCCTTCTCCTTCACCGGGCCGTTCTTGTGAGGGCAGTTCAACAGGAGCGCGGTGTAGGAGCCATCGTCGCGTCGCACCACCATCAGTTTGGCGTCCAGTCCCTGGGCCCGCAGCACGGTAGTGCCGCTCTTTCCCAGGTCCGCCAGCGGAACGCTCAGCGTGCCATTGCTCACGGCGAGGCTTTTGCCGCCTGAACAGCTCTCCAGCGAGGCTGCGGCCGGCACCACCGCCAGCGCGGCACAGGCCTGGCAGGCGGCACGGAGGAATCGTCGACGGTCCATCATGCGGTGAATGTAGCCGACGGATCAATCCATCCGCAGTGGCGCGCCATGCACCCGCCAGTCCGCGTCCTCGTGCAGCACCGGCCACGGCACGGCGGCATCCGCTTCGCGCCGCTCCACGAACACAGCGCGCAGGCCCAGGGCCGCCAAGCTGTCCAAGGTGTGCCGCTGCTGCGCCTTTTCAGGTGTCAGGTTCCAGCCGGAACGGTGCAGGTAGTACATGGGCCGGGGGTCCAGGCCGGACGCGGTGGCCACCAGGTCCTGGGGGCCGGTGAAGCGGTCTGCCAGCCCCTCGGCCTCCAGGAGGTAGGCGCGCTCATCCCCCCCGGTAAGGTCGGTCCAGCGCATGCCGGCGCCCTCCGCCACCACCAGCGCCAGCACCGCCGCCGTGGCCATCCCTCGCGGCAGGCGCTCCAACCCCAGCCCGGCCAGCAGTGCCAGGAGCGGCACCAGCGGGATGATGTAGTAGGCATGCAGGGCGAATACATCACCTGCCTTGGCCATGATCAGCGCGAAGGGCAGCAGGATGCCAAGTGCCACACCCGCGGTCCTGGCATCGCGGTTGCGCAAGGCCCTCCAGGCGCCGAGGCATGCGCCGAGGAATGCGGCATGGCTCATCAGGGCAGAGAACCGGAAGCGCTCAGCGGCCCTGCCGGCATGCGCCCAGAGCTGCTGCAGTCCCTCGGCAAGGGGGTAGGGGAAGTAGAGCGGGTTGCCATAGGCGGCGAGCAGGTGGGGCTGCCAGACGAAGTACCACCAGGCCACGGGTGCGATTGCCATGGCCAGCGACGTGAGCGCCAACGCGCGCCGGCTCCGTGTGATGCCGTGCTCAAGGCCCATCAGCGCCCACGGCGCCAGCAGAACCACCGCTGGAATCTTGCAGAGGCCGCCGATGGCTGCCATGGGAATGGCCAGGGCGAACCACCAGGCGCTGGTCCGCAGCGCCCGGTCCACGGCCCATAGGGCGATGAGCACCAGCGCCACGCTGAAGACATCCGGCATGGACTTGCGGCCATAGACGAACCAGGAGGACCACAGCAGGATGAAGGCGGCCAGGAATGCCACGCGTTCCCCGTAGCGCTGCCGAAGAAGCGCATGAAAGGCCCAGGCTCCGAGGGCGGACGCGACCAAGGCCACGAGGCGCCCATACCAGTGCGCAGGCCCGAACGCCCGGTAGAGCAGCGCCACCGCCGCATTGAACCCCGGGAATTCGCTGGCCACCACGCCGGGACGCTCGCCGGAGAGGTCCGTCCGCGGGTGCAGCAGGTCGATGCCCTCCTCGGCCATGTTGCGCGCCACCATGTTGGTGAACGCCTGGCGCCAGCTGTGCGCGGTCTCCAGCGGCGGGGAGGTGATGCCGATCAGCCGCACCAGCGCGGTGAGCAGGACCCACAGTCGGATGTCGCCGAGGAGCTTGGGCATGCGGCCAAAGTAGGCGGCGCAGCACCCGTTGGCGTCGCACATTTGCAGCATGCGATCGGCCATCGGCACCGATATGGAGCATGCCGCGCGCCTGCTTGAGGCAGGGATGATCGTGGCGATCCCCACCGAAACGGTGTACGGGCTCGCCGCCAATGCCTTCGATGAGTCCGCCGTGCTCAAGGTCTTCGAGGCGAAGCAGCGCCCCTCCTTCGACCCGCTGATCGTGCATGTGGGCAGCTTGGGCGATGCGTGCAGTGTGGTCCGCGAGCTGCCTCCCGGTGCGGAGGCCCTCATGCACGCCTTCTGGCCCGGCCCGCTCACGCTGGTGCTACCCAAACGCGCCGAGGTCCCTGATGTGGTGACCAGCGGGCTCGACACCGTGGGCGTGCGCATGCCGGCGCATCCGCTGACCCGCGCACTCCTCGCACGATTGGGATTCCCGTTGGCGGCCCCGAGCGCCAATCCCTTCGGGTACGTGAGCCCCACCACCGCACAGCATGTCGCTGAGCAGCTGGGCGAGCGCGTCCCGTACATCCTGGATGGCGGTCCGTGCGCCGTGGGGGTCGAGTCCACCATCCTGGGCTGGGAGGATGGGCGCTGGGTGCTCTATCGCCCGGGCGGCATCGCGCTGGAGGACATCGAAGCGGTGATCGGATCCGTGGCGCAGGCCGTGAAGCAGGTGCTGCCCGCCGCGCCCGGCATGCTCGAGAGCCATTACGCGCCGCGCAAGCCCGTGCACGTGGGCGATATCGATGCGCTGCTGCGGCGCTTCGCGGGCCGGCGCATCGGCATCATCAGCTTCCGGCAGGAGCATCCCGGCCACCGCTGCGAGGTGCTCAGCGAGCGCGGCGACCTGGCCGAGGCCGCGCGGAACCTATTCGCCGTGCTCCGCGACCTGGACGGCAGCGAATGCGCGGTGATCCTGGCCGAGCGCTTCCCCGACGAGGGGTTGGGGCGGGCCATCAACGACCGATTGCGCAGGGCAGCAGCGCGCTGAGCACGTCGATTCAGCGATGCGCCCCGTCGAAAAGCCGGCGGCTTGCCCGCATTTCGTGCACAACACGGCACCAATCGGGGCGTTCGCGATTAACTTCACCGTGCCACCAAATCCCAGCCGTCATGAGCACCACCCTCAACTCGAAGGAATTGACGCTCGTGTACGACAGCAGCACCGCTGAGGGGCGCAAGGCGCTGGCCTATGCCTATACGCTGGCCCCCCGGGTGAACAAGCAGGATGTGAGCGAGGTGAGCCTGAGCACGACCTTCGTGCGCCAGGTGCTGAAGCAGTTGAACCTGCGTCCCAAGGATCTGCTGAATCGTGCGCATCCGTACTACCAGCAGCACCTGCGCGGCCGCGACCTCGATGGCGAGGGCTGGCTGAACGTGCTCACGCACAACCCCGGCCTGCTCAAGGCGCCCATCGCGCTGCATGGCGACAAGGCGGTGCTGTGCGAGCCGGCCTCCCTGATCTGCACCATCACCGAGGCGCAGCGCAAGTCCGGTTAGCGGCAGCCCCGCGAACACCGATCTTCGCGCCCCGGTCGCGCGCCCATGGCTTGTGCGCTATTGACCGCATGAGCTCATGAAGCGTATCGCCATCCTCGGCTCCACCGGCTCCATCGGCACCCAGGCGCTGGAGGTGGTGCGTGAGCAGCCGGAGCATTTCCAGGTGGAACTGCTCACCTGCGGCAACCGCGTGGACCTGCTGATCGAGCAGGCCCTCGCGTTCAAGCCCAACGCCGTGGTGATCGGCGATGCGGCCCAGCTCCCACGCGTGAAGGATGCCCTCTTCCCGCACGGCATCAAGGCCTACGCCGGGCCCGAGGCGCTGGAGCAGGCCGTGACCATGGAAGGCATCGACATCGTGCTCACCGCGCTGGTCGGCTATGCCGGACTGAAGCCGACGCTCGCTGCCATCGAAGCAGGCAAGGGCATCGCTCTGGCCAATAAGGAGACGCTGGTGGTGGCCGGCGCGCTCGTCACCAAGGCTGCGCGTGAGAAGGCCGTGAACATATACCCGGTGGACAGCGAGCATAGCGCCATCTTCCAGTGCCTTGCGGGCGAATGGGACAACCCCATCGAGAAGATCGTGCTCACCGCCAGCGGCGGCCCTTTCCGGGGAAGGACGCGTGCGGAGCTGGCCGCCGTGACCAAGGCGCAGGCGCTCAAGCACCCCAATTGGGACATGGGCGCCAAGATCACCATCGACAGCGCGAGCCTCATGAACAAGGGCCTGGAGGCCATTGAGGCGAAGTGGCTCTTCAACCTGAAGAAGGAGCAGATCGAGATCGTGGTGCACCCGCAGAGCATCATCCACAGCGTGGTGCAGTTCCGCGACGGCAGCATGAAGGCGCAGATGGGCCTGCCGGACATGAAGCTGCCCATCCAGTACGCGCTCTCGTATCCGCAGCGCCTGCCCACCGATTGGCCGCGCTTCGACTTCACCAAGTACCCGGCCTTGACCTTCGAGCAGCCCGACCTGGCCACCTTCCGCAACCTGGCGCTCGCCCTCCATGCCATGGACCGCGGCGGCAATGCGCCTTGTGTCCTCAACGCCGCCAACGAAGTCGCTGTGGAGCTCTTCCTCAAGGACGCCATCGGCTTCCTGGAGATGAGCGACCTGGTGGAGCAATGCCTCGCTTGCGTTCCATTCATCGCCGATCCGCAACTTGCCGACCTCGTGGCCAGCGATGCCGAGGCGCGGCGCCTGGCCCACGAGATTGCCCGCCGCAGCCAGGCATGACTGAATGAACATGGAGATCCTGATCAAAGGAGCGCAGCTCATCCTAAGCCTCAGCATCCTCGTCACGCTGCACGAGCTGGGCCACTTCCTGCCCGCGCGCTGGTTCAAGACGCGCGTGGAGAAGTTCTACCTCTTCTTCGATCCGTGGTTCTCACTGTGGAAGAAGAAGGTCGGCGACACCGAGTTCGGCATCGGCTGGATCCCCTTCGGCGGCTATGTGAAGATCAGCGGCATGGTGGACGAGAGCATGGACAAGGCGCAGATGGCCAAGCCCGCCGAGCCGTGGGAGTTCCGCAGCAAGCCCGCCTGGCAGCGCCTCATCATCATGGTGGGCGGAGTCACCGTGAACCTGCTGCTGGGCATGGTGATCTACATCATGATCCTATGGGTGTGGGGCAAGGACTATCTGCCGATCGAAGGCGTGCGCTTCGGGGTGCATCCGAGTGAAGTGATGGCCGAGATGGGCGTGGAGGAGGGTGACCGCCCCGTGGCGGTGAACGGGCAGCGGCCCCGCAGCCTGGAGGACCTGAACCGGGCATTGACGAAGGCGATTCTCGATGAGGGCACGGCATCCCTCACCGTGCTGCGGGCAGGCGCAGAGGTGGAGATCCCCCTGCACGGCGACATGCACGAGCGGATCAGCAAGAAGAGCAAGCAGATGCACTTCATGCCGCGCATGCCCTTCGTGGTGGATACCCTGGTGCGCGGCGGCAATGCGGCACGCAGCACGCTGCAGAAGGGCGACAGCATCGTGGCGGTGGATGGCGCTCCAGCCGCCTATTTCGGCGATTTCGTGAAGGCGGTGCAGGCGCGCAAGGGCCAATGGGTGCTGGTCGATGCCGTGCGGCAGGGGCAGCGGACCTCCCACATGGTGCAGGTCAATGGAAACGGGCAGGTCGGATTAGGCCCCATGGTCGATACAGCGTGGTTCGCGCATGGCCACGAGGAGTTCACCTTGCTGCAGTCCATCCCGCTGGGCATTGCCAGCGGCGTGGAGACCCTGGGACTCTATGTGAGCTCGCTGAAGCTGCTCTTCACCCCCAGCGGCGCCGGGCAGATCGGCGGCTTCGGCGCCATCGGCGGCCTGTTCAGCCCCACTTGGGATTGGAGGGTATTCTGGAACATGACGGCCTTCCTGAGCATCATCCTGGCCTTCATGAACATCCTGCCCATTCCGGCGCTTGATGGGGGGCATGTGGTCTTCCTGCTCTACGAGATGGTCACCGGCCGGCCGCCGCACCAGCGCGTGCTGGAGGTGGCGCAGATGATCGGCATGGTGCTGCTGCTGGGCCTCATCATCTTCGCCAACGGCAACGACCTGTTCAAGGCACTTTTCGACTAGAGCGGCAAGTCGGGCCTTGAGGGCTGGGCAGGGCGGTCCGGCAGATCCCTGGCCGGTTTCCGATGGACCCGGAACCCGCCACCTGCTGCAGCCGTAAGAACGGCCATGCCGCACGTGATCCTGGTGGAGGACGATGCCTTGGTGCGCAAGCTGCTGGAGATGCGGCTCGTGCGTGCCGGCTGGGAGGTGACCGCATTGCGGGATGGCCGGGACCTGCTGGCGTTGACCAGGGAGCGGGCCCCGGACCTGGTGCTCGTCGACCTCGGCCTGCCGGGCGTGGATGGCCTCTCCTTGGTGGAGCGGCTGCGTTCGCAGGGTGTCACGGCACCCATCCTCGTGCTCACCGCCTACGAGCTCCCCCACCTGCATGCTACCGTGCGTGGGGCGGGCGCCAACGACCTGGTGCAGAAGCCCTACGACCAGGAGGAGCTCCTGGCCCGCATGCAGCGCTTGCTGGCGGCCTGACCGTCAAGAGGGTCGGGTCGTACCCGGACCGCCGGCAACGCCCGCAGACCGGATTCCGCTATCCGTGAAGCTCGAAGGGCCCCGTCTTCGGACCTTAGCATCCGATTGACCCACACGCACGACATCTTGATCCTCGGTCGCGGCATCGCGGGCGTGGTGCTGAGCGAGACGCTCGCGGCGCGCGGCCTGCGCACCTGCGTGATCGACGCACCCCAGGAGGGCCGCGCGAGCTGGGTCGCCGCCGGCGTGGTCAACCCCATCGTGCTGCGGCGCACCGTTCCCAGCTGGCGCGCTTCCGAGCTGCTCGCCATCGCGGGCCCCTTCTATCGCGAGCTGGAACAGAAGTACGAGGCGCCGCTCTGGCACCCGCTGCCCCTGGTGGAGATCTTCCCCACGGCGAATGAGGCCGGCCTATGGCAGCTCCGCATGCGCGAGGAGGAGCTGTCGCGCATGATGGGCCGTGGACCCCTCAGCGATCGCGGACTCGCTCGCTTGCCGCAGCCCTATGGCCATGGCGTCGTGCTGCGGGCAGCATGGCTCGACATGAAAGCCCTGCTGCAGCTGCACCGCGAGCGCTGGCTGGCAGAAGGGTCCCTGGTCGAGCGCGAGGTGCGCACCGGGGACATCCGCGAGGATGAGCGTGGGGTGCACGCCGCAGGCTGCGCTGCTCCGCTGCTCGTGCATTGTGCCGGCCCCTTCGCGCAACTGAAAGGGCTCGTGCCCGTGCGCGGCGAGGGTCTCACCGTGCGGATGCCGGGCCTCGGCCTCGGGGCGATCGTGCACCGTGGCGTGTTCATTGTGCCGCTCGGCGACGACATCTACCGCATCGGCGCCACCTTCGCTTGGGATGAGGTGTGGAGCGGCCCGACAGAGGAGGGCAGGCGCCATCTCCTGGACAAGCTGAGCCGGCTCTGGAGCGGTGAGGTGCAGGTGGTCGAGCACTGGGCAGGCGTGCGCCCCGCTTCAGCGGACCGCAGGCCCATCCTCGGCCGCATCACCCCAAGGCAGGTTGTGCTCAATGGACTGGG
>CAZXQZ010000095.1:8236-16979 GCA_964642445.1 uncultured Anaerolineae bacterium
GGGATGCGCAGGTAGTACTCCATCCTCAGGTCGAGGCTCTGCTTGCCGCTGAGCTCGATGAAGCCCAAGGAGCTGTTCAGGTCCATCGCCGGGATGTCGAGCACGCCGTCCTTCAGGCGCAGCGTGTTGCGCAGCGTATCGAAGCGCACGAGGTCGAGGTTCTTGTCGGCGAAGAAGTCGGCCATGGCGTGCATGGGCGCGAATCGCACGAGGCTGCCGTCGACCACCTCGATGTCGAGCTGCGCCTCGCCCTTCTCCATGATGGGGGTGAGGTCGGCGTGCATGGGCCAGGTGCTCTTCACGGTGCCGCTCACGCGCCCGTGCAGGTTCTTGTTCAGCAGCACGTCCTGCCCGAAGTTGTCGAACTTGATCATCAGCGCGTCGAGGTCGATGTCGCGCGCGGTCACCGTGCTCGTGAAGCGGATGTCATACGGGTCCTTCGCGGTGAATTTGCCGCTCAGCCCGATCCTGCCTTTGGCGATGCCCACGCTCAGCGTGTCCACCTTCAGGGTGTGATCGGGCTTCAGGTGCAGCACGGTGCGGAAGTCCTTCAGCTCGTAGCGGTGGTACTTGAGCGCGCCGATGTCCGCCCGCAGCTCCATATCGGGGAAGGGCAGGGTGAAGATGTTGAAGACGCTGTCGTGGTTCACCTCTTTCTCGGGCGCGTAGTTCATCAGCGCATCCAGGTCGATGAAGCTCGATCGCAGCGCGAGCCGATCAGGCCAGGGCCGCTTGGCCGCGCTGTCGCCGAGGAAGATGCGCAGGTCGCCGGCGAGGTCGGTGCGGCCCATGCGCCCGCTGAAGCCATCGATGGTGAGCTGGTCGTCCTCCACGTGCAGGTGGCCCTTGAAGTCCTCGAGCTTCAGCGGATGCACCTTCATGCGGCCGGTGAGCTTGCTGAGGCGCAGGTCCGCGAAGCGGAAGCGATCGTCGGCGAAGCGGAGGTCGGCATCGGCATGGAAGCGCGCCTCGCGCAGCACCTCGTCGCGGTATTCCTGCGGCAGGTGGTTCTCGCCCTGGTAGGTGAGCAGGTCGCGCAGGACGAGCTGGTCGCTGCGGAAGTCGATGGCCACGTGCGTCTCGCCATGCTTGCGGTCGCCGAACCACAGCGCGTGGTCCTCCACGGTGCCGTTCAGGTGCAGGTCGCTGGCGTCAATCACGGCGGTGAGGTCCTTGATGCGGAGCGATTGATCGGTGATGATGATGTCGGCATGCACATCGTGCAGCGCGTGCGGGTAGTGCTTCGCCTTCACGCTGAGCTCGTCGATGAAGAACTCGCCGATGGGCAGCGGCTCTTGGTCGAGCAGGCCTTCAACGCTCGTGGCGAAATGGAATCGGCCGCGCAGGTTGCTCAGTTCCTCGTTCTGCGCTCGCGCGAGGACGGAGTCGTGCGCGAGGAGCTCGGCCAGATTGAGCGATCGGCTGTCCAGGTCGAGCTTCAGCTCGATCGGTTTGGCGTGGTGATGGAAGATCGCGGGCAGGTCGCTGATGCTGCCGCTGAGCCGCAGGTCGCTTGTTGCCATGCGCAGGCTGAAGGTGTCGATCTCCACGAAGCCCTTGCGCATCTGGGCGTGGATGTCGAGGTCGTCGATGGGATGCGGGTGGCCGGGGATGCGGAAGTGCAGGTCGCGCACCCGCAGGTCGCTGTCCACGCCCTGCTTCAGGCGCGCCAGGTTGCGCTCGGGCGCCTCGATGTCGATGAGCTCGGTGAGCTTCATGTCCACCTGCACATGGCCGCCGAGCTCGTTCAGCACCTCCACATTGAGGAATTTGCCCACGAAGTCCAGGTCCATGTCGCAGTGCAGGTCCACGTCCACCATGGGGTTCACGAAGTCCTTCACGATGAGGTCGCCGCTGAACTCGCCGCTGCCCGGCCGCAGGTTCAGGTCGCGCAGGTGCAGCTCGGCGGCGCGCAGAGCCGGGTCACCGCCGTTGGTGAAGAAGCCCGAGAAGGCGAGCCTGTCCACTTTCTTGTCCGTGGCAGTGTTGTGGAACCAGCCATCCGCGCAGCTGAAGCGGATATCCACGCGCGGGGTCATGCCTTGGGCGCTGCGGCCCTTCACCGTGCCGTCGAAGACGATCTCGCCCGCGTTCCGGAACTGGCCCAGGAAGTCCGCCACATCGTTCGGCGCGAAGGCCATGAGCAGGGAGAAGTCGGGCTTCTCGCCGTGCACATGCAGGTCGAGGTCCACCTCATGGCTGATGTCCACTCTGCCCTCGGCTGCGAACTCCACCTCCTGCAGCTTCAGGGTGCTCAAGGGCATCATGAGCACCTGCGTGGCCATGTCGTAGTCCAGGTGCGCATCGAGCTCGATGTGCTTGTTGTAGAAGAAGCTCGTGTCGCGCTTGCCGATCACATCCAGGTGCAGGTCGGCCTCCAGCTCGGAGGCGATGGAGTCGCCGATGCTGCGGAAGTCGGCCTTCAATTGATGGATGCGCGCGGTGACCTTCTGCCCGGTGCTCTCCTGCAGGTGGCTGAAGGTGAAATCGCGCAGCTGCAGGTCGCGCAGATGGATGTGCAGGGCCGATTCATCAGCCTCATCGGCCGTGGCGAACTGCTTCGCGAGCAGCAGGTTCAGGCTGCCATCCTCGTGCAGCACCAGATTCAGGTGGCCGCCGTCAGCGTGGATGCTGCGCACGTCGATGTAGCCGCGCAGCAGGTCCCAGATGCGGAAGCAGAGGTAGAGGTCCTTGAAGGCGTAGATGGGCGCCTGCGTGGTGTCGTCGGTCGCACGGAAGCGCACGTCCTCAAGGTCGATGCAGATGAGCGGGAAGGCCTCGAAGGGCGCGATGTGGCTGCCGCCGATGGTGAGGTGCCCCGCCATGTCGCGGTTGATCTCGTCCAGCGCCATCCGCACCAGGGCGCGCTGCTTGGCGAAGGCCACGGCCAGCACGCCGCCGAAGAGCAGCAGCACGATGAGCACGGACCAGAGCAGGATGCGGCGGATGCGGCGGAGCATGTGCGAACGGGGCGGCCAAAGTATCCCCTTGGGAAGGCGCTGCCCTTCCTTGCCGGGCGCGCGCGTTCAACAGGTCTTTGCTCAAACCCAGGCAAGGGGGGCGGCCATGGGCTACCCGCTCAACCCCGGACCGCCGCCGATCTGGCGCACGAACCCCAGCTTTGCACCGTTCACCTGCCTCAGCCCGTGCGAAGCCGGGTTCCCGAACCATGACCATCCCCATCCCCCGAAGCCTCCCTGTTCTCCTGCTCATGCTGCTGCTGGCGCTGCTCGGCGCCTGCCGGACCAGGAAACCTGTTGCGGGCTTGCCGCCCGACCCGCGCTGGACCGTGATCGATTCGCTGGCAGGCATCGGGCAGTATGCAACGGCCCTGGAGCGCACCGATGCGTTGCTCCAGGAAGCGAGGTCCGCGAACGACTGGCGCGCCGAGTTCAAGGCATGGACGCGTCGCGCGGTGTTCCAAGAGCTCACGGGCGTTGATCAGGACAGCATCATCGACCCGATGGACCGCCGCGCTGCGGAGGCGGGCATGCCCTTGGCGCAATTGCTGCGCAGCACGCTCATGGACCGCTGGTGGCAGCGGTACGAGCGCGAGCGCTGGCGGATCATGGAGCGCACCGGGCTCGATGGCTCCTTCGACGCCGCCGACCCCGAGACGTGGACGCAGGACCGCTACATGGAGCGCATCATCCGCGAGGCGCGCGCATCGCTCGAGCCCTTCAGCGAGCTGCGCGGCATCCCCGTGGGCGAATTGGGCGATTTGCTCGTGGGCGATAGCGCCGCGCGCTACCTGCGCCCAACGCTCTACGACGTATTGGCCCATCGCGCCCTGCGCATCTTCAGCAACACCGAGACGCGCCTCGCCGAGCCTTCGTGGCGCTTCACGCTCAACGACCCCAGGGACTTCGACCTGTTCGAGCCTTTCCTCTTCCGGCCGCTCGAGCACCGCGACAGCACCGCCTGGGAGTTCCAGAGCATGCGCATCCACCAGCGGCTGGAGCGCGTGCACATCAACGCCGACAAGCTCGATGCGTATGTGGATGCGGTGCTGCAACGCCTGGCCTACGTGCGGGAGAGGAGCGTGCTCCCGAACAAGGACAGCCTATACCTGGGAGCGCTTGAGTTGCTGCGCACGCGCCTGCCCGAGGATGCCTGCGAGGCCGAGGTGATGGTGGCCATCGCGCGTTGGCACGAGGAGCAGGCAAGCAAGTATGATCGCCTGCGCGGCGACGACTGGAAGTGGGAGCGGCGCACCGCGATCGAATTGTGCAAGGCCGCGATCGCCAAGTGGCCGAACACCTTCGGCGCACGGAACGCATCGGCCTTGATCTCGCGCATGCAGCAGCCGTCGTTGAGCATCGCATCGGAACAGGCGGTTCCGCCCGGCCTCGATTTCCTCGCGCTCGTGAAGTACCGCAACAGCACCAAGACATGGCTGCGCATCGTGAGCGATCCAGAGCGCGGTGAGAATGATGGGCGCTACGAGCCGGACCGCCACAGCTGGCTGCTGAAGCAGAAGGCCATCAGGGAGTGGAGCATCGAACTGCCCGACGATGGCGACTTCAACGAGCATGCGGTGGAGGTCGCCATCGATGCCTTGCCGATGGGGCGCTACGCGGTCATCATCGCCAATGCGGCATCGTTCCAGCTCGCCAAGGACGAGATCAGCTGGTGCGAGGTGAAGGTGACCGAGCTCTCGCTGGTGCATCGCGATGATGGCAGCGCGCATGAGTTGCTCGTGCTGAACCGGACGACCGGCAAGCCCATCGAAGGGGCCGCCGTGCGCGCGCTGATCGCATCGTGGGAATCGGGGCAGCAGCGGACGAAGGAGATCGGCAGCGCGATGACCGCCGAGGATGGCTCTGCTCGCTTCAACCAGGGCCAACAGCGTGGCCAGATCAGCTTCCAGGTAAGCCATGGCGATGACCGGATCACGAGCGGAGGACACTACACCTATGAGCGCCATCGCGAAGAGCCCGACTCCATCCGCACCTTCCTCTTCACCGATCGCGCCATCTACCGGCCGGGGCAGGAGATCCGCTTCAAAGGCATCGTCACCGTGAAGCGCGGCAAGCGCACCGAGGTGCTGCCCGACTATGAGACCGAGGTTTGGCTCAGCGATGCCAACGGCGAGGAAGTGGACACCCTGACGGTGACCACCGACCGGTTCGGGGCCTTCCATGGGCGCTTCACCATCCCGTTGGGCAGGCTAACCGGCTATTGGTCGCTGGGGGCCGAGGATGGCGATAAGGGCATTCGCGTGGAAGAGTACAAGCGGCCCACCTTCGAGGTCGTCTTCGATCCCGTGAGCGATACGCCCAAGCTCGGCGAAGTGGCCACCGTAACGGGCGTGGCGAAGAGTTACGCGGGCGCGCCGCTCGATGGTGCCACGGTGAAGTACACGGTATCGCGCAACGCCATGATGCCCTGGTGGTGCGGCTGGCGCTGGGGCGGTTTGCCTTGGGGCCGCAGCACCGAGATCGCCAGCGGCGAAGCCACCTGCGATGCGCAGGGCAGGTTCACCGTGAAGTTCACCGCCGAAGCCGATCGCGCATTCCCGCGCCAGTCCGACCCGAGCTTCAACTACGTGGTGAGCGCTTCCGTCACCGACATCACCGGCGAAACGCACGATGCCGGCACATCCCTTGTCGTCGGCTACCGCAGCATCGATCTGGAGCTGGGCATCACCAGGGCCATCGATCGCAGCAACGCCGACAGCGCGCTCATCCGCGTGGTGAACCTCAACGGACAGGAGCAGCCCACGCCCTTCAGCCTGCGCGTCACGAAGCTCACGATGCCTGCTGGCGGCGTGAAGCGTGAACGCGCGTGGGACCGCCCCGACCGCTTCGTGATGGTGAAGGAGGAATTCGCGCGGCGCTTCCCGCACGATCAGCACGCTAACGAGCGCGACCCTGAGACCTGGGCGCGCGGCACGGAGGTGATGCGAGGCGATTCGGTCAAGGCGAAAGGCAGGCGCACATTGCTGCGCGGCATCCGAGACTGGGAGGTGGGCACTTACCTGATCGAGATGGAAGCGCTCGACCCATCAGGACAACTGGTGAGGGCGAGCGAGGTTTTCACGCTCTTCGATCCCGAGATCCAGAACACGGGCTTCGAGAACGAGGCCTTCCAGGTGCAAGTGCTGAAGGAGCGCTGCGAGCCCGGGGAGAAGGCCGTGCTGCTGCTGAGTACGGCGCTGCCCGAATGCCGCGTGCTCATGGAGGTTGAGCGCGATGGGCGGATCGCGGTTGTGCGCCCGTTCCAGCTGAAGAGCGGCCAGCAACGCGTGGAACTGCCGGTGATGGAGGATGATCGCGGCGGCTTCTCGGTGCATTTCGTGTGCGTGGAGCGCGGTCGCCAGCATGTGGAGGTGCAGCGCATCGAAGTGCCTTGGACCAACAAGCAGCTGAAGGTGGATTGGATGAGCTTCCGCGACAAGCTGCTGCCCGGCGCGAAGGAGGAATGGCGCCTGAAGATCACCGGGCCGAAGAAGGAGCAGGTGGCGGCGCAGGTGCTGGCCACGATGTACGACGCCTCGCTCGACCGCTTCGCGATGCCGGAGTGGTGGATGAATGTGTGGGGCTCCCATCAGGACCGGATGGCATGGAGCCGCGCGTTGCCTTTTGGCGCCGCGGGGTCGAGGCAGATGGTGAGGGCGTATGGTGGGGTGGCGGATAGCACGAGGCGCTATCCGCATCTGGTCACTGATCTCTACCTCGTGGGCTGGGGCAGCTATCGCGGCGCGGGAATCATGGGCAATGTGGCACGCGGCGACGGCGAGCGCGAGTTGCAGGCCCTGCCTGGCGTCGCTATGGCTGCGCGGAAGCAGGAGGAGGGCATCTTCGGCTTCGCGGAGGATGCGGAGTCGGGGGTTGCGCTGGAGGAGGTCGTGCTGTATGACAAGGAGCGTCAAGGGCCTCCATCCGCATCATCCTCACCCACCCCTCTCCGCGCCGATTTCCGCGAGACGGCCTTCTTCCTCCCCGACCTGCTCACCGACCGCGACGGCAGCGTGGTGCTGCGCTTCACCATGCCCGATGCGGTCACGCGCTGGAACCTCATGGGCCTGGCGCACACCACCGACCTGAAGACCGCGCAGTTCGCGCGCAGCACCGTCACGCAGAAGCCCTTGATGGTGGTGCCCAATCTGCCGCGCTTCCTGCGCCAGGGCGACCGCATCACGCTCACCGCCAAGGTGAATGTGGTCGAAGGCGGCACGCTCAACGGCCGCGCGCGCCTCGAGCTCTTCGATCCCACAACGAACAGGTCCGTGAGTGATCTCTTCAATTTGAAGAAGTCAGAGCGCGCATTCACCGCATCGCCCGGCAGCAGCGCGGTGGTCTCGTGGAGCATCGCCGTACCGGAGGAGATGGATGTGGTCGCCGTGCGCATCACCGCGACGTCGGGAACGCTCAGCGACGGCGAAGAGCGACCGCTGCCCATCCTCACCGATCGCGTGCTCGTCACCGAGAGCCTGCCCATCGCCGTGACGAAGGCGGGCACCAAGACCTTCGAGCTGAAGAGCCTGTTGAATGCGCAGTCTTCGACGTTGCGCCACCAAAGCCTGAAGCTGGAGTATACGCCCAACCCCGCGTGGTACGCTGTGCAGGCCCTGCCCTACCTCATGGAGTTCCCGCACGAATGCGCGGAGCAGGTCTTCAGCCGCTACTACGCCAACCACCTCGCCACGCACATCGTGAAACAGCGACCGCAGGTGAAAAGGGTGTTCGACGCGTGGAGCAAGGGCGCAGCGGGCAATGAGCAGGCCTTCCTGAGCAACCTCGAGAAGAACCCGGAGCTCAAGGGCATCGTGCTAGAGGAGACGCCGTGGCTCCTCAACGCCAGGGATGAAGGCGAGCGGAAGCGGCGGATCGCGCTCTACTTCGACCTGCACCGCATGGCCAACGAGGAAGCCGCATCGCTGAAGAAGCTCGGCGAGATGCAGCTGCCGCAGGGCGGCTGGGGCTGGTGGAGCGGCATGCAGCCCTCGCGGTACATCACGCAGCACATCGTGGCGGGCTTCGGGCATCTGCAGCAGCTGGGGGCGTTGGACCTCGACCCGGACACCGACGCCCACCGCATGATCAAGCGCGCCATCGACTGGCTCGATCAGGAAGTGGAGCTCGAGCACAAGCACCGCCTGCGCGGCACCAAGGCCGATAGCCTGCCCGATCCATCGGCTGAGGACATCCACTACCTCTACGCGCGCAGCAGTTTCCCGCAGCATGCGCTGGAGCGCGGGAAGGGCAGCGCGGCCGAGTTCATGCTGGAGCGCGCGCACCGCAACTGGCTGCGCTACGGGTTGCAGGAGCAGGCCATGATCGCGATCATCCTGCACCGCCTGGTCGATGAGGAGGACTCGCAGCAGATCACCACTTCACTTGCGCAGCGCGCCACCATCAGTGAGGAGCTCGGCATGCACTGGAAGGACTTCCGCGCGGGCTACCGCTGGAACGAGTTCCCCACGGAGATGCACGCGCTGATGATCGAGGCTTTTGAGCTGGTCGCGCGCGACAGGCAGAAGGTGAGCGCCCTGCGGCAATACCTGTTGAAGCTGAAGCAGACCACCGACTGGAAGACCACCAAGGCCACGGCCGATGCCTGCTACGCGCTGCTGCTCATCGGCGATGACTGGCTGGAGCCGAAGTCGCCGCCCGTGATCGTGGTGGGCAACGAAGCGGTGAAGCCCGCGAAGAGCGAAGCGGGCACCGGCTACTTCGAGCGCACCTGGCAAGGCGGGGACGTGAAGCCGGCTATGGGCCGCGTGACCGTGACCACCGCG
>CAZXQZ010000096.1:0-16973 GCA_964642445.1 uncultured Anaerolineae bacterium
CTTCCTGGTGCCGCCGTCGGAAATCGCCGTCGAACAGCGACGCCCCCAGCACCGCCTGGCTGTCCATGATCAGGTCGTACACCTGGCGCAGGTCGGGTGCGGGGCTGGTGATGAACTCGTAACGCTCGCCGCCAAAACGCAGCCGGCTCAGCGTTTCGTTCAGGTAACCGAGCTGGCTGCGCGCGTTTTCGATCTGCTCGCGCAGGCGGTGGATGAAGTTTTCCACCAGCTCCTGCTCGGCCAGGGCCCGCTGCTGGGCGACGCGCGCCCGGTAATCGGGCAGTTCGGTAGCGACACACCTGGCACGCTCCTCTGCGTAGCGGTCCGCATCCTCGTGGTCGTCGTACCCAAAGTCGTGGTGGTGGCTGTAGGCCTGTTTGGCCTCGCGCAGCCGGTCGCGGCTGCGGCTTTCGGCGGTGGTGTAATCACCTTCGTACCGTGTGGCATTTTCCAATACGACGGCCAGCGGCTGGCGCTCGCAGCGGCGGGCGTACTCTTTGGCAATCTCCTCGGCCAGATCACTGGTCTGTGTGACGTCTTCCAGGAGAAGGTAACTGTTCTGGGCGGCCCGCGCGGCTTCCAGCGCCTGCGCCAGGCGGGGGATGATCTCACCGTCCAGCATTTGTACCTGCGATTCCAGGCGGCCCAGGGTGTGTGCGGCGTCGTCCAGCGCGGCCTGGGTGACTTCCACCTGGTGAGCGGCGTCGTGTACCGCGGCCTCCAGGGCTGCGAGGCTGCCTGCATCCAGCGCGTGCAGGGCCTGGCGCAGGCTGGCCGACTCGGTCTCCAGCGTCGCCAGCCGGTCGAGCAGCGGTAGCTCGCGCTCCAGGTCGATGAGACCCCGCACCTGGTCGCGGGTCAGGCTCAGGCGCTCGTCCAGGCCGGCCAGGCGCGTGGCGCAGTCGGCCAGATCGGCACCGACCTGGTGCAGCTGTTCTTCACGCGCCTGGATCTGGCGCGGGATGGCGCGGCTGCCGATGAACCAGCGCTGGTAGCGGCGCGGGTCGAGGTGGCTGGTGCTGTAGTTGTGGCGCACGAAACAGTCGCGCGTCACCGCCGTGCGGTGCGGGCGCAGCGCTTCCAGCGTGTCACACTTGACGTAATGACCCAGAAGCAGGTCGACGTAGGTGCGCGCCGCGCTGTGGCGTGTCTGGACCTCGGCGGCCAGCCGGTCGTTGGCCACTGGTCTCAGGTCGGCGGCTGCGCGTTGAATGCGCTCGCAGTCGGGCAGCCCGACCCCGTGCAGGGTGTCTTCGATGCGCCGCGCGCGGTAGAGGCGCATGGCGGCGTCGTAGTGTTCGGCCGGCACCAGCAGGTGAAAGCGCGCGGCACCCAACACTCCTTCGACGGCGTCCTGCCAGGCTTCGTTGGGCACCTGCAGGACCTGGCACAGGTAGACAACCTCGTCCGGTTCCAGGCTCAATTCGGCGATTAGCAGCTGGCGCAGGCGGGCCGCGGCCGGCGCCTCGGCGGCATAACTGGTGTCGCGGTTGCCGCTGCGCAGCTGTTCGATTTCAGCGTGCAGCTGGGTGCCTGCGGCGCGCACGCCGGCGATACGCTCGTTGAGCAGGGCCCGCGCATCGGCATAACTACGGCCGAGCTGGTCCAGGTCGCCCTGCAGCTGCCGCAGCAAACCGGGCAGACGGCTGGCTTCGTGGATTGCTGGCGGCAGTTTCTGTGCCAGGAACTGGGTCACGCTGGCCGGTACGGGCTGCCCATCGACGAGCAGCCGGTTGTGCAGGCGTTGGATGGCGGCACTGGTCGCGCCCAGCGCAACGGCCATGTCGTCGGCGCGGCGGCGTAGGGCGGCCTGCTCGTTCTCACCCGCCGCCAGGGCCTCGCGCAGCGCGCGCTGGCGCGCCGCGGTGACGTCCGTTTGCAGGGCAAGCTGCGCCTGCAGGCGTGCCGCGTGCGCGGCTGCACGCTGTGTTTGCAGGGCATCCCGCGTCTGGCTGGCGTGCTGCCACAGCACGTCCGCTTCCGACCGTTCGTTCTGGCGGCGCAGCAGCTCGGCCTGCGCGGCATCGGCCTGCGCCTGGCGGCGAATCAGGCCGTTGGTGATGCGCAGGCGGCGGCTGGCGGCGCGCGCCTGGTCGAGCTCTTCGATGTGTGCCAGCTCGGTGATGCGCGCCTCCACATCGGCCACCAGGGCCTCGAAATGGCGCAGGGTTTCGAGCTGCTCCTGCAGGGTTTTGACGTCGACCAGGCTTTCGTCCAGGAGGTAGTTGTGGACGAAGTCGCGAATGTTGGTAAGCGGGCTGAAGGCGACCCCTTTGACGATCTTGGACGGAAAATTGTCGCGCAGCTGGCCGAGGCGGTTGAGCAGGTGGGCGCGGTAGTCCTCCAGGCGGGTAAACACCTGGGCACGCCCACCGGGCGGCAGGGTCACTCGTTCGAGGTGGCGCCGGAAGGCGCTGGTGTCATACAGCGTGCCCGCCGTCTTGAAAAACCAGGCGTCGTTGAGCTCGGCGTTGTGCACGATGAAATAGGCCAGGTCGGGTGAACGATTGTCGGCGTAGGCGTCGATCAGCGCACCGTGCACGAAGAAGCTGCCGTCGGGGTTTGCAAATTCGAGCGCGACCAGGCCGGTGGTGTCCCCGCGCAGGTAGCGCTGGCCTTCGGTGCCCAGCTCGCCGCGCACGTAGCTGCTGACGGTGCGCCGGCTGGTGGCCAGGGCGGCCTGGTTGAATTTGACGTCACGCTGGCTGCCGACGAGGGCAAACTGAATCGCGTCGAGCACGGTCGATTTGCCGGCGCCGTTGACACCGATGAAGTAGGTCGTGCCCTGGCAGGTGATGGTGGTGTTCTCGAAGAGGTGCCAGTTGACCAGGCGGATGCGCGTGAGTTGTTTCATGGTGTTTCCTCTATGGATTCGTCCCCATCCTCGTCCACATGGTACTTGCGCAGCCAGGCCTCCATCTCATCGGCGGTCTGCACCGGCAGGATCATCTTGACCGAGCCGCGTAGCCGCAGCCGTGCTTCGCTGTTGCGTACGTCGATGCTGCGCCCGTCGATCGTATCGATCAGGCCGAGCTTGCGCAGACTACGCAGGAGGCGTTCGTATTGGCCGACCCCCAGGTCACGCTCGCGTCCGGTGATGGTGCGGTATTCCTCGCGCACATCGCCAAGCGTGACGACCGGGTCACTGGCCAGGCGCAGCTGGGTGACCTGCTCTTCGTACAGTTTGCGCAGCACGACGATCATCAGTGATTCATCCAGTTTGTAACGCGCGCGGCAGTAGCTGAAGTCAGAGAGGACCTGAAAGACGCGGTGGTAGTCGTCGTGCAGCAGGGTAAAACCGGCCAGGGCCAGGATCGAGGCAAACGCCGGGCGGTGCCGGTAGACGGTGTAGTAGTCGTCTTTGTCGGTCTCCACGTCCTGGTACAAAAAGGTCTGGCCGAGCAGGCGGTTGGTGATGCGCGGCACGTCGCGGCGTACGCGTTCGGGCATATCGGTCTGGTCGAAAAGGGCGGTGTTGGATGCCATGATGTCGTTTTCCCCCGTATCTCAGACGTTGTTTGAAACACTCACGCGAAGCCGCGAAGGCGCAGTTTGGTGCTCTGATCGTTCCCATTTCGCAATCTTCGCGGCTTCGCGTGAGACCATATCGACCTTTTCAAACAGCTTCTCAAGGCGCGTGCAGCAGCTGCGGTTTTGGCGACAGCGGCGCGCCCAGGTCATTGGTGCGACGGCCAGCCGTGTCGTGAAAGCGCGCGGTCGATGACACACCCTGCCGTTTGCTCAACACGAACGACTGCACCAGGTAGGGTCCAAAATCGACCGGGCCACCCTCGGCGGGTTCGACCCCATAATCGACGTCTGGGTGATGCCCATAGGCCAGCGACAGGATGGCCCACTGCATGTCGTCGAAGAAGTCCGGTGGCAGCTCGCGCACGTGCAGGCGCTGGCAGCCGTTGAGGAAACGATGGACGTACTGCTCGACCTTGTGCGGCGTCACGCCGGCGTTGATTTCCTGCAGCGCAGCCAGGCGCAGGCCGGCGGCATCACGTGGATCGAGCACCGGTCGCGTGATGCTGGCCGGCACGAAGGGGGCGCGCCCCGTCGGCAGGGTGTAGAAGCTGTTGGTGTCTGGCGCATCGACCGCGGCCAGGCGCGGTGCCGGGGAATCGACCGGCAGTTCCTCCAGGCCATGATCCTGCAGCGCCGCCAGGTGACGTGCCAGGGCCGCCAGGCGTTCTTTGAAGTTACCATCGGCGCTGCCCAGCTGGTAACGCACCTGGCGCAATGAGGTCCGCAGGTACTGCGTATGGCGCCGGTCGATTTCGGCCAGCAGCGGGTCCATTTTTTCCAGTTGATCGACGACGAAGTGCAGGGCGTGGACGATTTCGGTGGCGGCCTGGGCCGGGGTCAGCCGGCGCTGCAAGGCCAGGTCGGCCGCGGCCTGGTCGAGCCAGGTTTCGTCGGTCAGCCAGCTTTCCAGGCGGCTGACGATTGCCCGCCGGTAGCGGGAGATGTGGTCACTGGTTTTGAGGGCGTGGTACGTGTTGCCCAGGGCCGGCGCATAATCGTCGAACTGCATCCGCATCAAGTCGGGCACGGTCTGGTCGCGCGTGACGTGTTCGGTGTAGCGGCGGATGTTCTGGTTGAGCTCGTTGAGCCCACGCACCAGCTGGCGCACGTTTTCGTAGGCCTGGGTGACGGCCAGGCCGGGTGAAAAGTCGTCGTTGTCGCTGGTGAGCAGCTGGTGGGCGGCGTAGAGCTGGCCGGAATACTCGCGCGGTTTTTGCTGTTGGATGGCACGCAAGGCTTCGAGCAGGGTAAAGGCGTAATCGGGCAGGATGATGAATTCGGTGTAGTCGGCCGCCTGCTCACGCTCGACCCAGCCGGCATCGACGAGGCGGCGCAGCAGCTGGCTGGCGTATTCCTGCGGTGAGCGGTTGTTGGTTGGACCGGCGTCCACGTCGGCTACCAACGACGATGCCACGTCGGCCGCCGCCTGGGCATCGGTGAGGTAGTCGACGATGTCGGCAATCACCACCTCACGCGTCAGGCCGAAGCGGTTGAACTCGGCCAGCTCGTACAGGCGCAGCAAGATCGCCATGTAGTGCCGCTGCAGGTTGGCAAAGCCGCCGGTGCCAAGGATGTTGAAGAGCTGGGATGGCAGAAAATCAAAGGGGTTGGCCTGGACCGCCGTCTTCATCGTTCGATCCTTTCGCTGGCGCTGCCCGACCCGTCACGCTGCCAGATCAGGATTTCCTGTGGGGTGCAGTTCAGCACGCGGCACAGGCTGGCCAGCGCATCCAGGTCGACGAAGCGAGCCTCGCCGGCATCGAGGCGGTAAACCAACTCGCGGGGCACGCCAGCCTGGCCGGCCAGGCCACGCAGCGACAGGCGCTGGCCGGTGGCGGCCTGCAGCCGGCCCAGCATTATCGTCAGACGGTTGGTGGTATCGATTTTATTCATCGGCAACGAATTTCCCATGGTACATAATGCCTGTTAGAAACTTTGTTCTAATCTGGCGCAAGTATAACACCACCTGGCCGGTTTGTCAAGACATTTGTTCTATTCGAGCGCAAACTCGTTGGGTTGAATCGGACGGGTCGCGGGTGACGACGGAGAGGGGGCTGTCCGAGGCACTGATTGGGCTTGTAGACCGGCGCGAATTGAACGAACCAGGCATCCGTGTTATAACTATGTCCCAGGAGCTTGTTATGACGCCTTCACTGGTCGATCCACTGTCTGCCATTCCACCCCCGGCCGTCAAACGGCTGGCGCTGCGTGTCACGCCGGCGGCGCAGCGTGCGCTGCGCCAGGGTCATCCCTGGCTGTTCGACCAGAGCATCACGCAGCAGCGTGGCCAGGGGCATCCCGGTGATCTGGCGGTGGTGTTCGATGAGCGGCGGCAGTTCCTGGCGATCGGTCTGTACGATCCGACGTCGCCGCTGCGCGTGCGGGTCTTGCAGCACGCAATACCGGAGGTGATCGACCAGGCCTGGTTCAGACACAGGCTGGACCGGGCAGCGGTTGTGCGTGCCGGCCTGCCGGCGCAGGGTACGACGGGTTACCGGCTGGTGCACGGTGAGAACGACGGCCTGCCCGGTTTGGTGATCGACCGTTATGCGGGCGTGTTGGTACTCAAGCTCTACAGCGTGGCCTGGGTGCCCTGGCTGCGTGACCTGCGGTCTGCCCTGGCCGAGGTCCAGCCGGCCGATGCCGTGGTGTTACGCCTGAGCCGCGCCGTGCAGCGGCAGCCGGAGGCGCTCTTTGGCCTGGTCGATGGCATCGTCCTGGCCGGGGAAATGGTCGGTGATGCCGTGTTGTTCAGCGAGTATGGACTGCACTTCGAGGCTAACGTGCGGCAGGGGCAGAAGACGGGGTTTTTCCTGGATCAGCGCGAAAACCGGGCGCGTGTGGAGAAGCTGGCGGCGGGGCGTACGACGCTGAACGTGTTTGCGTACAGTGGTGGGTTTTCGTTGTATGCGGCGCGCGGCGGGGCAGTGGAGATCGTCAGTCTCGATCTCAGCGCGCCGGCCCTGGCGGCGGCACAGCGCAATTTTGCCCTCAACCAGCACATCCCCGCGGTGGCGGTGGCCCAACACGACGTTTTGGTGGCCGACGCTTTCGTCGCCCTGGGAGACCTGCGCCGGGCCCGGCGTCGCTTCGACCTGGTGATCGTTGATCCGCCGGCGATGGCCAAACAGGCGAGTGAAATCGCGCGTGCCCGCCTGGCTTACAGCCGGCTGACCGAGCTGGCCCTGGGGGTACTGACTACCGGCGGCACGCTGGTGATGTCCTCTTGCTCCAGCCGGGTCGATGCCGACACCTTCTTCGCCACGATCAACCAGGCCGCGCGTCAGGCCGGCCGTCCGCTGCGCGAGCGCGAGCGCACGGGGCATCCGATCGATCACCCCGTGCGGTTCCCCGAGGGTGCGTATCTCAAGTGTTTGTTTGCAGAGGCGTGATCTGGAGTGCGGCAGCCCTGCAGCCGCTTTCGCCGGATGGTGTGAATCGCCTGCTTGCGCACTCCGAAGGCGCAAGCATGGCTTGCGCACTCCGAAGGCGCAAGCATGGCTTGCGCACTCCGAAGGCGCAAGCATGGCTTGCGCACTCCGAAGGGCGCAAGCATGGCTTGCGCACTCCGAAGGCGCAAGCATGGCTTGCGCACTCCAACCTTATGGACAGCTCTGTCCGAATTGTGACGCGCCCTTCTGGATGTCCAGCAGCGTATTGAACCCATCCCAATCGACGTCGACGGCAGCTTCGTAGTTGGTCGTCGGCAGGTTCCATGCCTGGGCGGTCAAGGTGATGTCGTCGACATCGACGTCGCGATCGTCGTCGACATCGCCGGCCAGCAGGCAGGCGTTCAGCTCGTACGCGCCCATGTCACAGCGCCCGGCGCGTGCCGCGTAACGTTGGTCGGCGGGCAGCAGGTCGTTGTATTGGCCGTAGCACCCGATCGGATCGCCAGCGTTGATGGCCGGGCTGACGTTGGGCGACGTGAGCAGCGCATGCGTCTGGGTCGGACCGCCGTTGTCCTGCAAGGGACCCAGTCGCGGATCCAGCCCCAGCAGGTTGCCGGTGGTGGTGCCGACGATGTTGCAGCCGGTGCCGCTGTAGATCAGGTTGTATCCGAGGGAATTGAGTGTTCCGCTGCAGTCAGGGTTGATCGTTGCGCCACCCAGGTCCTCGTTGAGGGCCAGGATGCTGTTGCGCATCGACATCGTCCCGCTGCTGTTGTAAATGCCACCCCCGTTGCCCGGATTGCCGCCGGTGTCGGAGTCGGCACGGTTGGCGGTGATGGTGACGTTGTGCAGCTCCCAGGTGCTGGAACCGGTTTTGTACAGGCCGCCACCATTTTCGAAGGCGTTGTTGCCGCTGACCGTTGTGTTTTCAAGGATCGCCGACCCAAAACCGTAGATGGCACCACCGTTGCCAGCTGCGGCGTTGAGGTTGATCGTGCTGTTGCGCACGGTCGTCATATCGGAGACCACGATCCCGCCCCCGTGACTTCCAGCCAGATTGCCGATGATCCAGCTGTGTTGGATCAGGGTTGGTGCGTTGGTGTAGATGCCAGCGCCCTGGCCGGTTGTGTTATTACCGGTTATCGTGCTGTTGACAATCGTCAGGTTGCCACCGCTGTGGTTGATGCCGCCACCGCCATCATCGCCCGTATTGC
Source organism: uncultured Anaerolineae bacterium (assembly GCA_964642445.1). Lineage (GTDB taxonomy): Bacteria > Chloroflexota > Anaerolineae > SSC4 > Amarolineaceae > SSC4. The sequence continues at coordinate 8,138 of CAZXQZ010000096.1, forward strand.
CGGCCACCGTGCTGCCGATGATGACCAGTGGACCCTGGCTGGCGATGCCGCCGCCCACGCTGGCCGAGTCGTTCCCCGAAACTTCGCTGTTGACCAGGGTCAGGTTGCCCCAGTTGAAGAGACCGCCGCCGTTGCTGGTGAGCATGTTACCACCGGTGATCTTGACGCCGCGCATCGTCACGTCGGTGCCCACGTGGACCTCGGCGATGCGGTCGGTCCAACCGGCGGCGGCGGTGACCGTCGTCGATGTCGATCCGGCCCCCAGTAGTACGGTGTCGTTGGTGAAATCCAGGTCCCCGTTGACCGCCAGGTCATCCCCGCTGGGGCCGATGCTCAGCGTGTAGGTGCCGGCGCCCAAGACGATCGTGTCTTCACCTGCCGTGCCCGCCGGGCAGCCGCCGATGGCGGTGTTCGTATTGGCCGAGCGCACCGCTTCGCGCAGCGAGCAGGCGCCGCCGGCGTTGAGTTCGTCGACGAAGGTGGTGACGGTGATGATCGTGCCGGCGGTGGCGGGTGATGGTGATCCCGCCAGGGTAACGAGCAGGACGACGGTAAAACAAGTGAGTGCGCGAAGGCTCACGGACACGGTTTTCCTCCTGTTTGGTCAACGGACGGTGTGATTGTTGGGTGTGCTGGATCGACCCAGGCGGCGCTATGCCGCTCGGTGCTGTGCTCAGACACTGGGTTGCAGTGCCGTGGATGGGCTATAATATCACAGGATTGAATGGAAGGCTAATTACCGCCCTGCGGTCACACCTCGAGAACAGGGATCATGACATGTTCCAAGTACTGTCTTGCAGCAGCGGCGATACAATAGTCCAATCAGCCCGGGAGTTAGGATTATGGCAATCTAGAAGTCAGCCTCGCTTTGTGATAAGGAAGATCTGTGAGTCGAGCCAACCCGCCCCCTGGCGTGCCGTTGTGAGAATCCCACGAAATTGTACCGCGGTCGCACGCGATGTCAAAACGGTTGGGCATCAGGGGCAGCGGAGTGCATTGTACGTCATGAAAGCGATGCCGATGAGGTGGGCGTCGGTCTCGAAGACGAAATTTGTATAGTACGGTGAATCATACTATAATCGCACGATAGATCGTACTTTTTTCAGTCTATTGAGCGATGAGGTGGCACATGACGGTATTGACAGCGAACGATTTGAAGACCAGGGGGATCTCGGACATCGAACGTGCCTTGCAGAAAGAACAGGAGGTCGTGATCAGTGTCCGGGGCAAGTCGCGCTACGTGGTGATGGACATCGCTCATTACGATTTCCTGCGCGAGTGCGAAATCACCGCGGCCTGGCTGCACACACGTGACGACATCGCGGCGGGACGTTTCCGCCGTGAGAGTGCGGACGTGCACGTGGCGCGCATCCAAGACGAGCTCGCGGATGAGCTATAACCTGGTATTCACCGAGTACTACGAGAAGCTAGAGCGGCGATTCCTCAAGGCGCATCCGGAACTGTTCGAGCGGTATCACAAGACGCTTCTGCTGCTGGAAAACGATCCCTTTCATCCATCTCTGCGTTTGCACTCCCTGCACGGCCGGCTGGCGGGATTACACGCCGTGTCGATCAACCTGCAGTACCGCATCACGCTTGAGCTGGAGCTGCGCGAGCAGGAGATCATCCTGGTTAGCGTCGGCAGCCATGGTCAAGTGTACTGACGATATCGAGCGGCATCGACAATGGCAAGCCAACCTGAATCCAGAGGCATTTCTGGATCAGGTGTTTGGCTCTGCCCGCGACGGTGATGGTGCCTGAAAGGCCATATTACCTACATTCAAGCGCCAAATACTGGATTAGTCTGGTGGAGTGTCCAACCACATGGATGTGGACGCCCCATACGGTCGGAACTTCTCCATCCGGCCTTCATCTTCGCTGTAGAACAATGCACGATACGGGCCGAGCTTGCCCGCGGCCGGCGTGTCGAGCAGGTTGGACGAATCCTCGGCGCTCATCTGGAAGGCCACACGCAGGCTGAACTCACGCAGGGCACGGCGCTCGAGCGTACGGTTGAGGTTGGTCACCGTATCGCACCAGACGACGGTATGCACACCAACTTCCGGCCCTTCGCGCAGAATCATCACAAATTGCTGAGCGGGACTGGCCGTGGCCGGCGTTTCGTCGAAAGAAGCGAAACTACCCAGGTTGTCCTCTTGACGCAGATCACGCGCCCGCTGAAGACCGTGAATGAACAGAAAGCGAGGGGGACCGGGCGCGGCTTCGTCATCCATGCGGCGCTGTACCTCGCCCGCCAGCTCATCCAGAAGGGTTGGCAGTTGACGACGCTTACCGAGGGTGATGGGTTGCGGCAGCCGGGCCGCCAATCGAGTGTAGAAGTCCGCATTGGCTTCATCGGCCTGGCTAAAGTCCAACAGAGTGATGGCTGGTGGATCAGAGACCGCCAGCTGGGCTGCCAATGCAGTGAGCGCCGCACTGAACAAACCGAACGCCGCTTCCTCGTTCTGTCCCACGATCAATAAGTTGGACCCGGCCTGTTCGCGGAAGACGGCCGCCAGCGGATCGCGAATTGCGATAGGATCACCCAGCCAGGCCAGTGGTGCCTTGGCATCCAAAGGGCGGCCCGCCAGTAAAGCAGACAGAGCCGCGTTCTTTTCGATCTGTGCCGGCGCGTTGCCCTGGAAGATGAGCGGTGGGGCGTAGCCGCCGATTTTTTGCGTGGCGAAGGTCTGAAGTTCGGCCAGGAGGGCTGCGCGCCGTTCGTCTTCCAGGTACGCTACCTGGAATGGATTATTGCCTTCGGGTCGGCCGTTGGCGTTGTTGTAGATTGCCTGGCCTGGTCGTTCCAACAGCCGCGCCGCCGGATTGTCATCCGAGAGGATCAGCCGCGAGTCGGCATCGGAACACTGCAGTGCAATGCGCACGCCCATTTGGTCTACCGTCGTACGCGGCAGCGAGTAGGAACCAGCCAGGGTTTGTGAAGCCAGCAAAACGTGAATACCGAAGCTGCGGCCCTGGCGCACCAACTCATCGAGCAGCTGCGTCGCTTGACTGGCAGTTGCATCATCCTCGCTGAAGAATACCTGAAACTCATCTACCAGCAGCAGAATCCGCGGGAGGGGTTTTTTACCATTGTTTTCACCCAGCCTGGCGCGGTAGTCAACCAGGGTGTTGACGCCTGCCGCCGCAAAAGGTTTTCCACCTCGCCTTGCAGGGTTGCGCGCAACCGGTTTGCGTCACGGGCATAGGCTTCGGCTTCGGCCTGCGCCAGGCGACGCCGGGCCTCGTAGAGCGCCTGTTCCTCGCGGTCGCACTGTGGTGGGTGATCGGCGTCGCCGGAAGAAAGGCATCGCTGGTAAGCCGCTCTGGCACGGTGCTCTTCCTCTCGTCCGCGCTGTACTTCGGCGCGCCAATGACGTTGGCGTTCTTCCAACCATTCCAGGGTGCGCTACACCTCGCGCGCGACCGCAGCCAACGTGGCCTGTGCCTGGTCAGCATAGCGGATCAGACCGGTTTGCAGGTCCTCGAGTGCATCGATTGCGCGGACTTCGACGGATGGGGGCATTTCGGTTATCGCTGCAACAAATACTCGCGCAAACGGCTGGCTTTGCGCAACAGAAATGGGATTTGCTCATCCGACAAACGCATGAACTGAGCGAGCACACGCATGGTCTGCTCGAATTCCTGGCCGTATTTCTGGTGTTCCTGGTCACGCCAGGTATCACCGAGCTGGCGGAACTGGGCGTTCAAACGTCCCATGTTGTCTCTCAGCTGGCCATTGAACTGTTTCAGATCATGCGCAAAACGTTCAAGCTCTTCCGGGCTGGCAATCGCTTGGGGCACGGCGGGTGACTCCTTGTCTGGTCATGAAACGATGCGATGACACGCTTGGGGCACGAACACAGTATCATTGTATCCGCTTTTTTTCATTTTGCAGGCTGGGCTTCGGAGGAATGAGAGGATATGGTAGTCTAAAGACATTCAACACCCCGTTCCCCACGCGGCGTTGGTTCGCATGACATCGATGATGTCCACCCACCCATCGGCGTTGAGATCGAAGCGTGACCCCCAACCAGGACTGGCTGGTGTTTCGTGCTGGGCAGCCCCTGCCAGGCCGCCGCCGAAAAAATCATTGGGAAGCGGTCATCGTCGGAGGTTGGACACGAACGCATACGAACCGTCGTGGTGGACGGCTTGGAGCTACGATAGGAGTTGGCTGATGGGCGATAGGCGGTTGGTTTGACGTTCGGGCTAATGGCGGGTATGATTGAGACGATCGACCGTGTAATGCGGGGATGAAAGGATCAGCCATTATGGAAGCGAGTCCAGCACTGGTTATTGCACCTGCGAAGGCAGCAGCTTATCGGTCAACTGCGCTTCAGCGTATGGAGAGAGAGCAACGTGTGTTGGTGCTGCGCCAGGAGCGTGCCTGGGATTTGGCGCTGCGTGCGGCCAGGCTGCTCAAAGCAGAATACGGTGTCGCCCGGGTTGTGTTGTTTGGCTCTCTGGCGCGCAACCGGGGTTTTCACGGGCGTTCCGACGTTGACCTGGCGGTGTGGGAACTCGACGAGCGACTCTTGTATCGGGTAGCGTCGCGACTGCTCGACCTGGAGCCTGGAATTGAAATCGACATCGTCCTCGCCGAAGAAGCGCCCGAGTCGTTGATACGCGCCATTGAAAGCGACGGTATCACATTATGAACGCCTACGCAGGCCTGGCTGCGCGCATCAGACAGGCCCTGATCGACTTGGAACGAGTTGTCGACCGAGCCCAGTCCTTGGTCGCCAAGGCCGCAGCCACCACCGACGACGGCTATTATGATGGCGCCGCCCTCAATATCCACGGTTTCTATGCAGGCATCGAGAGGATTTTCGAGGATATCGCTGCAATCACAGGCGAAGGTCTTCCGAGCGGTCCTGCCTGGCATCAAGACCTGCTGCTACAGATGTCGGCTGAGATCGATGAGGTAAGGCCACCGGTCATTGGGCAGACAACGCGATATTGTCTGGACGAGTACCGAGGCTTTCGACACGTCGTGAGAAACGTGTACACCTTCAACCTGCGGCCGTCTCGCATCGCAGTGCTTGGCAGCGAACTGGGCGACTGTTACACGGCGGTCAGCAAGGATTTGCTGGCGTTCGCCGAATACCTTAGTCGCCTTGCGCGTGAGGTGCACGAAGCCAGTCAAGGGGATGAGCAATAGCACGTTCATAGGGGAGAGGATCGTGCCGCGCAGGGGCTCGCGGCACGACCCGGAGGCAGTGGTTGTTACGCGTAGCGGGGGACAAACCCGGCAAATGCTTACACCGATGGTCGATCGCGCCGTTGAGTCATCTTTCACTTCAAGACCATCTTCTGACCCCATCACTCAGCCATCCGCGCAGCAACGCAGGACGATTCGACTCTACAGTCCGATGGCCGGGCATGTAGTGCTTGTACACATAGTCGATGTTCTCAGCCCGGCGGTAAACGGCCACGACCTGGATCGGGATTTCACCCAGGTTATTGTGCGGACCGGACACCAGGACATCGAAAGCGATCTGGTAGCCGTCCACGCATATCTTGTCACCTGGCCGCATTGATCGAAATTCGGCATCGGTCACGGTTTTACGCCTTCCCCTTCTTCCACTGGTCGAAGACTTCGTCGGCGGTTTGTTTGACATGTGGCAACGTCGAACAACTTACTTCATGCGCCGATACTCCAAGACCTGATCGTTCTCGTCAAACAGCAAGGTGTCACCGGAAACGGTAAACTTGTAGACGGCAGCACCGAACGCACCTTCGAACTTGATCCGACCGTTCTCTGGGAAAGAGTACGAACCGCTCTGATTCATGAACTTCGGCAGCACGAACGTCCCGTCGTTCAGGAATTCGATTTGTTCAGCTACGGTGAAAAAGGAGAGTTCATCTTCGCTTTCTGGTGTTATCCTTTCCCAGGCACCCAAAAGAGATTCGCCACCACCCAAGTTCACATGCGGCGTTGTTGCGATTTCCGCAGATATCGTTGGCTCCACTACTTGGTTTGGAACCGCAGTGGCAGTGGGCTCCGAAGGGATTGAAGTGGCACCAGCATTCGGTGTAGGGGTTACTTTTGGTAACTTGTTATTTTACGTTTTATGGTGTTATATGGTAATATCACACGCATGAAACTGAGCCAATACGCCAAGCAAGTGGGTGTCACATACAAGACTGCGTACCGCTGGTGGAAGGATGGCCAGCTGGATGCCTATCAAAGTCCAACCGGCACCATCATCGTTCGGGAACAGGTGCTGCGGCCAACCGGTGTGGCGTTGTATGCGAGAGTGTCCAGCGCGGACCAGAAAGAAGATGCGGTTCGCCAGATGCAGCGCTTGCGCGACTATGCGGCAGCCAGGGGTTACCAGGTCAGCAAGGAGATAACTGAGATTGCCTCGGGGGTGAATGACAACCGCCCCAAGCTGAATCAGCTGCTGCGAGACCCGAAGATTGGGGTGATCGTGGTGGAGCACAAGGATCGGCTGACACGTTTCGGCTGGGGGTACATTGAGGTGCTCTTCGAGGCATCGGGGCGACGGTTGGAGACGATCTTTCCCTCGGATACGGGTGATGATCTGGTGGACGACTTTGTGGCGGTGATTACCTCGATGGCGGCGCGTATCTACGGGCGGCGCAACTCGAAACGGCGTGCGGCGTGCATCAAACAGGCGATCGAGACATGCATGGATGTGACCGATGAAGATCATCCGCGGGTTCAAGACTGAGCTGGACCTGAACGACAAGCAACGAACGGCATGCCTGAAGCACGCCGGTGCGGCGCGCTTCGCCTACAACTTCGCCTTGCAGCGCAAGGAGGAGGCGCGTCGGGCAGGGAAGAAGGTCCCGACGGCGATGGAGCTGCACCGCGAGCTGAACCGGCTCAAGAAGACGGAACACCCCTGGCTCTACGAGGTGTCCAAGTGTGCGCCCCAGGAGGCGCTGCGCAACGCCGATCGGGCTTACGACAACCACTACCGCCGGGTGAAGGCCAACCCTTCGGTACCTCAGGGACCGGCAGGCACGTTCAAGGGCAAGGTAGGCCATCCGCGTTTCAAGTCCCGCAAACGGAAAATCGGCAGCTTCCGGCTCACCGGCACGATCCGAGTGTTCGAGCGGCACATCCAGCTGCCGCGGCTGGGCCGGCTGCGCCTGCACGAGCCAGGGTACCTGCCCAGGGACGCCCACATGCGTGCTGAGCGGAGCTCAGCACGAGTCCTGAGTGCTACGGTGTCTGAACACGCCGGACGTTGGTTTGTGTCGGTGCAGGTCGAGATCGATGTACCTGACCCGATGCCAGCCACTGGACCGGCGCTGGGTGTCGATCTGGGCATTCGGACGCTGGCGACGGTCTCGGATGGCCGCACCTTCGCCAATCCGCGGGCGTTGGAGCATGCCCAGAAATCGCTGCGGCGAGCACAGCGCATCCTGGCACGGCGCAAGAAGGGCAGCAAGAACCGTGAGAAAGCACGGCGCAAGGTCGCACGGCTGCATGCCCGCGTGGCCAACCTGCGTCGCGATGCCCTGCACCAGGCCACTGCCCGAATCGTGGCGAGAACCAAGCCCGATTCCGAGCGGCCGAGTGTGGTTGTGCTCGAAGATCTGAATGTGGCAGGCATGGTCAAGAACCGGCGCCTGGCGCGGGCGATCAGTGACGTGGGAATGGGTGAGTTTCGCCGACAGGTGATGTACAAGGCCGCCTGGGCGGGCGTCCGCGTGGTGATTGCCCCGCGCTTCTTCGCCTCCAGTAAACGCTGCTCGGTGTGTCACTACGGCAAGGACACGTTGCTCCTGTCGGAGGAAACCTACACCTGTGAGGCGTGCGGGATGGTCATGGATCGCGACCTCAACGCCGCCTGCAACCTTCAACAATTGGTGCTGAGTTCCGCGGCTCGACCGTCTTCGGCGAGCGACTCAACTGACTTCGGCGAGCTCGCCGAAGTCTCAGTCGAGTCGAGCTCGCCGAGGTCTTAGCACTTCTTGTCCTCCGCGAGTTACGCGGGGTATGCCTGTGGAGGGAGTGTAAGTCCTGGGCAACCAGGCAGTTCTCGGTGAAGCAGGAACCAGACACCAGATGTCGCTCGCGACAAATGGGTAAGTTCTGGATAACGGTAACCAAAGACTCGAGTGACGTGGCAGACTCTGCCGGTGAGATTGGTGTGTCGTATGCCTGTGGAGCCGGGGTAGCGGCTGAACCACAAGCGGCCAAAGAAATCACCATAAGTGTCGCAAGTAAATACTCACCACACCGGACCAGATAGTTCGGACGGACCATATAGGCCTCCTCAGGCTCTAATCGCTTCTTGATACGCTCGATTTTGACATCTTATTGGATTGAGAAGTCCAACTGGTATTATGCTGGACGGACGTGTTGGGTTACAATGGGAAAAAAAAGGCCCTTTCGATAGGGTAATTTTGCCCTGTCACTCTGACCCACTGGAACCACTCTGTATGACACACCAGTCATTTTATGCCGGACACGCGCTCCTGGTCGAAGACGACCCTTTCATGCAGCAGTCGGTTGCCAGCTTTTTGGCCGACCTCGGTTTTGCCGTCAGCAGCGCCACGACCCACGCTCAAGCTATGTCGCTCTTGCACGATAAAACGAACGCCTTCAGCCTGGCCATGCTCGATGTGTCGCTGCCCGAACACAGCAACGAAGATACGGCGCCACGCACCCCATTGGGTCTCGCCATCGCCCGCCACGTCAAACAGACCCGCCCCCAGATCGGGGTCGTCGTCTGGTCGGCCTATACCCATCACCTGCCCGATATGTTGGCATTGATCGAGGAAGGGTACATTGGCCTGGCCTTTGTGCCCAAAGGCAGCCGCGCCGTGCCGTTGCCTTGGTGCTGGCCGGCGA
>CAZXQZ010000097.1:0-16807 GCA_964642445.1 uncultured Anaerolineae bacterium
GCCGGCCGCGCACCGGATCGGCGAAACGCGCGGCGTGCTCACCGCCGGCAATGCCACGCCCACCCGCCTCGACGCCCACCAACATGACCGTTTCGTCGGGCAAAAACGCATGGAAGATGCCGATGGCGTTGGAGCCACCGCCCACGCAGGCCACCACGGCGTCGGGCAGGCGCCCCACCTGGTCCAGCATCTGCTGGCGCGCCTCGATCCCGATCACGCGCTGAAAATCGCGCACGATGCGCGGGTAGGGGTGGGGACCCAGGGCCGAGCCGAGCAGGTAGTGCGTGGCGCGCACGTTCGTCACCCAATCACGGATGGCCTCGGTAATGGCATCCTTGAGCGTCTGGCTGCCCGCCTCGACCCCGCGCACTTCGGCACCCAACAACCGCATGCGAAAGACGTTGGGCTGCTGGCGGGCCATGTCGACCACGCCCATGTACACCACACACTCCAGACCCAACAGCGCTGCGGCGGTTGCGGTGGCCACACCGTGCTGTCCCGCCCCCGTCTCCGCCACCAGTCGCGGCTTTCCCATACGCCGCGCCAGCAGCGCCTGCCCCAGGGCGTTGTTGATCTTATGCGCGCCGGAGTGCGCCAGGTCTTCGCGCTTCAGGTAGATTTGGGCACCGGCCAGGCGTTCACTCAGGCGCCGGGCATAGGTGAGCGGAGTCGGCCGGCCGACGTATGTGCGCAGCAGTTCACTGAGCTCAGCCTGAAAGACCGGGTCTTGACGTGCCTCCAGGTACGCGGCCTCCAACTCATCCAGCGCCGGCACCAGCGTCTCTGGGACAAAACGCCCCCCATAAGGACCAAATCGTCCTCGTGCATCCGGCACCGTATCGTAACGTGTCGCGGTAGGTTTCATCTTCTGTTTCCCTCTGATTTGTCCGCACAGGACGCACAGATCACCCAGCAACACAGGTAAAAACTATGTGTCTTCTGTGTTCTTTGTGGTAACGATCAGAACCCAGCCGCCAGCTCACGCAAGGCCGGCTCGCAGAACAGCAGTGCCATGGCGCTCTGCCCGTCCTGCATCTGCCCGCTGCGGGCAAATTGCAGGGCTTCGTGGATGGGCATCCTGTGCACCTCGATGACTTCGGTTTGATCCAGGTCCTGTTGACCCACAAAGTGCACGCCGGTGGCCATAAAGACGTGGGCGCGCACGTTGCTCGAACCGACACCGCTGTAGTAGCTGGTGATGAATTGAATGTCGCGCGCGACGGCACCGGTCTCTTCCATGAGCTCGCTCGCCGCCACCTCGGCGGGCGGCTGACCGGGTTTGTTGCCCAGCCCACCCGCCGGCACCTCCCACGTCCACTCGTCGACGCTGTAGCGGTACGAGCGGATCAGCACAATCTGGCCGTCATCGGTGACCGGCACCACGGTCACGAAACCGGGGTGTTCGATCTGCGTGTAGTGAATGATCTCCCCCGTGGGCAGGCGGATCTCATCCTGGCGCACGTTGTACCAGTGACTCTCGTACAGATAGTGGCTGTTGAGGATTTGCCAGCCCTGGGCCTGTGCGTTGGGTTTGGCCGGCACCGGTCCTCGATCAGTCGGCATGTTTGGCATTTTGAAGAAACGCTCGCACTTTCTGATGATCTTTGTGACCCGGTGCCGCTTCTACGCCGCTGCTGACGTCGACGCCCCAGGGCTGCACCTGCTGAATCGCCGCCGATACATTATCCGGGGTCAGGCCGCCGGCCAGCAGCAGGCGGTAGCGCGCAGCCAGGCCGGCCGCGATGTGCCAGTCCCCCACCTCGCCCGTGCCACCGAACGACTGCGGGCGGTAGGTGTCGAGCAACAAGTCGGGACCGTCCACCGGCCCCAGGTCGGCGTACCACTCGGCGTCGGCGTCTGCCTCTTCCCACGACCCCGGCCGCAGCGCCTTGAACGCCCGCCGCTGTAACAGCTCCAGGCTGTGGGGCGGTTCACCCCCACTTAGCTGGGCCAGGTCCAGACCCGTACGGCGTAACACGTCGTCGATCTCGGCCGGGCTGGCATTCACAAAGACGCCCACGGTTCGCACGCCCCATCCCTCCGCCCGCTGCGCACGCAGCGCCGACACAATCTCCGCCACCACCCCCGGTGCCACATAACGCGGCGACGGCGGGTAAAAAATGAACCCCAACAAATCAGCCCCCGCCTCCACCGCCACCAACGCATCCCCCAAATTCGTCAGCCCACAAATCTTCACCCTAACCATAATCTACACGCTCCCCCCTCCACCCTCCAACATCCATCCTCCAACATCCATCCTCCAACATCCACCCTCCAACATCCAACCCCTACCCCCCAACCCCCAACGCCTCCACAACCACCACAATCACTGGCGCAATCACAATCGCCGGCAGCAGATTCCCCACCCGGATCCGCCGCAGGTCGAGCAGCAGCAGGCTGATGCCCAGGACGAGCACGCCGCCCGTTGCGGTCATTTCGATGACCCACGGAGTTTGGCGGGTGACTTCGCCCAGGGTGGTTCCCAGCAGCATGGCTGCACCAGCAATGATGCCTTGCACAACCAACACCGTCAGGCCGGCCAGCATGACACCCGGTCCCAAGACGGCAGCAAAACTGAGGGACGCAAACCCATCGAGCAGCGCCTTGACGGCCAGCAGCTGGTAATCGCCGGTCAGCCCATCTTGGATCGATCCCAGGACCGTCATGGGGCCTACGCAGAAGACCAGGCTGGCCGTGACAAAGGCGCGCGTCAGTGAGCGTTCTGACGTGCTGCCCAGGCGGGCACCGAGCCGGTCTTCCAACCAGCGGCCAACCGCCTCCAGGCCATCCTCCAGGCGCCACCATTCGCCCAGGATGCCGCCCAGCAGCACACTGAACATGGGGATGAGGATGTTTTGACTCTGCAAACCCATGCTGACGCCGATCACCAGGGTCATCAGCCCCAGGCCGTTCATGATCGTATGGCGCGTGCGTTCCGGCAGGCGGTTGCCTAACAACGTGCCCAGGAGTCCGCCGATCAACACGGTGACGACGTTGAGCACAGTTCCCGTCATACGGCACCTGCTGGCAGCGAGCTGCCCGCCAAACCGGCCTGGGCCATGGCCCGCACGCGTGCCGGGCGCTCGTCGGCGGGCGCCTTGACGAATGCCTCGCCCACCAGCATGGCATCGATTCCCAGCTCGCGCAGGCGCTGCACGTCGGCGGCGGTGTGCAGCCCACTCTCGGCAACGACAATGACGTCCGGTGGGATCAGGGGGCGCAGCTGTGCGGTGGTTGCAAGATCCACGCGAAACGTGCGCAGATCACGGTTGTTGATGCCGATGATACGTGCGCCGGCGGCGAGCGCACGCGCCACTTCGGGCGCGGCATGCACTTCGACGATCGCCTCCATGCGCAGCCGGCGCGTTTCGGCCAGCAGCGCACGCAGCTCACGGTCGCCCAGTGCGGCCACGATCAGCAGCACCGCATCGGCGCCGGCCGCACGTGCTGCGACGACCTGGTAGGGATCGAAGATGAAGTCCTTGCGCAGCAGCGGCAGGCTCGGTGGCCCCCCCGCCCGGCCCGCCAGGGTGTCCAGGTGATGACGGGCCGCGGCCAGGTGTCCCAGGTCGCCCTGGAAGTAGCGGGCGTCGGTGAGCACCGAGATGGCAGCGGCGCCGCTGCGTGCGTAGATCTCCGCCAGCGCACGCGGATCGAAGTCGCGGCACAGCACGCCCTTGGACGGTGACGCACGTTTGATTTCGGCGATCAGCCGCACGCCGGGCGGACCGTCGACAGGGCGCAGGGCAGCCACAAAGTCGCGCGGCGGTGGCGCCACGGCGGCTGTTGCGCGCACATCCGCAGCCGGCACCTCACGCATCTCTTTGGGCACTTCATCGCGTTTGTGGGCCATGATCTCGGCCAGGAACTGGCCCTGATACTTGATTCGTTGCGTACGTTTGCTTGATGACACGAGTTGGCGTGCCTCCTGGGCGCCGCTTATTCGTTGATTCGTTCTCCGCATTCGTTGACGGCATTCGTTCCCCGCAGTCGAGACTCACCCCTCACACCCGCTGACTCACCTCGATCAGGCGCTGCAGCGATCGCATGGCCGCACCGCTGTCCAGGCTGGCCTGGGCGCGGGCCAGGCCGTCTTGCCAGTCGGCGGTGGCCGTGCACAGCACCGCCGCCGCATTGAGCAGCGCCACTGTACGGCGGGCGTCCCCGATGTGGCCGGCCAGGATGCCGTGCGTAATCTTGGCGTTGACCGCCGCATCACCCCCTTGCAGCTCGCCAAGGTTTGCCGGCGCCAGGCCCAGGCTGCGCACGTCCAGGTCGAACGTCGTGATCGAACCATCCGGCCGCAAGTGGCTGACCCGGTTCGGGCCCAGGGTGCTCAGCTCATCGAGCCCCGGCTGGCCGTCGGCCTTGAAGGCGTGCACGACGAAGGCCGAGCGGCTGCCCAGGCGCTGCAAAACACCGGCCAGCGGTTCGGTCAGGGCCGGGTCGTACACGCCAACCACCTGCTGCGCAGCACCGGCCGGGTTGGTCAGCGGACCCAGGATGTTGAACACCGTGCGTACCGCCAGCTCACGGCGCGGCCCAATGGCATGCCGCATGGCGGGGTGGTGTTTGACGGCAAACAGAAAGCCGATGCCTGCTTCGTCGATGCAGTGTCCAACCTGTTCCGGGTTCAAGTCCAGGTTGACACCCAGCGCACTCAGCACGTCGGCGCTGCCCGATTGGCTGGTGACCGACCGGTTGCCGTGTTTGGCCACCGGCACACCGGCCCCCGCCACGATGAACGCGGCGGTGGTCGAGATGTTGAATGTCCCGGCATGGTCGCCCCCGGTGCCGCAGGTATCGACCAGGTCGGCCGACTGGTAGCGGTGCGGGTGCACCGGGATGGCACTGGCGCGCATGGCACGGGCACAGCCGGTGATCTCGGCCACTGTTTCCCCTTTCATGCGCAGCGCGACCAGGAAACCGCCGATCTGCGCCGGCGTGGCTTCACCGAGCATGATCTCGTGCATGGCGCTGTCGGCTTCGTCTTCCGAAAGATCGTGCCTGTCGAGCAGGCGGGCAATGGCGTGCTGGATCATCGCAGCCTCCCTGGTCAAGCCGCAGGCCGCAGGGCCAAAAAGCTGCGCAGCAGATCTTTGCCCCCTTCAGTCAAGATCGATTCGGGGTGAAACTGGACGCCGATGACGTGCGGATACTGCTTGTGCCGCAGCCCCATGACTTCACCCTCGGCGGTAAAGGCCAGCACTTCCAGCGTGGGTGGCAGCGGCTCCTGGACGATCAGCGAATGGTAGCGCGTTGCCGTGAAGGGGCTGGGTAGGCCATAGAAGATGCTGCGGCCGGTGTGAAAGACCGGTGAAGTTTTGCCGTGCATCAGGCGCGGCGCACGCACCACCTGGCCGCCAAAGACGTAGCCCATGCACTGGTGACCCAGGCACACACCGAGGATTGGCGTCGTTGCATGAAAACGCTCGATCACGGCGTTGGAGATGCCTGAATCTTGTTCGGGTGTGCCGGGACCGGGTGAGATCACAATGTGGGTGGGGGCCAGGTCGACCAGCTCCTCGACTGTGACCTGGTCGTTGCGCCACACCCGCAGCAGCTCCTGCGGCCGGCCGAGCTTTTCTTGCAGGACGATTTCGCCGCAGTACTGGACCAGGTTGTAGGTGAAGCTGTCGTAGTTGTCAATGAACACAATCATCCCGTCCTCCCTTTCAGCCGTCGAGCGGCGGCAGGAAACCCATGGCTTTTTTGACACGCTGCATGGTGGCTGCGGCCCGTGGGCGCACGCGATCGGCACCGATCTTGAGCACCCGGTCCAGCTCGGCCGGATCGTCGGCAAAGACGCGGTAACGCGCCTGGATGGGTTCGAGGGCGGCAATGACGACATCCGCCGTCTCTTTCTTCAAGAAGCCGTAGCCCTTGCCTTCGAAATGTGCTTCGACGCGCGCCCGCTCCCAGCCCGACAGAATCTCGAAGATGGTCAGCAGGTTTATCACACCGGGGCTGGCTGTCTCGAAAGCGGTATCCATGCCCGAGTCGGTCACGGCACGCATAATCGTCTTGCGCACGAGCTTGGGGTCGTCGAGCAGGTAAACGGCATGGAACTGGCCGGTTTCGCTCTTACTCATCTTCTGCTCTGGATTGTCGAAGCCCATGATGCGGGCGCCGCTCTTACGAATTACGACTTCGGGCACGACGAGCACGTCGCCAAAGGTGAAATTGAAGCGCTGTGCCAGGTCGCGGGTCAGCTCGACGTGCTGCCGCTGATCGTCACCCACCGGCACCAGGTCGGTGTCGTACAGCAGGATATCGGCGGCCATCAGCACCGGGTAATCGAGCAGCCCTGTGCCCACGCTCTCCTGTTTTTGCGCTTTGGACTTGTACTGGGTCATGCGTTCCAGCCAGCCCAGGGGGGTGACGCAGTTTAGCAGCCAGGTCAATTCGGTGTGCTCGCGGATGTGCGACTGCACGAAGATGTCGCTGCGCTGTGGATCGAGCCCGGTGGCCAGGTAGAGCCCAGCCAGCTCGCGGGTCTTGGCCAGCAGGGTGACCGGATCGTACGGCACTGTGATGGCGTGCAGGTCGACGATGCAGAAGACGTTATCGTACCTGTCCTGTTCGGCGACCCACTGCGTGATGGCACCGAGATAATTGCCAAGGTGGATATTGCCCGACGGCTGGATCCCCGAAAAGACGCGTTTGCGCGTGTTGTCAGCCATATCTGACCTCATTTTGCCTCTCTATAATCCATGTTCGGCCTGCTCGACAGCCACAGCCAGGGCTTTGGCTTTATTCATGCACTCAAGCCATTCGGCGGTGGGGTCGCTGTCGGCCACGATGCCGGCCCCGGCCTGCAGGTAGCAGGTGCCGCCCTGCATGACGATCGTACGGATGGTGATGCAGGTGTCCATGGTGCCATCGTAGTCGATGTAACCCACGCAGCCGCCGTAAGCGCCGCGCCGCGTGGGCTCGAGTTCCTCGATAATTTCCATCGCGCGCACCTTGGGGGCGCCGCTGAGAGTGCCAGCCGGGAAGGTCGCGCGCAGCAGGCTGAACGCGTCATGTTCCGTACGCAGCCGGCCCTGCACATCGCTGGTGATGTGCATGACGTGGCTGTAACGCTCGACCGTCATCATCGTCGGCACACGCACCGTGCCATAGTCGCAGACGCGGCCCAGGTCGTTGCGGCCCAGGTCGACCAGCATGACGTGTTCGGCGCGTTCCTTGGGATCGGCCAGCAGCTCTTCGGCCAGGCGAGCATCTTCCGCCGGCGAGTCACCGCGCCAGCGTGTGCCGGCAATCGGGTGCAGCTGCGCCGTGCCGTCCTCGAGCCGGACGTGCATCTCGGGCGAGGAGCCGATGATGCGCAGATCATCCGAAAATTCCAGGAAGAACATGTACGGTGATGGATTGAGCATGCGCAGGGCGCGGTAGATCGTAAACGGATCGGCCTCCGTCGCGCGCTGCAGCCGTTGACTGAGCACGACCTGGAAGATGTCACCGGCGGCGATGTACGCCTTGGCCTGGCGTACGGCTGTTTCGAACTCGTCCTGGGTGAAGTTGCTCTCCCACGGCCGCCCGCTGAGGTGCTCTTGGGATGCTGGCGCCTGCAGCGGCTTCTGCAAGCGCGCCACGACGGCATCGAGCCGCGCTACGGCGTCGGCGTAGGCCGCCAGCAGGTCGCCTTCCAGGCGCGCGTTGGCCAGGACGATCAGCTTGTGGCGAACGTGATCGAAAATGACCAGGTTGTCGGCCAGCATGAAGCAGAATTCAGGGATCTGCAGCGGATCGGGTGCCGTAGCTGGCAGCCGCTCCAGGAAGCGCACCCAGTCGTAACTCAGGAAACCGACGGCACCACCCGTGAAGCGCGGCAGGCCCGGCAGCTGGATGGGCTGGCGCTGACCGAGGAAGTCGGCCACCACGGCCAGGGGGTCATCCTGGCCCGGACGCACGTCGAGGGTTACTCCGCCCGCCCCGCTGATCGTGACCTGCGCGCCATGGGCGGTCATGAGCAGCGGCGGGTGGACGCCGATGAACGAATAACGACCCAGCTGCTCACCACGCTCGACCGATTCCAACAGAAAGGAAGGCCCGCCGTTGCGCAGCTTGAGGTAGACCGACACCGGTGTTTCCAGGTCGGCCGGCAGCTCACGATAGACCGGGACCAGGTTTCCCTGTCCAGTCAGGTTCTGGAATTCCGCTAACGACGGTATGTACATGGCATCCTCACGTCTTTGCGATAGACGTCCGAGGCCTCACAGACTCCGGACGTCCGATTGGGCAAACAACAAAGCCCTCGTTCCCAGCACAAATCGACAGACACTGCCTTTGGCAGTGTGACTTGCGCTGGGGACGAGGGCTGTGAACAGCCTTCCCGCGGTGCCACCCCACTGAGTTGGCCAAAAAAAGCCTGCGCGAAACGCAGGAATTAGATAGCCAGTCTCACTCGACGAGTACCACCCTGCATGCCAACCCGGGCACCTTGTCGTAAACGGTGACAAGGTCGTGACAGGCATCAGCGATACCCTGCGCCCTGGTAACGGAGGCGTCGCCGGCGTAGCCTACTGGGGAGAGCCTGTTCGGTACGCAACTCCTCGGCCCATTCACCACCTGCGCGGCTATCCCACTCACACCCCCGGGGACTCTCTGCAGCCCGCTTTGACGGTTACTCTTCCGATTCGACGTTGTTGATGGTTGAATTGTGGGGCAATTAGTACCACAGGCCGTTTGTTTTGTCAAACGTGGCGGGTGACCCACATGTACGCCACCGGGGTGCATCTCATGACCCACCCCACAACGCGTTTATCTGGCATTTGTTCGCTCAGGCGCAAGTTTGTGATAATCTAGGACTCATGTTATAATCTCAGCAAGGTCCATTTCTAACGCGCTGCGTTATTCGAGGTGGTCCGATTTATCCTCACCAGTGCCCGATTTTTTCGCATACCTACGATGCACATATGTATGCGTAGGTCGTATGAAGGAGGCTTGCATCGGCATGGCAGAACCCAAAGCACCTAAACAGCCCGCTGCGCCGGCCACCAGCGAAGCCAAAGCGGTCTCACGGCGTGAATTTTTGATGTACGCCTGGGGTATTTCGCTTGGCGTCCTCGCTGCCGGAGCCGGCATCGCGACGGTGGCCTTCGCCCTGCCCCGTTTCAAAGAAGGGGAATTTGGTGGCACCTTCACCATCGACCCGGCGTCGCTTCCCCCCGTCAACTCACCACCGCAGCCCAATACGGCGGGCAAGTACTGGCTCGCCCACCTGGAAAGTGGTATTTTTGCCCACTATCGGGTCTGTACGCACCTCGGGTGTCTCTATGAATGGGACAGCCTGAATTTCCGTTTCCAGTGCCCCTGTCACGGCTCTCGCTTCTGGTACGACGGTCAGTTGATGCGTGGGCCGGCGGCCCGTGGTCTGGACGTATTTGCCGTCCAGGCCCAGGACGCATCTGGTAACGTGTTGGCGGAGACGCAGGAAGCGAGCATTCCCGTTCCTGTTCCTGAAGGAACGGCGAAGATCGTGATCGACACGGGCAAACGCGTGATCCGTGCCGGTGCCGCGCCGATTCCGCCCGGTGAGCAACCTGCCCCGTACCCAGGTGGGCCGCCCATCACGTCGACCTGAGTCCGCAATGTTATTCAACCAGGCTCCTGATGTGGTGACACGCGGGAGTCCACCCCCCTGCGCTATCGTTATTCTAAGGAGACCGTTATGAGCGTATTGCAGGATATTCGCCGCAAAGGCCTGCTGTCATGGCTGGGATCGCTCATCGACGAGGCCATCACCCGCTTCACAGCCGGCCTGAGCTGGAACGACCTGCGTGGCATGCTGCGCGGTGACCCGCCGGGTCGTCCAAACCCACGCCTCCAACTCCATTCCGAGGCCTTCTGGCTACACATCAAACCCTCTTTCTATCATGAGAGCGTCACCAAACTGGGATATACCTTCCGCCTGGGCTGGTTGAGTACGTTTCTCTTTCTGTTCGAGACCATCACCGGCATTCTGTTGATGGTGTTTTATGCACCCACACCGTCCACCGCCTATGGGGACATCTTGAACCTGGTCAGCAACGTTCCCTTGGGCTCCCTGATGCGTGACCTGCATCGGGCCGGGGCGGAAGCCATGGTGATCGTCGTTGTCTTGCACATGGCACGTACGTTTATCACCGGGTCATACAAAAAACCAAGACAATTCACCTGGTTTACCGGGGTGGTCCTCCTGCTCATGACCCTGCTGCTCAGCTTCAGCGGCTACCTGCTGCCGTGGGACCAGCTGGCCTACTGGGCGGTGACCATCGGCACCAGCATGGCCGAAGCTGTGCCGCCACCCGCCGTGGGCAACCTGATCAACCTCCTGCTGCGTGGTGCACCCGACATTGGGTCTGACGGTCTACTACGCTTCTACCTGCTGCACGTGCTCTTTACCCCCGCCCTGCTGCTGGTTTTCTTCTTCGTTCATTATTACAAGGTCGTGCACTTTGCGATCTCGCTGCCCCCCTCGCAGGAAGAGATCGGACAGGATACCGCCAAACGCGTCCCGGCCGATCGCCGAGTCTATTTCCTGCCGGACGTCATGGTCGACGAGCTCATGCTGACGGCCCTGGCAACCCTTGCGCTCATCGTGTATTCCACCTGGATGTACACCGCACCCCTGGAACACCACGCTGACCCCGGTATCACACCCTTCCACACGACGGCACCGTGGTACTTCCTCTGGATCCAGGGTATGCTCAAATTGGGCGACAAGACCTTGTATGGTGTTGTTATACCAGGTCTGGTGTTTGGTGTGTTGTTCATCCTGCCGTACATCGACTGGAACCCCAGCCGCCGGGCGTCCGATCGTAAGGTGATCCTATCACTGGGTGTGGTCTTTGCCATCGCCATGATCGTATTGTCCTACATGGGCACGCCGAAGTACGGCGTTTCCGGTACACCGGCGCAGGAGGTGATCCAGGAATTCATACCCATGGAAGGCACGGGCCCTGTACGTGCCATGGGTTATGAAGGAGTGCCCGAGGGAACCTTCGATAGTGCGCTGCCTGACACCTATCCGGAGCCAGAGACCGAGTTTGCGACCGTGTTCGAGGAGATGCACCAGGCGGTCATCGGGCCGTACGCCGAGGGTTTACCCAACGGCCACGTGATCATGGTCGTCGAACCCTGGCAGGATGGTCTCAAGAAGGTCACGATGCGTGTCGAGTGGGATTCCGCGACAGCCGGCGAAACCGAAACGTACGACAAGACCATCTATCTACACGCGGATTCTCGGCATGGTGAGTAGGACTGGCCGATTCGGAGAGGAGTGACTCATCCATGAAACTTGCACAAATCACTGTCGGAATCATAGCGGTCATCCTTGCTCTGGTGATCATCCTGTTCGTGGCCCAGAACGAGAATACGCGTATGACCGAAGAGGAGCTCTCGCAGCAGGGTAAGTCGATCGAAGAGGGTGCAGCACTGTTCAACCAGTACTGTTCAGGGTGTCACGGCCTGCAGGCCAAGGGCACGCCTGGTCTCTGCCCACCCCTCAACGATGCCTTTTTCTTCAACGGTCGTCTGCAGGAAGTAGCCTACCCCGGCTCGTTGGAGGACTACGTCAAGGCAACGATTTCGGGCGGTCGCCTGATCTCTACCCGGCCCGACCAGTACGCCGGTGCCATGCCACCGTGGTCCGAAGAGTTCGGTGGCCCACTGCGAGGTGACCAGGTTCAGAACCTGACCGACTTCATCCTGAACTACGAGGCCACGGCCGGCCAGGAAATGGGCCAACCAACGCCCACCCCGGTGGCCGACGATCCTGTGGCCCGGGGTGAGGCGATCGTGCTCGGTAAGGGCGGCTGTGCTGGCTGCCATAAGATCGAGGGGACTGCGGCCCAGGGTGCGATCGGTCCTGAGCTGACGAAGGTGGCGAGCAATGCCGAGACACGGGTACCTGGCACACCGGCGGAGGAGTACATCAGGACATCGATTGTGAATCCGAGTGCCTTCGTGGTCGAAGGCTTCGCCGACAACCTGATGCCCAAGACCTACAGTGAGACGCTGACACCGGCCGAGTTGGACGATGTCGTAGCCTTCCTGTCGACGCTCAAATAACGTGCCACGGTGTTGGGGGCTGGTGAAGGTCCCCAACACCGCGGTTGACCAGTAAGGAGCCATGTCGAATCGCTACCCGGCACCACCTGCATGGAAACACCACGTGGTACGGCCTGGCTCTGAGCTTACCTCTTTCAGAGAGGAGTAGGTATGAAAGCAAAGCGTATGCTTGCTCCGGGCACAGGGAAGGGACTGCCGAACCTGACCTGGCTTGCCATAGCAGTTTTGCTCTTGATCCTGGCCGCTGGTGGGGCGTTAGCGCAGCAGGGGGGCGATCCCGCACGCGGCGCGCAGCTGTTCGATGAAAACTGTGCCGTGTGCCATGGTCCCGATGGCAAAGGGCGCGTGGGTGCGCAGCTGAGCTCGGTGTTCTCATCCATCCAACCCGACCTGTTTGTGGGCAATGTGATCGCCAACGGCATTGCCGGCACGGCCATGCCAGCCTGGCAGGAGCCCAATGGCCCCCTGACAGCCCAAGATGTGGAAGACCTCACCGCGTTCGTCCTGACGCTGAGCGGTGGGCGCCCCGATGATTTTCCAACGCCCGAACTCAAGCCCATTACGCCAATTCCTACCCTGGCCGATGTGGCGGGTGATCCCACGCTGGGAGCCACCGTTTTTGCCCAGAACTGTGCCATGTGCCATGGGGACAAAGGCCAGGGTCGCGCGGGTGCTGACCTCTCCCGTGCCTTTTCCAGTATTCGCCCCGACCTGACGGTGCGCAATACGGTGGCCACGGGAATCGCCGGCACCGCCATGCCCGCCTGGGCAATGGACAACGGCGGGCCCCTGACCGCAGCCGAAATCGATAATGTCACGGCGTTTGTGCTGACCTTGCCCCAGGAAACGACGACGGAACCGCCTCCGGGCACGACACCCACCCCCACCCCGCCGGCGCAGCCCGGTTTTTACCTGCCGACGTGGGCGGTTGTGGTGCTGGTGGCCGTGCTGCTCTTGCTGGCAGTGGCAGTGATCTTCTTCGCCCGCGCCCGGTAGGCGTGGCGGACTTGTAGACAAAAATACTCAACAGCGAGGAATGCCGCACCCCCAGGTGCGGCATTCCTCGCTGTCAGGTTTCTTGCAGAAAAGACGTTACGAACCCCGGCGGCCGGCGACCATACCAGCCACGACAATCAGGACGCCAATACCTGCCAGAACGAGGCCCCATGTCCACGTGCTGGGTGCAAAACGCAGCGTCACCGACTGCGTCTCTGGTCCCACCGCCAACGCCTGGAATGCGAAGTTGGCCCGCACGATCGGCACCTCACGACCGGCCTGATCGACCGCCTGCCAGCCAGGGTAAAACGGTTGGCTGATGACCAGGTACGCCGGTGCCGTCGGCTGCACGATCAGCGTCGATGCATTTGGCCCCTGGGCGACGATTTCTACCGGGGCAGAAACGGCCCCCTCCGGCGGTGCCTGCAAGGTTGCCCCGCCTTCGACCACGACCTCCCGCCCTGGGTCGAAACCATCGCGGTGGATGGCCTCCCACGCGGCCTCCTGATCGGTCACCGACGTCGCCTGGTACACCAGGAACGCGCGCGGCAAGACGGCACGATTGCGGAAAACGGCCAGCTCCGGTGCCCCGTCGAAAGCAAGCTCGTACTTGCTCCAGTCGAGCGGTACGTCCTTGCGCCCGATCAGGAACTGGGCGTTGAGAAAATCGTACAACGGACTCGATCGTCCCTGCGGCCCAATGCCGTCCCAGTACCGGA
Source organism: uncultured Anaerolineae bacterium (assembly GCA_964642445.1). GTDB lineage: Bacteria > Chloroflexota > Anaerolineae > SSC4 > Amarolineaceae > SSC4. Next base: position 13,773 of record CAZXQZ010000097.1, read on the forward strand.
CCACGTCGGCCAGCACCAGGGGGTTGGCCACGCCCCAGACATCGTCCAGCCCGACCATCAACGCCGTATTGGGCTGCCACAGCTGGTCGATGTCGGTGCGCGCGTCGAGGCGCCAGGTGCCCGACTGTGCGGTCAGAAACTCAACCAGCGCTGGCTGCTGGTAACTCGATGCCGGGTTGGTGGTGCTGCCATCCAGGTAGGCTCCCATGCTGGACACGTCGAAAAAAATGAGCGCACAGGCCAACGCGCCGATGACGGCCGGCCGTGCCCAGCCGAATCGGCGTGCTGCCAGGATGCCCAACGTTGCCAGGCAAAAGGCCGCCAGCCACACCACACCAATCGTAACCAGGGCGGCGCGCAGGAACGTCGCCGGTGACGCGTCCTGCGTCACCATCAGCGCCAGGTAACTGAGCGGCACCCCGACCGCAACCACGCCCGCGGTGATCCATTTCATGATGCGCCAGACGGCGTCGAACGCCTGGGCCTCGCGCGCCGACCAGGCACGCAACAGCCCATCCAACCCGTAACCGGCCAGCACGGCCAGCCCCAGGTCGGTCAGCAGCAGCAGACGTGCGGGCGCACGCGTCTGCCCAAAGCCGGGCAAGAGCGTCAGCCAGCCGTGGGGCAGGGCATAGATGCCCAGTGCCAGCACGAACGCGGTCAGCGCCAGGCCCAGCCACAGCCAGACCCGCCGTCCGGGCTGTTGAACGATCGCCAGCAGGGCGAGGGCCAGCGGCAGGATGCCGAGGTAGCCCATCTCGACGCGGTCCCACGGCCCCCAATGCAGACCTGGGCTGCGCCCAAAATAGGCGGGCAGCACGAGACCGATCCACTGCGCCGGTGACAGCGAATACTGCGCTGCGTCGCCGTACGTGAACGCTGCCCGGGCCGTGTAGGGTGTGTGCAGCACCGCCGGCAGCAGAATGGGAGCCGCCAGGAGCCCGGCAATCGCCACGACGAGCAGCAAACGGCCAACCGGCGCCAGCGCAGCCCGCCAGCCGCGGCCCGATGTCAGGGCAAAATAGGCCAGGAACGCGCTCAGAATCGCCAGTGCCAATACGATGGTCAGGCTGGTCTGCGGGTGGCCCGCCAGCGTGCCGATGCCCAACAACAGCCCCGCCAACGCCGTCGCCCGCCAGGGGTGCCGTGCGCTGCCTGTGCGTAGAAAGGCCCATACGACCCAAGGCAGCCAGCTGGCCACCGCCAGCAGGTTGGTATTGCCGAAGTGAACCAGCAGCGGATCGGCGAACATGAACGCCAATGCGGCTGCCAGCGCCGCCCAGCGGCTCAACCGTCGATCGTCCAGCGCCCGTGTCAGGCTGCGCAGCAGGACGTACGTCCCTACGCCGGTCCACCAGATGTGGGCGATGCTGAGCTGTTCCAGGTGGAGGTAACTGAGACGCGGTGTGAGCAGCAGCGTCAGGAGGGTTGGTGGATACAACCAACCGCCCTGGACTTCGGCCACGTGCGGTGCGCCGAGATAGAGGTGCGGATTCCAGAGCGGCAGGTGACCGGCGCGCAGCGAATCCTGGGCAAACGTGTAGATCGGCAGCAGGAAGGAAACGAGGTCCCCGCCGTCCGCCGGTGTGAAAAAGGTGCCGCTGAGCTGACGCCAGAAGAAGCCGGCTGTCGCCATGGCCAACACACCGATCGCCAGCAGGTCCCACAGCCAGGGTGGTCCCTGCCGGCGGTGGGATGTCGCATCAGCCGGGTTTGGCTGGTTGGTCTCCCCCGCCAGCGCGTTGTGTTTTGTCGCGTTCTCTGCCATTGCTCCCCAGTTTACCAGCACCGCGGGGTTTGTGCAAAGTCGTTGGCGTGCGTTATGGGGAGTAGGGAGTAGGGAGTAGGGAGTAGGGGGTCAGCGTTTTTGCCTTACTTCGAGCAGTTTGCCTTCGGTGTCGCGGCTGCGCAGGTAGAGGACGGGGGTGGCCCAGGCGTGGCCGAACTGGGGACCGTACAGAAGCTGGCGGGCATCGGCCAGGCTGTCGGGCAGCGGTTTGCCCAGCGCCACCGAGCGGTAGAACCGTCCCAGGAATGTCTCCGCGGCATTGGTCATGACGCTGAACTGCATGGAGACAATGGCCGGGACGCCCGCTACCAGCAGACCCGGCCCTAGGCCGGTGAAGATGCTGTCAGCGCCTGCCGCCGCAGTCTGGCAAGCACTGGCATAGAGCAGCTTGACCTTTTTGCCGGCCAGTGCGGCTGCAAAACGCGCTGCATCGACGTCCTGACGCTCGCAGTACTGGTTTTCGAAGACCAGGAAACTGGCGCGGCCATCGAAACCGCCGTGGCCGTCGAAATGGATGACGTGCACGTCATCGGCGTCGGACAGGCGGTTGACGAGGGCGTCGTAGGTGGGTGGCTGCAGGCGCTCCAGCGTGACCAGGCCAGGATCCTGCAACCTGGCAAGGACGCTGGCCAGCACGCCGTGCTCGCGGCCGACCGGGAGGGCAGGAACGCGCACCGGACGGGCTTCGATCAGCAGAATACGAATCGGACCAGCCACCTTGAGGCGTGGAGTGGCGCGTTCGAACTGGACGTGACGGGTGAGGGTGACAGCCCCTTGCTGCAAGAGGAAGCCGTGATCGTCGTGCAGCAGCTCCCACGGCAGGCGCGCCAGGGGCACGTCGCCCGGTCCCGTCTGCACGACGACGTCGAGCCGTTGACCGCGCGCCTGGGCATTGGCCCGGTCGGTGGCCAGCAGGCCGGCGACGCGTGGGTCGGCCGTCAGCAGCTGCCACAATCGCCGGCCCACATGCACCGCCAGGTCGGGCAGGGGTGTCCCATCGGACCGCAGCAGGCCGGCCTGGCGCAGGGCGGACAGCACCGCCGTACGCAGGTTGGCTTCGAATACGACAAACGGGTCGCGCGCCGGTTCGAGTGCGGCCAGGACGCCGAGCAGCGTCAGGTTGTTGTAGGGCAGAGGCTGGGGTTGGCTGAGGGCCGTACCGCCCAACAATCCTGCACTGTGGACGGTGAACGTGGTCTCGGACGTGCAGGGCAGTGTGATGACGTGCGGCATGTGTCACTCCTGT
>CAZXQZ010000098.1:0-16568 GCA_964642445.1 uncultured Anaerolineae bacterium
TACTCCCTACTCCCTACTCCCTACTCCCTACTCCCTACTCCCTACTCCCCACTCCCTACTCCCAACTTTGACAGCCCTCCCCCCCAGTGGTATACTCGCACCGGTTCGCGTGGAGGGATGGCCGAGTGGTTGATGGCGGCGGTCTTGAAAACCGTTGTGGCGCTCCGCGTCACCGGGGGTTCGAATCCCTCTCCCTCCGCCAGACAAAGAGCATAACACGGGGAGGTCGCATAGCCCGGTCTAGTGCGCCCGCCTGCTAAGTGGGTATACCCGAAAGGGTATCGCGGGTTCAAATCCCGCCCTCCCCGCCATCAAACAAGAGCCAGACGACATTCGTCTGGCTCTTGTTGTCTCAGAGCTGACAGGAAGCGGTTGTCCTTCATCATGCCGCACTTGGCTTCGCCTTGTTCTGTGCTTGTACACCGCGATTCGTCCGCGAAAGCAAACGCAGTGCCCCTCATCTTTGACCGTCTCCGTGCTTCGTGCTACAATGCAGACGTAACTGTGTTTACCTTACGTTTATTCCCCTGCCTGCAAAAAACATGCTGAATGTGGAGACAACGATGACACCACCCGTATCGGCCGACCTGGTGGCCGCAGTCCAGGAGCGGGTTGCCGCGCAAGAAGACAAGATTATCACCTTTTTCCGCGAGTTGTGCGCCATACCCAGCGTGGCCGGCCAGATCGGGCCGGTCGGCGAGCGTATGGCGGCCGAGATGCGCCAACTGGGCTTCGAGGATGTGCGCTTCGACAAGATGGGCAACATCATGGGGCGCATCGGTCACGGACCACGCGTTTTTGTCTACGATACACACATCGACACCGTGGGCATTGCCGATCCGCAAGCCTGGCAGTGGGACCCCTTCGTGGGCAAAATCGAGGACGGTTACCTCTACGCACGCGGTGCCGGCGACGAAAAGGGCTCGGCACCGGGCATGGTTTACGGACTGGCTATCGCACGCGACCTGGGGCTGCTGGAGGGATACACCGCCTACGTCTTTGGCAACATGGAAGAGGACTGCGACGGCATCGCACCCAACACCTTCGTTGAAGTCGATCCCGGCATCCGGCCCGCTTTTGCCGTGATTGGCGAACCCACCCGCCTCAAGACCTACCGCGGCCACAAGGGTCGTGTCGAGCTGAAAGTGGTGGCCAAGGGACGCAGCGCGCACGCCGCCTCCAACCAACTCGGCGACAACGCCGTCTACAAGATGCTGCCGGTGATCGCCGCCATTCGTGACCTGGAGCCGCAGCTGGGTGATCACCCCTTCCTGGGTCACGGCAAAATCACCGTCTCCGACATCAAAGCCCAGACCGCCAGCCTCAATGCCGTGCCCGACGAATGCACGATCTACATCGATCGTCGTCTGACGTTCGGCGAAACCATGGAAGAAGCGATCGAGCAGGTGCGCCGCCTGATCCCCCCGGCCAACCAGGCCGCGGGTGACATCGCGGTCGAAATGTTGTATTACGACATTCCCAGCTACACCGGCTACGTTTTCCCCGTGGACAAGTACTATCCGGCGTGGGCGCTGGAACCCGATCACCCGCTGGTGCAGGCCGGCCAGGCCGCGCGCCAGGCCATCGGGCTGCCCGAGGCCGAGCCGGGCAAGTGGGACTTCAGCACCAACGGCACCTACTGGACGGGCAAAGCCGGCATTCCCAGCATCGGCTTCGGTCCCGGTGAGGAAGAGGTCGCGCATACGGTCATGGACCGCAACTCGCTGGCCGAAGTGGTCAAAGCGACCGAGTTTTATGCACTGTTTCCCGCGCTGGTGGGTCAACTCGACTGATGATTGGAAACCACCAAGGCACAAAGACACCAAGTTAGCGAAGATAATCTAGCGCCGTTGTGTCTTGGTGACAAATATCTCGTATCAGCCAGGCGGATAGCGGCAGGATGAGCGACGAGGATATCACATGCAAACTTTCCTACGCGGACGTGATTTGATCGGGGACACCGACTGGACCCGGGAGGAGATCGAAACGGCGCTCGACGTTGCCTTCGATCTGAAACGCAAGCGCGCCTTGGGCGAGCCACATGCCTATTTGCGTGACAAAGTCCTGGCGATGCTCTTCTTTTTTACCAGCACGCGCACGCGCGGTTCGTTCGAGGCTGGCATGGCGCAGTTGGGCGGGCATGCCGCCTTCATCGAATCGCAGACGACGCAGATCGCCCACGGTGATACGGCCAAGGAGATCGGCGAGATTTATGGCCGCTACTTCGACGGCCTGGCCATTCGCCAGTGCGACTGGAACTTCGGCAACCGCTACATTCGCGAAGTGGCAGCCGCCAGCCGCGTGCCCGTGCTCAACATGCAGTGTGATGTCTACCACCCCTTCCAAATCCTGGCCGACCTGATGACGATCGTCGAAAAGAAGGGACAGGACCTGCGTGGCAAACGGATTGCGGTGTCGTGGGCCTACGCCAAGAGCTACGTCAAGCCAATTTCGGTGCCGCAGTCGTTGATCATCCAGCTCACCCGCTTCGGTATGGACGTCGTGCTGGCCCATCCGCCCGAATACCGGCTGATGCCGAAGCTTCTGCAAGAAGCGCAGGACAACGCCAAACACTACGGCGGGCGTTTCAGCATCACGCACGACATGGACGAAGCGTTTCGGGATGCTGACGTTCTCTATCCCAAGAGCTGGGGCTGTCTGCTCACGACGGAGGACGGCAAGGAAGCGGCCGAGATTGCCAAACACTATGCCGATTGGATCACCGACGACCGGCGCATGGCGCTGGCCAAAGACGATGCCATCTACATGCACTGCCTGCCCGCCGACCGCAACATCGAAGTGACCGACAGTGTCATCGACGGGCCGCAGAGCGTCGTCTACGATGAAGCCGAGAACCGGCTGCATGTTCAGAAGGCCGTGATGGCACTGACGATGTGACGTATCCGTGCCGGCGCGACGCAGCTGTTCGGCGTCTTGATTGCTGAAAATGGGGCAGCTCGATCGAACAGGCTCTTGGCATCGGCACAGTTAGGGCATGCAAAAGAATAACTCACCGTGATTTGCGGCGAATTCCGGCCATTTTGCAGGAGGTTATTCTTTTGCATGCCCCTTAGGGCAACGGGCGCTCGAGGAGGGTAGAAATGCAAAGGCGTACAGGCAGCATCAACTGGTTGTGGCTGGCGGCCGCCTTTGCCGTAGGACTGCTCATTGGCTGGATCGTCTTGGGCTGGTGGCTGTTCCCGGTGAACTGGACCGATGCCAATGTGAAGGATTTGCGGCAAGAGACGCGCTACCAGTACCTGTCACTCGTCGCCGAGTCGTACCTGATCAATGGGGATTTGGGCCTGGCGGGCGAGCGCTTGCAGCAGTGGAAACCCCAGGAAGCAGTCGATGATCTCAATGCTGCTGCATCCACCTACGCCGATGCCGGCAGAGCCGCGCAGGCACAGAACCTGCAAACCCTGGCGGCGGCCCTTGCAACCACACTCACACCCGGCACACAGACACCGCCCCCCGCAACCGCAGAGACCTCCTCCGACCTTGGGTATGCCCTGCTCCTTCTGGGTGGAATCGTTGTGTTGGGCGTTGGCCTGGGCCTGCTCTTCTATTTTGTGACGACCCGGCGCTCACCCAAATCGGCGCCAGCGGTCAAGAAGCCCACTGCCGAATACACCCACCGTATCGAGGATGAGTTTGGTGACGTCGACGAAGGGCTGACCAGCCCTGCCTGGTACGCTGACGAGGAGCTGGCACCCATCGACGAGACCGAACGTGATTTCTTTGAAGAAGAGGCGTTCGAACTTGAGCCGGCACCGGCGGCGGCTGCTCCCGTGGTCACCACGCCTCAGCCAGCGCCAGCCGCAGCGGGGCCCGCGGTCAAATTTGCGGCGCTTTACCGCCAGGGCGACGTTGACTACGATGAGAACTTCATGATCGAAGGCCGGTCTGGGTCGGGCTACCGCGGCGAGTGCGGTATGGGGATTGCAGAGACCCTGGACAACGACATGGCAAAGCCAACTGCCATGGACGTCTGGTTGTTCGACAAGGGTGATGTACGCACCATGACGACTGTCCTGTTGAGCGACTTTGCCTACGGCAACGCCAATCTGCGCCAGCGCTTGCGCGACAAAGGAGATGTCATCCTGGCGGCACCCGGCCAGGTATTTCGGATTACGCACAAAACGTTGGAACTGGAAGGACGCATTGCCGACCTGGCCTACGCCGAAGGCTCCGGGCCAGCTAAGTCGGTTTTCAAGACCCTGCGTGTCGAACTGACGGTGACGCCGCGAGAGTGATCTCGACGCAGCCTGCGTCAGAAAAAAACGTGTCGACAAACGAGGCGTCCGCACCCCCAGGTGCGGACGCCTCGTTTGCCAACCGGACGGATCGAAACCCTGGCTTCAGACCCGCACCGTGGGGTCGAACAACTTGGCGTGTTCTTCGAGCGCGTAACGATCTGTCATACCCGCGATATAGTCGCAGATCACGCGGCGCACCCCTTCAGGTTCGTGGGCGATTTTGGCCTGCGTGCTGGTTGGCAGCTGGCCCGGTTCCACCTGGTAGGCCTCGAACAGGTCGGTGAGCACACGCTGGGCTTTGCTCGCCATGCGCATGACGCGGTAGTGATGGTAAAAACGCGCCAGCAGAAAAGCCTTCAGCGCACGTGTTTTGTCCGCCATTTCTGGTGAATAGCCAGCCAGGTTATGCCCGACGGCACGCAGTGCATCGACCGAGTCGATCCGTTGGGTATCCAGGGCCTGGGCCGTGGCATACGCCACGTCGGTGACAAACCGCCCCACGAGACGACGGATCACCCGATGACGCAGCAGGTCGTCGAGGGGGCGATCCAGTGGTTCATCCAGGCTCGCCATGGCGTCACGCCACACGTCCAGGCCACGCACTTCGGTCAAATCGAACAGCCCGGCACGTAGACCATCGTCGAGATCGCTGGTGTTGTAGGCAATCTCGTCGGCCAGGTTGGCGAGCTGGCATTCGAGGGTGCCAGCCAGGTCGGGTTCGTAGCCGGTGGCATCGGTAACGTCGTAGTCGGTGTCGTGTTTGACCACCCCTTCGCGCACCTCGTAGGTCAGGTTCAGGCCATCGAAATGGGCGTAACGCTGCTCCAACGTCTCCAGAATTCGCACGGTCTGCCGTTGGTGATCGAAACCACCGTGGCCGGCCATGAGGCCATTGAGCACGTACTCCCCGGTGTGGCCGAACGGTGGGTGGCCAAGGTCGTGCGCCAGGCAGATCGCTTCGGTCAGATCTTCGTTGGCGCCGAGGTAACGTGCCAGGCTGCGCCCGATTTGGGCGACCTCGATGGAGTGGGTTAGACGCGTGCGGTAGTGGTCACCTTCGGTGATGACGAACACCTGCGTTTTGTACTCCAGGCGGCGAAAGGCGGTGGTGTGGATGATGCGGTCGCGATCGCGCTGGAATACTGACCGGTGGGCCGGTTCCTCCTCGGGCACGCGGCGTCCACGGCTGTCGCCGCTTTTCATGCCGTAGGGGGCCAGGGTGTGGCGTTCGCGCTGCTCTAATTCACGGCGTGTCAGGATCATGGGTGGGCTCCTGGGAACGGAAGGAGTACGGAGTAGGGAGTACGGAGTAGGGGGAACGGATGGGAACGCATGGGATTGAAATGGATGGCATGGTGGGTGTTACATCACGAGAATGGTTTGTAGCAGGCCCATTTGTTCGAGTGTGTCGTAGGCGTAGGTTTGTACGAGCTGGTTTTCGTCCTGCAGGCAGTGGTAGAAGGCGTTGGCTACCTCCATGGTGCGAATCTTGCTGAGTGCGTAGGCGGCACGGGTGCGGGCGCCTTGATCGGTGCCGGCCAGCACCTGGAGCAGCGCTGGTACGGCGGTTTCGCCCATGAGGGCCAGGGCGTCGGCTGCGCTGCTGCGCACCCAGCCGCTCTCGTCACCCAAGGCGTCGGCCAGCTCGGTGACCAGGGTAGCCATGTGCAGGTGGCCGGCGGCGAGGGCAGCGGCACAGCGCACGGCCGGGTCGGCGTCGTGCAGGCGCTGGCGCAGGGGGGCTTCGAGGGCCAATGTGCCGCCTTCGCTGAAGGGCGCGACGGCCGCGGCGGTGCGCACTGCCCACCAGCGTTGATCGGCGTCCTCGGTCTCGAACAGTGCCAGCACGTCACTCAACGCCGGTGCTGACGCCACGGTGTAGCTGGTGACAACCTGTTCCGCAGTCTCGTCGTCGTTGGCCTGTACGGCGGCGAGCAGAGATTCCAGGGATGGTTGGCTCATGTCAGTACTCCCAGCATGTGTTGGATCGTCATGTCGGCCGGCAGCCGCAGCAGGTGAGCCGGGCAGCCGATGCGGCAGTCGCTGCTGCCAAAATGGTGAACCGGTACGCCCACGCCGGCACACTGTGTGATGCGCTGACACCAGGTGCACTCCAGCCGATGGGCTCTGGCGTGCGGCAGCGCGGGGCGATCGCCGCTTGCAGTCGTTTTTTGTCTGGTCACGTCCTCAGGCAGCGATTTCCCGCTTGCGCACTCGAGATCGGGCACCTCAGGCTGCCAATGGACGAAAACCGGCTGTATCTGTCGCGTCAAGTAGTCGATGTGCCAGTGTGGTAATTTGTCTGGCCGCACGTGCCGGCGAATGCGCGCCCGCAGCCCGCCCGGTCCCCATGCACTGCCAAAGTAGACATAACGTCCAGGTGCCAGGTTCACCGCGCCCAGCCGTCCGACCTCGAGACTCAGCGGCTGCTCCATCTCGAATACCAGCACGTAACTGCCTGGCAGAGCTGGTATGCCAGCGGCCTCCCGCGGTTTCGTGGGTGGAACGACCAGGGCAGGGTGGGTTGGGGCCATAGGCGAATTATACCTGCGAAAACAGGGCTTGATCAAATCTGGTGATCGCTGACCTCCGCCTTGAGATTGTCAGACAAGAAAAAATGTGCTATGATGCGGTCGTCCGCCAGCGCTGGCGGGCCAGTAGCAGCCCTACAGGAGGTGGATCATGGTCCAGGTTTTGGATCGGCCGGTTGTTCAAACCGCCGCGACGCTCGTAACAGGTGAGGAGCTGGCGGAAATGGGCCATGTCGGGCGCTGTGAGCTGGTGGAAGGAGAGATTATCATGTTGAGTCCGACCGGGTGGCGTCATGGGAAGTACGAGCGTCGATTTGGCCAGGTGCTGGGCGCATTTGTCGACAAGAATGCGCTGGGTGAAGTCATGGTCGGCGAAGTGGGCATCTACACCGGCCGTAATCCGGACACCGTGCGCGGTGCCGACGTGATCTTCATCAGCCACACGCGCCTGACCCAGGTCAAATCGGCCAGCTTCCTGGACGTGGCGCCCGAACTCGTCGTGGATGTGCTCTCGCCGGATGACCGCTGGATGGACGTGCAGCGCAAGATCAACGAGTATTTTGCCATCGGTGTCGCGCGGGTGTGGCTGGTCGATCCCTCCAACCGCAACGTGACCGTCTACCGCTCACCCACCGACATGCACATCGCCGGCACCCAAGACACCCTGGATGGCGAAGACCTCCTACCCGGCTTCAGCGTCCCAGTCAGCGAGTTCCTGCCAGCCTAAATCAGCCCCAGTCCGCTTGAGCGGACTTGAGCTCTGAGCCTGGCGCTTGAGCGCCCAGCGGGCGTGACCCGCCCACCCACCCAGTCCGCTTGAGCGGACTTGAGCTCTGAGCCCGGCGCTTGAGCGCCAGGCTGAGCGCCAGACCCATAGATTGGATACCCAATTCATCCATGCCCGATACCCTGATTGTCACCACCATCGCCCGCGAGCTGGCCATCACCGCCCGCCAGGTCGCCGATACGATCGAGCTGCTCGATGAAGGCAATACCATCCCCTTCATCGCGCGCTACCGCAAAGAGGTCACCGGTGGCCTGGATGAGGTGCAGCTGCGCCAGATCCAACACCGCCTCGAATACCTGCGCCACCTGGCCGAACGCAAGGCGGCGGTGCTCAAGAGCATCGCCGAACAGGAAAAACTCACCCCCGAACTCGCAGCCAGCATCACCGCCGCCACGACACTGCAGCAGGTCGAGGACCTCTACCTGCCGTACAAGCCCAAACGCCGTACGCGCGCCATGATTGCGCGCGAACGCGGTCTGGAACCCCTCGCCAACGTCTTGCTCGATCCAAAAGCGTTGCAGGGGGACCTGCACGTCCTGGCCGCTACCTTCATCTCGGACGACGTGCCCGACATCGAAGCCGCGCTCGCCGGTGCGCGCGACATCGTGGCCGAGGTGGTCAGCGAAGACGCCCAGGTGCGCGCCTTCGTGCGGTCCAAGACTCACAACCAGGGCCTGGTCACCGTCAAATTGGCCACAAACGACGCCGATCCGGGCAAGAAGTATGAGATGTATCACGACTTCGCAGCCCTGCTCAAAGACTTGCCGGCCCACCAGCTGCTGGCCATCAACCGCGGTGAAAAAGAGGGCGCGCTCAAAGTGCGTGTCGATGGTCCCGACGAGCAGATCGTAGCCGACATCGGCCGCCGCTACATCCCCAACCGGCGTTCGCCGGTGGCCGCCCAGGTGGCGGCCGCCATCGACGACGGGTACGCCCGTCTCATCCAGCCCTCGATCGAGCGTGAGCTGCGCGGCACACTGACCGAAACCTCGGACGACCACGCCATCGCCACGTTCACCACCAACCTGCGCAGCCTGCTCCTGCAGCCGCCCCTGCGCCGCAAACGGGTCATGGGCATCGACCCCGGCTTCCGCACCGGCTGCAAGGTGGCCATCGTCGACGAAACCGGCAAGTATCTGGCGCACTTCACGATCTACCCGCACGAGCCACAGCGCCAGTGGAGCGACGCCAAACGCCTGCTGGCCGCAGCCATCAGCAATGCCCAGGTCGATGTGGTCGCCATTGGTAACGGAACTGCCAGCCGCGAGAGCGAACAGCTGGTCGCCGAGGTTATCGGCGAGCTGGCGGATACCAAGACCCGGCGTGATGTGGCTTATGCCCTGGTCAACGAAGCGGGCGCCTCGGTCTATTCGGCTTCACCCCTGGCACGCGTCGAATTTCCCGACCTCGACGTCTCGGTGCGCGGGGCGATCAGCATCGCCCGCCGCCTGCAGGACCCGCTTTCGGAACTGGTCAAAATTGACGCCAAAAGCATCGGGGTTGGTCTCTACCAGCACGACGTCGATCAAAAGAAGCTGCAGGAATCGCTCGATGCTGTAGTCGAGGATGCCGTCAACCTGGTGGGTGTGGACGTCAACACCGCTTCGCCGGCGCTCCTGCAGTATGTGGCCGGCATCGGCAAGAAGCTGGCGCAGAACATCGTCGATTACCGCGACCAGCACGGGCCGTTTCAGAGCCGCACCGATATCAAAAAGGTCAAGGGGCTCGGCCCCAAGGCCTTCGAGCAGGCGGCCGGCTTTTTGCGGATAGCCGACGGCAAAAACCCCCTCGATAACACCGCCATTCACCCCGAATCGTACACCGCGGTGCGTGACCTGCTCGATTTGATGGGCGTCGGCATCAAGGCGCGCGACCTGCCTGGCCTGGTCAACCGGTTTCGCCAGCAGCACAAGCCGGAGGACCTGGCGGGTGTTCTGGGGATTGGTGTCCCCACGCTGACCGATATCCTGGACGCGCTGGTCAAACCCGGCCGCGACCCGCGCGACGACCTGCCGCCGCCCCTGCTGCGCCGCGACGTTTTGAGCATCGACGACCTGCACGAGGGCATGCAGCTGCGTGGCACCGTACGCAACGTCGTCGATTTTGGCGCCTTCGTCGACATCGGCGTCAAACACGACGGCCTGGTGCACGTCAGCCAGATGGGTGAGCGATACGTCCACAATCCCCACGACGTCGTCAAAGTCGGCGATGTCGTCGATGTGAAGGTCACCAAAATCGACCGCGAGCGCAGCCGGATTAGTTTGAGTATGAAAAAAGGCTGATGGGGCTACGGAGAACACAGAGAACACAGAGAGAAAAAAACATTAAGCTCTGTGTGTTCTGTGCGCCCTTTGCGGGAGAAGGAAAAGTCCTATGCGTCACCGTATCGAGGTTGTTCAGGGAGATATCACGCAGCAGCGTGTCGATGCCATCGTCAATGCGGCGAACAGCTCGCTCTTGGGTGGGGGCGGCGTCGATGGGGCGATCCACCGGGCGGCCGGGCCGGAGCTGCTGGCGGAGTGCCGCACGTTGGGGGGCTGCCCGACCGGGCAGGCCAAAATCACCCAGGGCTACCGCCTGCCGGCGCGCTACGTGATACACACCGTCGGCCCGGTCTGGCATGGGGGACAGGCCAATGAAGACGCGCTTCTGGCCAGCTGCTACCGGCAGAGCCTGGCACTGGCGGTGGCGCACGGGTTCAAGACCATTGCCTTTCCCTCGATCAGCACCGGTGCGTACGGTTTTCCGGTCGAGCGGGCGGCACCGATCGCGATCCAAACGATCGCTGATTTTCTGTACGATGATACGACGCTCGATCAGGTGGCGGTGGTCTGTTTCGACACGGGCACGCTGCGTGCCTACCAGTCGGCTCTGGCCAACGCATGAGCATCGCGCCCACGGTTCTGATTTTTGGTAACCAGCTGACGTTCGATCACCCCGGTCTGCAGCCGGTGGCTGGGCAGCTGCCGCGCGTGCTCATGGTCGAGAGCCAGGCACGGCTGCACGCTCGACCCTATCACAAACAGAAGCTGATTCTGATCCTCAGCGCCATGCGCCACTTTGCCGCAGCGCTGCGTGAGCGGGGTTACGGGGTCGACTACCGCACTGCACCGACGATGGCGGCTGGTATGCAGGCGCACCTGGCTGAGTGGGCACCGGCCGGCTTGTTGGTCATGCAGCCGGCCGAATACCCGGCCCAGCAGGCCCTCGACTGCCTGTTCGACACCCTGAATGCCACGCACGGTGCCGGTTTTGCGCGTCTTCTGCCGGATACGATGTTTTTGTGCGGGCGCGACGATTTTGCGGTGTGGGCGCGCGGCAAAAAGACCCTGCTGCTGGAGCACTTCTACCGCTGGCAGCGCCGGCGCCTGGACATCCTCATGGACGGCGACCAGCCGCACGGTGGGCAGTGGAACTTCGATGCGTCCAACCGCCAGCCACCACCGCCGGGCGGGCTGCACCCGCCGCCGCTGCCGGCGGTGCCCGTCGATGCCATCACGCGTGCCGTGATCGACCAGGTGCAGCATGAGTTTCCTGGCAATTTTGGTGTGGCCGAGCCGTTCATCTACCCGGTGACGCACGCGGACGCGGCGGTCTGGCTGGCCGATTTCGTGACGCAGCGCCTGCCGCAGTTTGGCCCCTACGAAGACGCCATGGTGGCGGGTGAGCCCTTCCTGTTTCACAGCGTGCTTTCGCCGCTGGTCAACATTGGGCTCCTGAGCCCCGCGCAAATGGTTGAAGCCGCCGTCGCGGCCTATCAGACGGGTGAGGCACCGCTGGCGTCGGTCGAAGGCTTTGTACGCCAGGTGATTGGCTGGCGCGAGTTCGTGCACGGCATCTATTGGCTGAAGATGCCCGACTACGCCGCGACCAATCATTTTGCCGCGTCGGGTACCCTGCCTGGGTTCTTCTGGTCTGGCGACACCGCCATGGCCTGCCTGGGCGATCTGGTGGCGACCCTGCGGCGCACCGCGTACACCCACCACATCCCCCGTCTGATGCTGGCCAGCAACTTCGCCACGCTGGCGGGGCTACGCCCGCAGGACGTGCTGGACTGGTTCCAGGCGCTGTACGTCGATGCCTTCGATTGGGTGATGGTGCCCAACGTGCTGGGCCTGGGCATGTACGCCGACGGTGGTGTGCTTGCCAGCAAGCCGTACGTCGCCAGCGCCAACTACATCCGCCGCATGAGCCACGGCTACTGTACGAACTGCCGCTACCGGGCGGACGTGCGCCTGGGCCCCGATGCCTGCCCCTTCAATTTCCTCTACTGGGACTTCATTGCCCGCCACCAGGCCGGGTTCCTGCGTAACCCGCGCATGGTTCTCATTGCGAAAAACCTGGCACAGCAAGACCCGGCCGCGGTGGAGGCGATGCGGGCAGCGGCTGCAACGTTCCTGGATGACCTGCCGCGCGCGTAATCATCGTCTGTTGCGATGCCGATACCTTCAGTGACGTTTACCTGGCGGACGTTGCACCTTCGCTGAACCGCACGTGCACCGAAGCCAGGTGGCTGATGGCACCACTCTGCATGTCGGTATTGAACACCTGGATGAGACCATCCGCCGTCGATGGTGCCGAATAACTGACGACCCCGCTAAAGGGCCCCGTCCAGATGGCCGCCTGCCCGGTAATCATCGCCGTTCCTTCCCCGATCGTAGTTCCGCTCCCATCGATCACGCGCACGCCTAACGTGGCTTCGAAACCAGTACCATAACCCCGGACCGTCACCGGGCTGGTGATCAGCGCGTTGATGACCGGGGCGTCGATCGAGATTTCCTCGGCGGGTCGTGGTCCAGGTGTGGGCGTTGTGATTGGGATGCGCAGACGTTGGCCCACGTAGATGCGGTTTGGGTTGCTGATGTGGTTGAGGCGGACGATGGTGGCGACAGGTACGCCAAAACGGGCTGCAATGCGGTACAGCGTATCGCCCCGTCTGACGACGTAGGTGATGGTGTCCTGGAACGCAGGGCTGGCGCCAATGCCCGCAGCGGGCGCGGCCCTGGCTGGTGCTGCCGGCACCGAGGTGGCGACAGCAAGCATGACGAAACTTGCTAGGAAGACTGTCAATGTGACGGAGATGATGGGACGTCTGCGCATACCAATCCCTCCTGGGTCGATCGACCGACGTGTATCTGGGAGCACTGTGTTGGAGACGTCGCGGTGGTGCCGCCGGTTCCCGGAGGTCGTAAGCCGACCCATCCCGTGTCCAGGGTGGCCCGCGCCGGGGTGCGTAACGCCGGACTAACATCGATGACGGCATCTCGCCAGTCAAACGGCTGGAGGGGGGATGCCGTATTGTTTTGACAGGCAACTGAACAAATCCTCAGCCAATGCTCAGGTGGATGAGGTGGAAAACGGACGTGGCCGGCGCGATGATCCCGGTAGAACCCCGGACGACACAATCGATGTTGGGGCGGTCGATCCGCCCAGGAGGAAGACATGAGCCATGACGTATCCACCTCACGGCCGGGCCGCTGCGCCTGGCGGGCCACCTGGATGGTGAGCATCGTGCTGTTGGCCGTGCTCGCCGCGGCACCGGCCGCGGCAGTCTCGCCCCGATACCACGATGCTGTGGCATCCACCGCAGCGCTGCCTGGCGGACAGATGCCAGCTGGCGTGCAGGCCTTTCCGCTCACCACGATCGAGATACCCATCACTGCGGGCAGTGACGATGCCGGCCTCGATGCCGCCAACAGCGGGTGTCCCTACGGCACCGGTTTCAATGAAATCTACTTCGGTCAGTGCGCCGACGGCGCCGGGGTCACCAGTGGCTTTCGTTTTGTCCAGGTGCCGATTGCACGCGGCGCGCACATCATCAATGCCTACATCCGTTTTACCGTCGACGGCCCCTATGTCGGCACGTTGACCGTGCGTTTTGCCGGCGAAGCCAGTGGTGATGCGGCCACCTTCAGCAGCACCAGCCGGCCCGACAGCCGGCCCTTGATTCCCAACCTGTATGCCGACTGGCAGATCACCCCCAGCGACCCCTGGGCACTGGGTGAGACACGTAACAGCCCGCCGCTGACCGCCATCGTGCAGGCCATCGTCAACCGCAGTGATTGGGCCAGCGGCCATGCCCTGGCCATCATCACGCGCAACGTCGGCACGGCGAGCGGCAACTGGCCGCACCGGCGGGTCATCGCCTACGAGCGCGCGTCCTGGTTTCCGGGCAGCGATGATGCCGCACGTCTGATCGTGACCTACACCGATACACCCAACCCGCAGTCTACCTGGCATCGCGAGGCCGAAACCGGGACCGTGAGCGGCGCCATGCACGTGGGCGACGATCCCAACGCCTCGGCCTGCCGCTACGTCGCATCCACCGGTGCCGGGGCGAATGACGCGGTCACGTTCGACCTGAACGTACCCTACGATGACGAGTACTATCTCTGGGCCCGCGCCCGGGGGATCGATTGGACACACAACTCGTTCTGGGTGCGTATGGATGGTGGGGATGAGGTGCACTTCGAGGTTCAGCCTGATACGCATGGCAACTGGGTCTTCAGCTGGCAGGCGGTGTCGTCGACGGCCCAGCCGCAGCAGCCCTTTGCTCTGCCAGCCGGGGCGCACACACTCCGCTTTCGGGCCCGCGAGCCGCTGGCTCAGCTCGATGCGGTGCTGCTCGTCAACCGCGCGGATGTCGTGCCAACCCAGTTCACGCCGTGTGGGGCCACGCCGACGGCGACGCCCACGAATACGCCGACGGTTACGCCCACGCCGACGGCAACGCCGACGAACACACCAACGGCAACGCCGACGCCCACGACTACACCGACACCCACGCCGACGACTACGCCGACGGCAACCCCGGTACCGTGGACGATGTTTCTGCCGAGTATCTGGCGGTAGATTGAGTTCGATCGGATGCTTGAGACTGAAGGAGCAACAATACCCGCCGCCAACGAATCCGTACACGACGGCGATGGGTTCGGGGACCTGATCATCGGGGTCCAGCGTTACGACAACGACCAAATCGACGAAGGTCGGGCCCTTCTCTATCTTGGCTCGGCCAATGGGCTGGCGACGACGGCGACCTGGACGGCGGAGTCGAACCAGGCTGGCGCCGAATTGGGCTTGTCGGCATCGACCGCTGGCGACGTCAACGGCGATGGTTACGCCGATGTCGTAGTGGGCGCACGTTATTACGACCATGGCGAAAATGACGAAGGTGCCGCGTTCGTGTATTTGGGCGGGGCGAGCGGGCTTGCCACCACCTACGCCTGGATGGGCGAAGGTGACCAGCCCTCGGCCGCCTATGGCCAGTTCTCGACTACCGCCGGTGACGTGAACGGCGACGGTTACGCTGACGTGATCGTCGGTGCCTTCCGCTACGACGTTTGGGCGTACGACGAAGGCGCCGCGTTCGTCTACCACGGCAACCACGGCGGCTTGAGCCTACACCCGCAGCAGCGCCAGAGCGATCAGCGCGCCCCCATCGCCCTCCTGGGCCAGGCGGACCGGCCCGACCGTTTCCACCTGGCGATGTTGGGCCGCACGCCGTTCGGCCGCGGCGTGTTCAAACTGGAGTGGGAGGTTAAGCCGCGCGGCGTGCTCTTCGACGGCACGGGCGTGCAGCGCAGCGCGACCTGGCTCGATAGCGGCACGGCCGGCGCGCAGCTCAACGAGCTGGTGAGCGGTCTCGATGCCAACACCCTCTATCACTGGCGCGTCCGGCTGCGCTACCACCCGGCGACGACACCTTTCCAGGCGTACAGCCACTGGTTGACCAACCCCTGGAACGGCTGGAACGAAGCGCGGCTGCGCACGGCGCCTGCGGTGCCGGTTGCCGTCACGGTGGCGTCACTGGATGCGGCGATGGCGTCGGGTTTGGACGTGCCGGCCTGGGTGCTGGGTGTGGTTTTGGTGGGGTCTATGACGGCCGGCTTTGTCCTGGCGCATCGACCGATCAAGATTCGGCGCCAGCATTAGCACCGGCAATGTGGTGTGGTGACCATACGCAAGGGTTGGCGATCCATTTCAGGACCGCCAGCCCCGGCGCCACTGTTGTCGAGGTGGTATGCGACGGCGATCCAAAGTACCCTGCGTGGTCCGCGCAAACGTGGTTAAGCCGGCTGTCGGGTGGTCACGACAGCCGCGCCGCGTTCGAGCTGCTGCCGGTCCAGGGTGAAGAGGGCGTCACCTCGCTGCTGCGCAAGGGCCACAAAAACGGCATCGCAGCCGCGCACGCGGTGGTCGGCCGCAATCGTCGCCGCCTGCTGGGCAATGGCCAACGTCACCGGCAGCAGCTCGATCGTTCTGGTTTGCTGGAGCTGCTGAACGGCCCGGTGTGCCAGGGCGGGGTCATCGACACCACGACTCAGTGCAGCGGCCACTTCGGCCAACAGGATGGCGGGTGCCGCGATCGGCTCGCCCGCGCGGATCATGCGGATGTACCATGCCCAGCTCGCAGCGTGGCCGGGCTCGTTGGGATTGAGGATTGCGACGTAGACACTCGTGTCCATGACAGCCATGGCTACCGCCGCTGCTCCTCGACCAACTCGACGGCGCTTTTTGGCGAGACCCAGGCCGCAGCGATCTCCTGGCCCAGGTGCTGCAGCGCCTGGAGTTCATCCTCGACTGCTGCCTGTTGATGCCGTACGGCGTCTTCGCCGGTGAAAGGACGAATCACAGCCACCGGTGTCCCGTGGTAGGTCACCACGTACTCGGCCGATTCTTCGCGCACGGTCTGCACGATGTGCGATGCGTCCTGTTTCAATTCGCGAATCCCAACCGTTTTTGGCATGGAAATGCTCCTTAATATGACTACAATGTAGACACATTATAGGTTTGGCCGGCAAATGTGTCAAACGACGCATGGCGCCAACCTCAAGCTTAGCTTCTTGGGTGCCAACCCGCACCCGCGGCTTGAGTCAGTGGGCTCAGTCTACGGCATGTACCTCGGCGGCAGTGGAATATCACGTAGACTCTTCTTCGGCGCATAGGGTGACCGAGCGCATCTGCGCGCCGTCAAACCATTGCATCAAACAG
>CAZXQZ010000099.1:0-16556 GCA_964642445.1 uncultured Anaerolineae bacterium
GATCGTCGAGCCGGTCCGCGGCCGGGCTGTGCACGTCGAAGGTGTGCGCCCAGCCCGCCCAGGGATCGAAGGAGGAGGCAAACGCGGCCGCCTGGCGCACATCCACGGTGCGTCCCTGGTCCAGGCGCACGTGGTTGACGTGCTGGGTCATCGCCAGGCGCTGCCCAAACTCGACCGCGCTCACGAACCAGCTCGAGGTGTCGCGCAGGACGTGTTCCAGGGTGGCCAGCGTGCCCTTGCGCCGGCGGTAGCCGATGGTGTTGGCGATCTGGCGGCGCTGCGTGGAGAAGACAAACTTGGGCTGCGCCAGGTTGCGTACACCCACCAGGTCGGCCAGGTAGGGAATGGCCCAGGCGTCGCAGGTCTCGATGAACCAGTTGTCGTACTGGGCCTGCAGATCGGCCTCGAGATCCCGGTATTCACCCTCGAGCACGGCCAGCAGCGCACGCAGCGGCTCACCCTGCGCCAGGTCACGCCGGCGGTAGAGGGTCGGCAAGAGGTGATAGAGCCGCTCGCGGATGCTGTCGTTCATACGCGTGCCTCCAGATCGATCCCAAACTCGTTGATAAGCAGCATTTGGGCCGGCCGCAGCTGGTCGCCTTCCCAACGCGCCGGTTGAGCGGGCAGCAGGTTGTGCAGCGCCGGCGGGTCACCGTGCACGTGCAGCGCCTGCAGGTCGACCGCTTCGACGCCCACGATCGTTTGCAGCAGCGTGACCACCTCTGAGGACGCCACCGGCTGCGTAAACGCCCGCCGGTCAAAGATGAAGGCGCTGGTCAGGGCCGATCTGGCCTGGGCCAGGATCGTCGCGCGCCGTCCGGCGTGATCGGGTTGGAGCAGCAGCACGGCCCGAACGTCGAAATGCACCGGCTCGTAGCCGTCGATCACCACCGCCGGCATACGGGTGGCGCGGGCGGCGTCGATGGCGCTCCCCAGCGTGCGCACAAAGTCGGCGTCGCGGCTCACGGTGTTGCCCGTCATACCGGCGATCGTCACGTGCAGCAGGGTGCTGCCGGCCGCTGGCAGCACCTGTGCGGTCGCCTTCCCCACACCGGGAAAGCGGCGGACGAAATCCTCCACATCGACCAGCGATACGATGCGGTCCATCGCGCGCACCATCAACGATGCCTGGGCACGCGCCGCATCGGCCGATTCGGCATCGTTGCCCCCCTGCGCCGCCAGCGGATTGACGACGGCCTGGATGCCGGGCACCGCCGTCTGCAGCAGCTTCAGACTGTTTGCGGCGACGTTGCCCGCCGCCCCGCTGCCCCGCCGGTAGTTTGCCGTCACTTCGCCCGCCGGCAGGGCTGCCCCGTGCAGTCCATCCCCAAACACCACCTTCGTGCGACCTGCGGCATCGTGCCGTACGACGAAGATACGATCGTCACCATCGTGCCCGTGCAGGGTCGGCGTCTCGTGCCAGGTGACGCCGTTGACCTGGACGGCCAGCGTCGTCTCGATGCCGGTGGGACCCGCCACGTACGTCAGCGGCGGTTGGCGAAGCGTGAATGTCCGGCGCACGCTGTCACCCTCATCACCCGCCAGGCGCTCAGCGGCCACCTTCTGGCCGTGGGTTGCGTGCACGACGTTGCCGTGGATCGTCACCGTGGCCGGGTCGTACGCGTACAGGAGTGGCGCTTCCAGGACCAGCCGGGTCTGCGTGGGACTGTCGAAGGCGGCGCGCAGCACGACCACTTCGCTGTGCACCGCATCATCGGGGCGGGCCGGGTCGAGCTGCACGACCTCGTCAGGCAGGTCGACGTGGCCGGTGAAGCCGTCGCGGTTGCGCAGGAGCCAGCGGCGCGTGCCGTCCGCCGCGGCGGCCGCGACCGTCACGGCCTGCAAACTCTCGCCGGGCTGCAGCGGCTCGCGCCGCCGGCCGTTGTCGGCAACCAGCCACAAGTCGGGCGGTGCATCACCCACCACACGCAGGCGTTTGAGCTTGCCGCTGACGACCAGCACGTGACCCGGCTCGATACCGGGAACGACGGTGTTCAGAATCACCTGATCCCCCGTCAGCGGCTGGTCGTCGAACAACGGCAGCGCCTCGCTGCGCAGCAGCATCTGTGTGGTGCGGCGGTCAAGGGCCGCCAGGCCATCTCCCCGATCGACCGTCAGCCGCGTCACCGGCGCCGGACGGGCCACGTCCAGGGTTGCAGTGGTGGTGATGGTCTCGATTTCGTAGAGCGCCGGCGGCGCTGCGGCTGCGGGCAAGGCGACGATCCAGCCAGGCACAGTGATACCAGGCACCTGGCGGTCGAGGTCGACCTGGCGCGCTGCCAGTTGGGCGGGTGTCCAGCGGTGCTCGACCGGGTCCGGCGGCGGGTCACCGGCGACGACAATGGCGGTGCCGAGCATGTTTAGCGCGCGCACCGGCCGCAGCGGTAGATCGGTACCGACTTCTTTCCAGGTGACACCCTCATCGGTCGAAGTGAAGACCTGGCCGCTCGCCGTGCCAGCCAGCAGCCCGGCGGCGGTGACGGCCAGTGATCGTACGTCGCTGCCGGCGAGGCTGCCCGCCGGCTGCCAGCGGCGCGCACCATCCCCCACCAGCCAGCGGACCAGGGTGTGCAGCAGCGCCGCCAGGCGTCCCCTGGCCGGACCATCGTTCGAGCGCAACACGCCGCCGGCCGTGGCGGCAAACAGATGCCCGTGCGGCCCTTCGACCAGGGCAAACACGGCACGCCCCAGGCTGGCCGCTGGTCGCCGCGCCAGTTTGCGCCGCAGCCAGCGTACCGCCAGCAGCAGCCCGGCCAACACGGCGAAGATGACCAGTGTGTCGGTCACCAGGTCATAGTGCGCCACCAGCCATGCGCCAGCCACCGGGATATTCTCCAGGATGGGAACGAGCAGGTCCCGCGGCTCAGGGATCATTTGCTGGAGCAGGTGCGGCTGGGTGATCCGTGATGCCAGGAGCAGCGACACAACCGCCAGGACAGCCGCAATCAACCAGCGTGACCAGCCCTCGGTGATGTGGAAGACGCCCGCGTCGGTGCCGGCAAAGAGCTGTGCGCGCCCGGTGGGGTTCTTGACCGCCAGGGCATGCACCGTCACGGCGGCCTGGCCCGATTTGGGGTCCGGTGGGGGCAGGCTATCGTTGGCTGGCGCCCATCTGCGCCCGCCGTCAGCAGAACGAAACACCCCCGCCTCGCTGCCGGCGGCCAGCCGGCCGGCCCGTCCGCGTGCATAGGCAGCCAGGGCGCGGACCGGCACCTTGGGCAGCATCTCGGCGTCGGGCGGCGTCCACAGGCGGCTGAAACCTTTCAGCGGCGGGAGCACGGTCTCACCCGCCAACACGGTCCACGGACCATCGCCGCGCGAGACATACACCGTGCCCTCGGTGGCGCCGGCGTAGAGGGCGCCACCAATGCCAGCGGCGAAGGCCATGACCGGCCGGCGTACCAGGCCAGCCGTGACCGGCTGCCAGGTGGCACCCTGGTCGACGGTCTGGTAGAGACCGTGCGCGGTGCCTGCGAGCAGGCGGTGGGTGTCCAGCGCAGCCAGGGCATAGACCGCGGCGTGCGGCAGGCCAACCCCCGCCGGCGCCCACGCATGCGTGCCGCCCGTGGCCAGGTAGACACCACCCTGCGTGTAAGCGAGCAGGCCACTCTTTTCGCGCAGGGCAAAAAGGCGGGCATCATCGATTTTTGCGGAGCAAAAATCCTGCATCGCCGCCGCGCCGGGATCGGACGGGGCCACGGGGGTCCAGGTCAGCTGGGTGCAGCCCTGCGCCGCGTCGAGCTGCACGTCGGTGACCTGGACGAGGCGGAAGGGCTGGCTCGATCCTGGCCTGGGTGGACCTTCCAGGATGAGCACATAATCGCCGGGCTGCAGACCGCTCTGCGTGCCGGCAAGACGTGCGCTCACCGTCGAGGCACGCAGGCGCAGGCGGCGCGGCTGTGTGCCGGGCGCCAATGTCAGCGCGTTCCAATCGGCATGGGCGACGAAGGGGTGATCGATCTCGAAGGTCTGCGGCAGCTGGCCGGGTGGCGGCACACTCTGCACGGCCACACCGGCCGGCACCGCCACCTGGCGATGCGGTTGGTTTTTGTCGGCCAGCACCGTCAGGACGAGGTAGGTGCTGGCAGCGGTGCCTGGGCGCAGCTCGTAGCCGAGACTGCGGGCCAGTTCGAGCACCGAACGGCGCTCGGTGGCGGTGCGCAGGTAACCTTCGTTGACGATCCGTTCCTGGTAGAAGGCCAGGACCTCAAGCGTCGCGGCCCAGGCCTGCACCAGGGCGATCGTCCAGTCACCGTAACCGCCGGTGTTGAGATTGGCCAGCGGTGCTGTGTCTGCGGCACCGTCGCCGGTCGTTTGCACGGTCAGCTGGTCCAACATGCGCGCCAGGGACTCGCCGAGGCGCGTGCCGCGGTAATTGAGTGCGGACTGTCCCGGTGGGTTGTAGCGCGTCAGGCGTGGCGTGGTCACATCGTGCGGTGCCGGGATGGTCATGGAGTGGCCTCGATCGCGATGCGCAGGGTGCCCAGGCTGTCACCGCCGGTGGTGGTTGGTTCCGTCTGGAGGCGCGCAATCTCCAGGGGCCCGATCGTGATGGGATCGACCTGCGGATCGCCATCGAGCCGGCCAAACTGCTCTATTTCGACGCGGGCCACGCCGCTGACCGCCATTGCCGCTGCGATGAGCCGGCTGCGGTAAACCGGCTGGCCGAAGCCGAAATTATCGGCGCAGAAAAAGCCGCACGTGCCATCGGACTGGCGCTGGCTGCCGAGCGCTGCGGCCAGGGCCTGGTGGGTGAGGTTGGGTGAGCTGCCGTGCTGCAGGGTCACGCGCAGCGCAACGTCGAGCGGGATGTAGTGCGGCGGGCGTATCTCGACCGCCTGGCCCGCCAGGCGGTGCGGCTCGACGTGGGCCTGCAGCGCACGGACAAACGCGGCATCGACCGGGCGGTTGTCACGTCGTTGGACGTGGATAGCAACGACCGACCGGCTGCCGGCCCAGTGCCGTGTGGCGATGGCCTGGGCCACGTCGGCGTGGCGCTGTGCAACGGCTGCGTAGTCGGCTTCGGTTACGCAGCGTTCGGGGACGTGGATGGCGCCGGGTGCGTTGTGACGGGCCTCTTCCAGGCGTTTGGGCGGCCGGCCGCCGCTGGCGGGCAGGAGGTTGCGCACCCCGGTAATGCTGCCGACCGGTGTGACGATGTGGGCGATCGCTTCTGCCCCCACGTTGCCAGCCTGACCGTTGCCCACGCGGTACGTCGCCAGAAAGCGTGCGCCGGCCACCACCGGTTCCCAGCCCACGCCGCGATGGCCGAAGCGCAGGTAGGCCGTGCCATCGTTTTCCATTTCGATCGTGAAGTCGCGCGAAAAACGGCCGCTGCTCAACAATTCCGGTGTATACTGCCACGACTTGACGGCATAACCCTCGTTTTCTCCGGTTAGCATCATGGGTGACAGGGTCCGGCTGCGCGCCGGGTTCAGCGTCAGGCGGTCGGGGCCGAGTTCGTGGAGCTGAATGCCTGGCAGGGCCTGCGCCGGCACCTGCTGCACAGCGTGGGCGGCGGGCAGCGCCTGGGCCCGGGCGGGATCGAAGGGGACGGCGTGCGTCAGACCACGCCGGCGCAGCGCCGGCCGGTAACGCACGTCCTGGGTGAGGGGTGGCAGCTCTTCGTGCGCGATCGTCAGGCCGTGGTCGGCCAGCACGATGTTGCCGCGCGCCACGCTGACGGGGCGCGGCCTGTCACCGCCCTGCGCCAGCGAAGTGACCAATCGAAACGGCAGGGCATCGGCCAGCGCCCATTCCACGGTCACGATCGGCACGGGTGTACCGGCGGCGCCGCGCGCAAACCCAGGCTTGACCTGCGTCAGGCGCACGGCGTGCCGGTGTTTCGGATCCGCACCGGCGCGGCGCCCCGACCGTGGATCGGCGATTTCTTCAAAGACGAGCACGTCACCGGCCTGCAGATGGTGCAACAGGCGCCGGGAGGGGTCATCCTGCTCGAACGCATCACGCAGATGAGCCGTGGTAGCGCCAGCTGGCAGCTGGGCCGGGTCATCGTGAAACAGGATTTGATTGTGTTCGGCGCACAGCAGGATGTCATGCATGGTTTCGAACACCACAGGTCCCTGGGCCAGGGCATCGACGTATTCGGCGGACAACGGGCGAACGACGGGCGGCAGGCGGTCCTGCGCAAACTGGGTCAGGAGCTGTGTCCCGCGCGGCAGCAGCACCCGGTCGCCGTCGGTCGTTACGTGCACCCAAACGCGGGCGTTGCACCCCTCGTGCAGCCGGTAGTCGAGCAGACGCGTATGGCGCTGGATCGAGCGGCGCAGGCGGGCCGTACCCAGGTAGGCTTCGGTGGCCACGGCATCCTGAAAATAACTCAGGTAGTCGGCGGCGTAAGCCAGCACCTCCACCAGCGCGTTGCCCAGGTCCGCCGGGTGCAGCTCTGTCCAATCGGGCACCAGGATACCCAACTGGTGCAGCATCAGCTGGCGAAAGCTGGCATAATCCTTGGCCAGGTAATCGATGTCGAGATGATTGTCAACTGGATTGGTCATTCGTTGTGTCTCACGACGCAAACGTCGCCATCTGCGCCTGGTTGGTGCGCAGCACCGTGTAACGCACCACCACGTGCAGCGCGCTCTCTTCGCTGCGCACCTCCACATCCTCCACGTCGATCACATCCCCCAGCCACTGCTGCAGGGCCCCCTGGACCAGAAAATGCGCCGCGGTCAGTGTCTCGGCACTCTCGGCCGCAAACACAAACTGCATCAATCCACTCCCAAAGTCAGGCCGGTTCACCCGCTCGCCCGGCGTCGTAAACAGCACCTGCTCGATCATCGCCCGAATATGGCGGTCCGCATCCTCATCCCCCGCCGTCCGCCCCGACCCCGCAACCCGGTACGGATAAGCAACCTGCATACCCCCTCCCATCCAATCCAAAATCAATCCGAAATCTAAAATCCCTTCACTCGCATCTGCGTCATCCCCACGACCAGCGGCGTCCCCGTCGGCGTACAAATCGCCTGGCTGTCCTGCAGCAGGACCGGCATGCCGTTGGCCGTCACGCGCACGGCACCCATCACCCAGGTCGCGGTCACACAGGGGCCGTTGGCCACCGGCGGCGGAGGAAATGCACAGCCGGCAACGACGTAAGGTCCGGGCTGCATGACGATCGGCTGCCCCATGACCTTGACGCGCGGGTTGGGTACGGTGGGCTGCGCCATGCCACCGTGCGCACACTGGACGATCGCTCCAACGTGCAAGAGAAATCCGGGCATGATTACATCACCTCCAACGCACCGTTGTTGACCGATACCGTCGCCGGGGACAGGGCGATGCTCGACGCACCATTTTTGAGGTCGATGTTAGCCGCAGCGACCGCGATCGAGGCACCGCCATTTTTGCTGGTGATGCTATCAGAAATCGTGACACTGGCCGCGGCCTTTTTGGCCGTGATGTCATCGGCGATCTCGATGGTGCACGGGGTCTTGTTGAGCTCGATCTTGTCCTTGGCCACGGTCGTCGTGACCTGGTCGGCGCTGAGGACGATGCCGTCCTTGCTCATCTCGATCGTGCAGGTGACGTCATCCGTGGGGACCTTGATCGTCAGCTTGACGTTTTCGTCGTCCAGGATGAGCACCATCTTGTCGGTTTGCAGGACCTTGACGGCGGGTCCAGTAACGTCAGGTGGCAAATCGTCCTGTTTGCTCCAAAAGCTGCCCACCCAGACCGGATAATCGGTGTCGCCGGCCTCGAATTCGATCCAGACGTTGGCGCCGATCGGAGGGATAACATACCAGCCCACCTTGGGGCCGGCATAGGGCGTACAGGGCAGGGCCCAGGTCAGCTCGTTGTCGGAGAGGGCTGGCACCATCGTCTTGAGCCGGCCTAGTTTCAGCGGATCGTCGTTGTCGATCACTTTGCCACGATACTTTCCATAGAATGGCATCAGACTTCCACCTTCTGCGTGGTACTGCCGGGACCTTCGCGGGTCAGTACGAAATTCTGCTTGTACTCACCGCGGCTGATCTCGTGCGTGACCTTGCGGATGTAGTAGTTTCCATCGTAATTGGCACCTGCGCCGCGCACGCCGACGATGCCCGGTGCCATGAGCAGGTCGCCGTAACGGAACGTATCGACGGAACCACGCGCCGACAGCGTATTGGCCGCTGAACGGTCGGCCATGGACTGGGCCAGGGCACGGGCCTGTGTAGCGTTGGGTCCCGAATAGACCAGCCGCAGTGTGCGCACAAAATCGTTGTCCAGGCGGCTCGTTTTGGAGAGGGACGTCTCGGTGCTTGTTTTGGCGATGTTGATGGCGGTTGCTTCATCGGCATCGTCGTTGTTGACGGCGCCAACAACCTGTGCCGGTGCCAGGGCGTCGTCGGTGAATTCGAGGCTGGCGACATTGGTGCGGGCACCCAGGTTGGTGGTCAGCGCACGCTGTGGCGTGCCAGCATACTCCAGCGGACCCCAGTAACCGACGTTCTTTTTGGGCGTGGGGCCTGGTTTGATGCGAAAGATGAAACTGTGACGTGCCGCCAGCTGCTGCACGTAGGCACGGTCGGTTGCCACCTGTTTGGGTACCCGCTCGTCCTCGGTCGCCGTCCAGGTCGACGCGGGATCGGATACCTTGGGATCGATCCCGTAGCGCGCATAGTCGCCCAGGATGGCCTGTACGATCTCCTTGTCACCCAGGCCGGCGTGATTCTTGTCCTTTTCTTCCAGGTCCATCAGGATGCTGATGTCCTTACCGCTGAGGGTCAGCGTCGGCGTGCCTGCGCCACCGCCCGGCGTCAGCTGGCGGTGGGCAATGATGCCGTCGATGAGCACGTGCGGCTGGGCATCGAGCGTCACGGTGACGATGACACGGTTGCCGACATCGAGCGATGACTCGCCGAGCAGCTTGTAATCGGCCGTCGCGCGTGTGGGTCGCTCGGCACGCAGCACAATCTGGAAGCCCTGCTGGAAATCGCCGCTTTTGCCACCATCCCCCTGGGTGACGGTGATCCGCTGCACGGCCGCCATCACCGCGGCCGGCGCGGTACCGGGTGATTCTTTGGAACCAACCAGCAGGCCTAACAAGATCTTCATCGTGGCTCCTGGAACTGCGGCAGCGGCACACGCAGGCGCTGCCCGGTCTCCTGGCCCCAATCGAAGGGGTTCATGGTATTGTTGGCGTCACAGACCTGCCAGAACTGTTCGGGATCACCCAGCAGGCGCGCCGTGATCAGGTCGAGCCGGTCACCCGGTGCGACGGTAGCCTCGACCAGCAGAGGCAGCGCTTCACCCTGTGGCAGAAAGCGCCGCCGCTTGTAGGTGATGTGATGGCCGTCTGGCATCTCGTACACCGCCTCTTCGAGCACGGCATAACGGCTGGATTTGTCGAACATGGTAACCCCTTTCAGCCAATTCGCCCGGCCACATCGAAACCCACGGCCTTCTTCGGGTCCTGGGCGATGCCGCTGCGGGCCAGGCGTTCTTTCGATTTCTGGTAGGCCAGGAACAGGTCATAGCCCTTGTGACTGGAAGCGAGGTCCGAGTAACTGAGTGCCCGCATCCCCAGCGACACGCGGGCGCGAATCGGGTTCAGACTGGTGTCGAACTCCTCTTCGGTGACGGAGACCGTCGTCAGCACGACCGGCAGCACGCGCCGGGTTCCCCAGACGAACAGCACCAGCGGCGCGTCGTAGGGTGCGCCGATTTCCATCTTGCCCTGGTCGAGCAGTTTGTTGTCGGCCTGCACCTGGCTGGCCTGCGGGTAGAGCAGCATCTCCATGGCCGCCAGCTGCGGGTGGATGCCGTCGCTGCCCTTGCCACTTTCGAGCTGGTCGATGGCATCGACGATCACCTCCAGATTGAGCGTCTCCTCCGGTGCACCGGTCAGGCGCAGCGTTTCCGAGCGCTGCCCCTTCTCGCCGCCGGCCATCTGCGGCGTCAGCGTGCGGCGCAACGTGTCGGGGTTGTATTGAAAGGCGATGGTCGTCTGGCTGTTGCCGTTGGCCAGGTCGACGGCGACCAGGGCCCCTTTGAGCAAACGTGGGCCACGTGGTGTGGTGGACATAGTTCAGGCTCCTGATCAGGGTGGCAGCATGTGGTAGATGAAATCGACTTTGCCACGCGTGCGGTGAAACGAGATACCGCCGCTGAAGCTGTCCGAGAAGCGCCAGGGTGTGTTGTGGACACGCCGCCTCAGCTCGAGAACGACGCCATCGGGCACACGCCGGGCGCCGGCCTTGGAGCCGGGCTGTGCTGCGCCCCACCAGGCGCCGCGGTTGGTTTTGCTGCCGTCCCAGGCCTGGTACTGATTGTTCATGTCGGCAAACACGGCATCACATTCGGCGCTCCACGTCACCACGGCGGCGGCACGGCGGGCGGCGGCTTCGGCAGCCTCGCGGGCTTCCTGGTCTGCCTGCGCTTGTTTGGCCGCGGCACGTGCTTTGCGGTAGGTGTCGAAGGTTTCCCACGC
This sequence comes from uncultured Anaerolineae bacterium, assembly GCA_964642445.1. Classification (GTDB taxonomy): domain Bacteria; phylum Chloroflexota; class Anaerolineae; order SSC4; family Amarolineaceae; genus SSC4. The sequence goes on from CAZXQZ010000099.1 coordinate 10,433, forward strand.
GGTGACACCATCGCCGTCACGCCAGGCTTTGAAGGCTTTCATGTGCTTCCCGTAATTGCCCGGATCAGACGTCAGCTGGGAAGACAGGACATTGAGTTTGCGCAGCACAGTTTCGAGATCGTCGATCTCGCTGTTGAGCATGTGTTGATTTTCGCGTCGGATTGCGTAGATCTCGGCACGCTGCGCCTCGATTTGTGTTTTCAAATTGGCGACCGGATCGACCGCTGGTTTGGCGGGAGATGGTGTGTCATCGTCATCACCGTTTTCGCGCTGGATGCGCTGGCCGGCGCCCCCCTGCTGTACGACGTGCGTCAGTTCGTGGGCCAGCAGCTCCTGGCCCGATGCGCTGCCTGGCGCGTAGGCACCCTGGCGGAAATAGATGTCGCGGCCAGTCGTGAATGCGCGCGCACTCAGCTGGCGGTTGAGCTGGTCGGCCTGCGCATCGGTATGCAGGCTGACCTGGCTGAAGTCGGCGCCGAAGCGTGGCTCCATGAAAGCGCGTGTCTCGGCGGGCAGGGCGCTGCCCTGGCCGCGGCTGGCGCCGATGCGCTGCTCGACGTCGCGGCTGGCGGCAAAACTGGCGGCGCCACCGGCACGCTGGAGATGGTCTTCGTCTTCTGGTTCGGCCATGCGCCGCAGTGTCTCTTCATCCTCCGGTTCGGCCATGCGCCGCAGTGTCTCTTCATCCTCCGGTTCGGCCATGCGCCGCACGTAGCTGCCATCCCCTGGCTCGGCCATGCGCATAACCTGCCCGGCGACGCGGTCGGCCTCCTGCTCGTAGGGATCGTTGGCGGCACCGACGGTCAGTTTGGCCTGGATCGTTGACCCGGACACACCGGCAATCGAGACCCGTCCAAACTGATGGCCCAGGTGGGCTGTCTGGACAAACTGCTGTTCCGTTTCCAACGGCACGACCGGTTCGACGTGAGATGCCTGAGTTGGGTCTGGCAATCTGGTTGCCTGGGCCGGTGTCGTAGGCCGGTTGATTCTTGTGTGTCGTGTGGTTTCCATGATCTTCTGCCTGTCGATTTGGCCACAGCGTCGTTAGACACTGGCTTCCGGGTCTGTGCCCGTCGGGTAGGCGATGGTGGGTTCACCGATCACCGTAAATCCCGCAAAAATCGTGCCACCGGCCGTGATCCGGGCATTGTTGTTGGCGACGGCCTGGGCTTTTTGTTCGGCCGATGCCTGGTTGTTCCACAAATCCTTGTATTGCTGTTTGGTGGTCGGTTGCTCCGCATGCCCAGCTCGCACATCCTTCGTCAGACGGCCAATGTTCCAACGTCGAAAATACCAGACAGGCAGCCAGTCTTCACTCACATAGGCCTCCAGGTTTTCTGGTTTGGTAAAGTCGAAAGCATCGGTGTCGCCCGTAGTGTCAACGATGAAGTCCCACATGTTCTTATGCGCAATCCCGCCCGCCTGGCGCCAGCGGGGTGCCACCGCATCCTTGAACAAGCTGATCACGGTGTGGTTCAGCCATCCCTGGTTGAGGCTCTCTTCGCGCTTGATGCAAAACCACTGGATGCGGTGCGTCTGCACGCCATGGGCGGATGCCACCAGGTCCTCGAAGATCTGCCCCTTGGCCACCACATTCTCGAACTGTGCGGCCGACACAAATCCAATCATCGTCGGCCGCGCTGCCGCCCACGTTCCTGCCTCGAAGGTCGCCAGGGCCGCTGACAGGTCGATGTCACGCTGGACCATACGATCGGCCAGGGCCTGCAAGTGCGGCTTGATCCGCTGCCTGTCGGCCAAGAAGGCCTGGATTTCGGCGTAATCGTCGAGCCACGACTGCTCATCCTGGGGACGGTTGGGGTAGTCGTACGCCACCTTGACGTCGGTGTAACGCTGTACGAACACAGCGGGCGTCTGATCGACGGCCACGTGTGCCAGGTTGTGTCCCAGGCGCAGGGCATTCACCAAGGGTGTCGGGTGAAGGGACAGGTCAGCTGCGCCGCCGGCATGGCCCAGATCCGTCACGCGCACAGGCTTGCCGAACGTCGACCGGTCGGGTGTGGGCGTACGCGTCTGGGACTGCAATAGGGTCTGCTGCACGACTGGCATCGAAAATATCAACCTCGTCAGAATTCGTAACCGAGTGCCGGGTCGTTGGGCGCGTTTTGTGCGTATGCGCGCAGGTCTTGCTGACGCCGGCCCGCCACCCACAGCTTGTAAGCTCGTTCGTCTTTGGCAATGGACCGTGCGCGTTTGGGATCGACGCCGTCGGCCAGGATGCGCAGGTAGCGGTTACGTTCGCGAAACTGCGTCGTCTGCTTCGCCGTTGCGCCACCGGCCGCCAGGCGGCCCATCCAGTTGCGGCCAGGCCGCAGCAGGCGCTGCATAGCGCTTTCGGCGCCGGCCACCATGCCCTGTACAATGGTCGCCCGTTCCAGGCGCAGCGTTGCCACCTCGGACAGAATCTCCGGGTCAGCTTTGTACCGGCTTTCCATTTCCAGCAGGATGCGGTCAAAGACCAGCCCCGCTTCGGTGCGGTAGAGGTTGGGGTTGGCTGCGGCCACACTGCCAACCTGGAATCCGTGGCCGCCCACGTAGCGTCCGTAGGGCATGACCAGGTTGGGCGGCATCCAGGGCGCAAACGCGTTATCGATTGCAACGGCCTGATAGGTGCCGGCCGCCGTTTCGTTGATGAACAGGTTCTGCTCGTGATACCACCCCTCCAGGTCTTTGGAGAAACCGACCGTGCCCGCAAACATGCGGTCCGGGTTGCCCGCAAAGGCGTCGGCCGCCATGACGCGACCCAGGCCAGCTTGGAAGGTTGGATCGCGGAAAGCAGCGATGATCTTTTGCGGTGTCTCATCCATCACCTTCATGATGGTTTTGCCTTCGGCAAACTCCATCACCAGGTGGACGCCAAATTTGGCCCGTGCCGCGCCGAAACCGGCCACTTCTGGTTGGTGCGAAGCCTGCAGCACGGCTAACCCCTTCTGCATGGCATCGAGATCGGCGGCAGTCGCCTTGCGCAAGGTAGGTGTAATGGCACCCGCTTCCTGCATGACGTCAGTGCCGATCACGGCCTCGGTGAGGGCCTCGTTCTGAAACTTGGCGACGAGCTTCTGCGCCCCCTCGTTCTCCAGGAGATAGAGCACTCCTTTGTGACCGCCAGTCAACTCTTGGATGTTGTTCAGCGGTGGGTGGCTGGCATCGACCGGCTGCTCGGCCACGGCTAGGCGCTGGATGACTGGTGTGGCGGTGGCCGGGCTCGCCGTGGTGCCCTCGTCCACAGATTGAGCAACGGCCACGCTGCCGAAATGGTGGCCAGGCCACGTCAGGCTGGCTGGTGCAGGAGCGGTATCGGGCGTGGCAGCAGCAACGGTGGGCTTGCTGACCGTCTGGGCAGGTGCAGGCACGATACGCCTGGATTGTGCTTTCATCTGCTATTGCCTCCTGCAGGTCGGGACAAAGGCTGCCCGCTGGCGGCTCGCGATCCAAGTGGTGCACTGCTGGGGAGTGTGGCAACACCACCGGTCTTCAGGTTGTTCACGATCGACTGGGCGATCTGCCCGGCCATGGCGTCGATGCTGGCCCCTGGCGTGACCTCCACCCCTGCGACCGGCACGCTGATCGGTTCCGCAGCCAGGTCGGCCGGCAGGCCATCGGCCGCCAGCAGGCGCAGCAAGGCGTCTTCGATGGCGCTCAGCAGGCGGTGCCGGGGCACATCCGGCAGGTCATGCAGGACGATGCGTTCGATCGTCAGCTCGATTTCGTGTGTGCTCATACCCAACCTCGCACCTCGGCCTCGGGCAGCGGCCGCTCCAGCTTGTTGTACTCACGCCGCGCGGCGCGCAGCAGGTGGTACATGCGCACCGGCTCCACCGCTTCGGCCGCCAGGAAGGCGGCGTGCAGGGCGATGTTGCGGATGTTGCCACCCGCCACGTTGAGCGAGGCCAGGCGCGCAGCGTCGAGGCCTTCGCGTGGCGTGGCCGCCGGCCAGACGCGGCGCCAAATCTCGGCACGCTGCACCGCATCGGGAAATGGGAAGTGCACGATGAACCGGATGCGACGCAGGAAGGCGTCGTCCAGCGATTCTTTCAGGTTGGTCGTCAGGATCGCCAGGCCGCGATACGATTCTATGCGCTGCAAGAGGTAGCCGACCTCGATGTTGGCGTAACGGTCGTGGCTGTCCTTGACCTCGCTGCGTTTGCCGAACAGGGCATCGGCCTCGTCGAAAAGCAGGATAGCACCGCCGGCGTCGGCGGCGTCGAAAACGCGGCGCAGGTTCTTTTCGGTCTCGCCGATGTACTTGCTCACCACCGCACTCAAGTCGATGCGGTAAAGATCGAGGCACAGTTCGTTGGCCAGCACCTCGGCCGCCATGGTCTTGCCCGTACCGCTGAGGCCGGCAAACAGCGCACTGATACCCAGCCCGCGCTGACCCTTGCCCGCAAACCCCCAGGTCTCGTACACCAGCGTCCGCTGGCGGACGTGCATGGCCATCTCGCGCAGCACCTCGCGTGATACCTCGGGCAGCACCAGGTCGTCCCACGTGGCCACAGGGTCGATGCGCTGCGCCAGGTCGTCGAGCTGCGGGCGGGCCTGGACGCGGCACACGTCCCACAGGGCGGCCGCGGTGGTATCGACCGTCGCCGGCTGTCCAATGGCCGCCAGGTGACCGCGTGCACCTGACCAGGCGCTCGCCATCGTGGTCCGGTCCAGGTCGAACTGGGCGACGAGGCGGTCCAGCTGGCCGTTGAGCAGCGCGGCCTGCTCGCCCAGGACCGATTCCCACAGCTGGCGGCGCTCCGACGCCGCTGGCCGGCACACGTCGAAGGTGAGGACGGGGCGCGCCCACGGACCCTGCCGCTCACGCGTGGAGAGGATCAACAGGTCGGGTCCGGTCTCGATGGCACGGGCAAGCAGCGAATCCCGCAGCGGTTCGCCGCGGGTGAGATCGTCACCGTCCAGGAAGAGGGCTGCACCGCCCAACAGCGCCTCTCGTTGCCAGAGGCGCAGAAACAGTTCCAGGTCACCGGATGCCGCGGGCAATGCCGCGGCCGGCAGGGCAAACAGGCGCAAGCCCAACTGCGCGCAGGCCAGTGCGGCGACGGCGCGTTTGTCGCCGGCGGCCGGTCCGGTCAGCTGCGGCACCGGCCAGGCTGTGGCGCCGGTCGCATCGGGTGCCGTTGTGTTGGCGATGTGGGCCCAGGTGGCGGCCAGTTCCTGCGCCAGCGCCACCTGCGAAGGCGCCAGGTCGGCCGGCACCGGCACGGGCCGCACCAGGCTGGCCAACCGTGTATCCAGGAAATCGAGGCCGGTCAGGTAGTGCAAAATGCGCTCGTCAAGGCGCAGTGGGCTGTAGACCAGGGTTCGTCCCGGCTCGACGTGGATCAGCTGCCAATGGCGCAGCGGGCCGGTGGGCAGCAGCGCCGACCAGGCGGGGTCGGGCAGCGCGGCCAGGGCCAGGCTGAACGTGGGATAGGTGCGCTGCGGGTCACCCTGGGCGGCGGCGCACAGCGGCGCAAACGCGGCGTCGAGCTCGATGCCAGCGCACAGCACGATGATGGCACGCTCGAAGCGGGAGAGACCGAAACGGGCCGCCAGGGCATCCAGCGCGGCGGGCACCGCGGCGGGCATGGCCGGCGGCACAGGCGGATCTCCGGGAGCATCCGTTGAACCCGCGGGCACGTCGCTGGCATGGCGCGCCAGGGTGCTGCGTACGGCGGCCAGCTCGGCCACCAGGACCTGCTGGTTTGCCTGGAGCCAGTCACGGGTCGGTGGGTGGTTCACGGCTGGGGCACCTCGGGCCCGACGGCCGGCTGTGGCGGGATCGACACCACGGGCACCTCACGCGGTGGCTGCGGCTCGATCAACACGACAGCCGCTTCGTAGGCCACCGACAACGTATAGGGCACCTGAAAAAAGACCGACCAGAGTTTGGAGAGCTCTTCGAGGTTCAGGGAAATAGGGGTCAGCCGCACCTGTTCCACGAATTTCGCCTGGAAGTCGAGGTAGGACTCGGCCGGCAGGTCGGTTTTGTTGTCCGGGCTAGTACCCCGCAAAAACGAATGGTCTTTGATCGCCTGCGCAATGCGGTCGACCGGCAGGCGGGCGTGGCGCTGCAGGGATGCCACTGCGCTGCCCAGCAGGCGCTGCGGTTCGAGCG
>CAZXQZ010000100.1:0-16543 GCA_964642445.1 uncultured Anaerolineae bacterium
GTAACCGCCATCCGTCGACAGTGAAATGTCGACACTGGCGCAGCTGACCGGTGCGGCGGTTGTGTTGGCGACGTCCCACGTTACCTGCGCGATGGTGTCACCCACCCAAAAGGCGTACGCAATATTTGGGCCCGTCACTCGAAACGGACCCGCCGCGGCTGTCACGTGAATCGTCACCGGGCTGCGATCGACGCCGCCGCGACCGTCGCGCGCCGTCAGGCGAAAGGTCAGGTCGCGCGTGACGTTGGGTAAAATCTCACCGGGGACGGTGGTGTTGTTGATCAAGTCCTCCAGGCGGGGGAATGTACGCGATGGGCTGGCCACCGGCGGCCACGAGCGGAAGAACGGTGGGTCCAGTGGATTGTTTGGAGGACCGGACGGGCCCAGATCAAACGCTTCCCAGGCGTAGGTGAGCGCGTCGCTGTCGGGGTCCGTGGCCGAGCCGGTCAGGGAAAACGGCGTGCGTGCCGGGATGGTCATACCGCCCGCGCCGACATTGGGCACTGGCGGATTGTTGCCGGTCGGTGTGACCACTCCGCACGTACTGCCTGTGCCCAGTGTCGTAAACGCCACGATTTCATCGAAGCTATTGGTGTGGAAATAGTCGTCGGTGTGGGGCTGCAGATTATCCGCACCGCAGATCCCTGCATAGCCCATGATCGTGGAGCCGCTGCCGGGTTCGAAGGCCGTTGGATCGTTACGGTTGTTACCCCCACAGGAACCCGTGACGCTGTTGAAAGTGTGGTTGCCCGCCAGCTGGTGTCCCATCTCGTGGGCGACATAGTCGACGTCGAAGGGGTCGCCGATCGGCTGCGCTGAACCGGTGACGCCGCGTGCCTTGTTGTTGCCCAAGCACACTACACCCAGGCCAGCGAGCCCACCGCCCCCGGTGCTGAAGACGTGGCCGATGTCGTAGTTGTTGCTGCCAATCACTGCGTCAAGGTTGTTCTGGTTTTCTTGCAGCATCGCGTTTCCGTTGTTGTTGGTGTAGGGATCGTTGTTGGGATCGATGTAGATAATATCGACGTTGTTCGGAATGAGCTGCAGGCGCACCGCAATTTCTTTTGCATAAATCGCATTGACGCGGTTGATTGTAGTGAGAATGCCCCCCATCGCAGCTGCCACCGTATGGCTGTAGAACTGGGTATATTCACCGGTAGCCGCCACGGCCAGCCGGTAGGTGCGGAGCTGATCGCCTACAGCCGTGCGCGGGTTGTGAGCAACCAGGCTCCTAATTTCAGCCGCCCTGGCCTCATCGCCGGCCGCTGGCAGAGGTTCGAAGAAGGATTCACCCGCGGCTGGCACAAAATCGCGCGTGTAGTAACTGATGTAGTGAACGGTATCGTTGCGACTGTAGGGATCGATGTAGACGGTGCCATCGAGCAAGAAGAAGATCGCGTGGAACCCGGTCGGTGTCCAGTCGAACCGGGTCGTGGCCGTGGGGTCATCGATCCCCTGACCTGCGTAGGACTTGATCTCAGGATATTGCGCGGCTAGCTCTGGCGCCATGATCGGTGATTCGACGATCCGAAAACGGCTAAAACCACCATCTGGCAGGGGTAACGCCAGCACGACCTGGCTTTGCTGAGCTTCGATGGTGAACTCCATCGGTGCTGCCACGAGTTGAGCCTGCAGTGCGTCCAGGTTCAGGCCCACCAGGCGATAGTGCGCCGGAACAATGTCGCGTGGACCCATTGCGCGGAACGATCGCTCCGCCACGTCGTACCAGACCGGCGCCGGCGCGGAGGCACCAAGCGGCGGGGCTGCCTGTGTGGCGGCGTAACCCAGCGTGCACAGGCTCACCAGCAACAGAATGACGGGGCCCAGCCGTTGGATCGCCATGTTACGCGCCCTAAGCCGTTCGGTAAGCCTTCACCGCACCGGCGGTGATTTCCGGTGGTCCCGCCATGAGGCTGGCAATCTCCTGTCGTACCCAATCGGCGGCCATGCGGTTGGATTCATCAGCACCGGCCTGGTCTTGAAACACGCTGACCGAAGCTACGACGTCGTTACCGGCATCGGGCGCGTAGTAGGCCACGAACCCTGGCGCCTGACTGATGATCGACACAAACCCCTCGTTTACGCGTTTGAGCAACTCGTCCACTGCGCCGGAGGTCACAGGGTAACGTCTTATACTGGCAAACATGATCGTCTCCTTTCTATTGATCCTAAACACGGTATTGATGGCAGATTGGCGTCCAGCTGCTGCCATGTCAGAAATTCACAGCTTTGGCCCACTGGAGGTTGAATCGACATGCAGCATAGTCTTCCACATGGGGAGTATGCCAGGTCGATCGTTTCCAAAACGTTTGAAGGAGAATAGGCGAGGCGCAGCCACCGCTGGACGGGGCAGGTATGCTACCGGAGGCTGTCTGCAACGTCAGGAGACGTGGCTATCCAGGTCGTCAAGGATGCGCTGTGCCAGGGCTTGTTCCGCCGGAAGGCCGAACGCGCGCGCGAGCGCCAGCGACTGGTGCGCGTCGTCACGGGCGCACGCGTGGTCATCGCACAGTTGGTGGGCAACTGCCCGTCCGGCAAGCAACCAGGGTCGGTAGACGTGCAGGTCTGCCTGCACGGCCAGATCATATGCGGCCTGGAGCTGGATGCGTGCCTCTGCGCCGTGCCCCTGGCGTACAGCCACCCACCCCAGGTGTCCCAGGCAAAATACTTCCTGGGTGCGGTCATCCACCTGCCGCGCGATCGCCAGGCTCTCGTTCAGCCAGGCCGCGGCCTGAACAGGATCGCCGCTGGCCGCCGCGGCGGCGCCCAGGTCACCCAGGGCAAAGCGGCGGTGCGCCACCAACCCCGCCCACTCGCACAGAGCCAGCGCTTCCTGGGCATGACGGTGTGCAGCCTGATGATCGTCCTGCAGCAGATACGCGGTCGAGAGGTAACTGAGGCAGTGCACTTCCTCGATCGGGTTCTGCAGGACGACGGTGAGACGGCGCGCCGTCTCCAGCGCTTCTACGGCGCCCGCGTAATCACCAAGCGCTCGCCGCGCGCGTCCCAGCAGAGCATGGCTGTGTGCCTCGTCCAGGCGCTGCCCTGCCTGCCGGCACAACTCGATGGCCCGCTGCGCGACGGCACCTGCCTCGACAAACCGGCAGAAGCGGTACAGAACGAACGCTTCACGGCGGGCACTGCGGGCCTGCAGGGCCAGATCGCCCAGTTCAGTGGCCAGCGCGTGCAGGCGCGCTACATCCTGCTGGAAGGTACCGATCTGCCCCAGCAGCCGCCATGTCCAGTCGCGTTCGCTCAGGATGTCGGCTTGCAGTCGCAACAGCGCCTCATGCTGTGCACGCGTCGGCGCCTCATCGGCCAGCTGCTGAGCCAGGGTCAGTGCCCTGTCGGACAACACAATCGTTTCGGTGTTGGCATAGACGCGGCGTGCTGCCTCGGCGGCGCACCGATACCAGCCTACCGCCGCTGCTCGCTCACCCGCCAACTCATAATGGCGCGCCAGCTCCCCACTCTGCGGTTCGGCGTGTTCACCGTAGATGGCCTGCAGCGCTTCGGCCACGCGTCCGTGCAGATACTGGCGGCGGCTGCGGCTGAGCCGGTCGTACACGACCTGGCGCAGGCTGTCGTGGCTGAAGTCATAGCGTCGATCGTCCGCTTCGCGCACCACCTGGTGATGCCACAACTCGTCCAGACCCAGGAGTAATGTGTCACGCTCCAGGCTGCCCGCCAGGGCCACAGCATCGGCACGAAACGAGCGGCCGATGACCGCCGCGATATCGAGCACCGCCCGCGCACGCGGCGACAGCATTGTCAGGCGCGCCTGCAGCACGGCCTGCAAGTGCGGCGAAAGTTCCGCCAGTGAGGGCATGCGGTCCGGCTGCGCGTTATCAGCGAACGCGGCGGGATGAGCGCGTACGGTTTCGACGACAAAGAGCGGGTTGCCCTCGCTGTGGCGATAAAGGGCTTCACTGGCCGATGGGCTGATGGCATAACCCAGCAGGCGGCTGGCCAGGATAGTGGTTTCTTCCCACGTCAGGCGAGCCAGCCTGATGTGGGTCAGGCGGCGCAGGCGTGCCATGTCGGCCAGCAGCGGCTTCAGGGGTTCCTCCACCGGCAGGTCAGCGTCGGCATGCGTAAGCACGATCAAGAGGCGAACGCGCAGATCCATCCGCATGACGTGATGCAGCCAGGCGAGTGATTCCCCATCGGCCCACTGCGTATCGTCGAGAACCAGCACAAGGGGCTGTCGTTGGGCCACGGCCACCCCAACCAGCGCTGCGTACAGCCGTTGTCGGTCACCTGTGGCCGGAACCACTACCGGTCCATCGGCCAATTCGGGTAACAGACGGACCAGCTCCTGCTGCCAGGCCGGGTTTTTTCGATCCAGGACAAACCCTCGGAGCCAGGCGACGACCGCTGCGTACGGGAGTGCGTTCTCGATCACATGCGCCTGGGCGGCGGCAACCGTTGCACCCTGGCGTGCCGCCCACGACACCAACTCTTCGACCAGGCGCGTTTTGCCGATGCCTGGTTCACCGCTCACTAACAAACAGTGTGCCGCCGGCGGACCCATCACCAGCCGGCGCCAGACGTCGAGAAGCTGCTGCCAGGTCACGGAGCGACCCACCAGGGGTGGATCGAGCGCGCCGGCGGTGGTGAGCCGGAGGACCGGCTGGCCGGTCTCTGCCACCACTTGCTCGTAGACTGCCACAGTGGGTGGGCTGGGAGGGACGCCAAACTCGCGCTGCAAAATGCGACTACACTGGAAATAGGTGTGCAGTGCTCCGGCGCGGTCGCCGTTTGCCAGGTGCAGCCGCATCAGCCAGCGATATTGCGCTTCGCGCAGTGGATCTTCGAACACCAGCCGTTCGACCAGGCGGATGGCCTGGGTAAATTCAGCATCAGCCGCGCACAGCGTCGCGGCCCGTTCCAGGGTTTCGACATAGCGCTCATGCAAGCGGCCGCGGGCGGTCAGCAGCCACTCGCCCCAGTGACCGGGCAGCAGCTCGCCACGGTAGCTGGTGACAGCCTGCATCAGGCAATGGCGCTCTTCGGCAGGATTTGTGGCGTGCACGGCCTGCGCCAGCCTGTCCTCGAACTCGACGACGTCGCAGGCCCAAGGTGCTTGTGGCTGCCACTGTACGGTATGACGATCGATTTGGATGCACTGCATGCAGTGGGGCCAGGCTTCTGGCAGACGGTGCAGCAGGTTGCGGAGATTGGTCAGGGCCTGGGCTTCGCGGGTGTCAGGCCACAGGGCGAAGGCCACCTGGGCTCGCGGCACCGGTATCTGGCGCTGCAGCACCAGGTAGGCGATTAGCTCCTGCCAGCGGGTCTTCTCCAGTCCGGGTCGCGACACACCCTCTACGGTGAGGTGAAACCCACCGAGGAGCTGCAATTCGAAGCAGGGATGATGCACAGCGCCTTCTTGTGACATTGGCGACCCCAGGTTGTAGGTCGATCAATTGTAACACACCCAATCCCCAACCCCTAATCCCCACCCGCCAAACCCCTTTTCGCGCGGTTGACGCGCCCGCCATTGTTCGGTATAATTCCCCCCTGCGTCTCACGTGCCTGCCGGCGGCGGGGGACGCGGTATTTACCGATCGTTTGGAGGACAACACCGTGGCAGTTTTTATGCCTTGGGGTAAAAAGAAAACATCTAACATCCTCTGGCTCGACCTGGGTGACCTGGGCGACCTGGTCAACCCCGGCGGGCCGCACGAGCAGTGGCAGGATCATGGTCTGGGTCTGCTGCGCACGATCCTGCACCAGAACGGGATCATGACCGACCTGGCCTCGACACGGGCGGTGACGTCGTGGGATGAGTTAGCCCCGCAGTTGGCCGGCTATGACATGCTGCTCATGAACGTGCGTAGCTACACCTACCCCCCGGCACGTAAGTCGGCCGAACTGTTCAAGCAAATTAATCCGCACGGGCTTGTCCTGGCCGGCGGTATGCACGCCACCGTCGCGCCCCATGAAATGGAAGCGGTGGCCGCCTTTGACCGCATCTGTATCGGTGCCGGTGAACAGGTGATCGTCGACCTGGTCAAGGACCCCACAGCGTTCCCGCGGGTCTTCACCGGTCAGGGCGCCAAATCGATGGCTGAGTGGCCGATGATCGACCGCGAACTGTGGCCGAAGCCGCGCGGCTGGCGCATGCAGCGCCGCTGGAAGTGGAAGTGGCCGATGGAACCGGAGTGTGGCTGGGGTCCTGGCCCGGTGGCAACGATTCTGACCAGCCGCGTCTGCCCGTGGCAGTGTGTTTTCTGCAACGAGAACTCGTACATTTCGAACATGGGTCGCAAATCGGTCGACCAGGTGATCGACGAGCTCAATTACCTCGACCGCAAATATGGTGTCGGCTCGGTGGTCATCCACGACTCGATGTTCTTCCAGAACCCGAGCTGGCTGAAGGAGTGGGTGGAAAAATACCCGCGCCAGACCAAACGCTGGACCTATTGGGCGGCGGGGCGGGCGGATACCGTGCGCCAATGGCCCGATCTCTTCGAAGCCCTGGTCAAAGAGACCAACTGGCGCACGATTTCGATTGGCTTCGAGTCGGGCAGCGATCGCGTGTTGCGTCTGCTCAACAAAGAGTGCACCGAAGAAGACAACTATTTTACCATCGACCTGGTCGATCGTATCGGTGACGAGCTGGAAGCGCGCGGTGAAAAACCGCCGGTCTTCTGGTCCAACATCATGTTGGGCATTCCCGGTGAAACGCACGAGGACGCCTTCAAGACGATGCGTATGCTCAAACACATGAAGCGTGTCATGCCGTCGATCTCGTTCTACGCACCGTATCCCGGCTCGGCCCTGGGTTACCAGCTCATCGCCGAAGGCAAGAGCCTGATGAGCAAGGACAACTACCACCGCTTCCCGGACGACGAGAAGGTCAAGGGGGTCGATTACCAGTTCTACCGTGAGCTGTTGGCGGGCAGGTACGATGCCGAAGTCAACCGCGGGCTCAGCGATACGGCGCGTGGTGCCGACGTGTACCAGGGATCATTGGTCAAGGCATAGGACATGAGCAGTTTCAGCAACCCTCATTATATGTATCTGTTCGAGATGACGAACGGCAAACAGAAGCTCGGGTATGGCCAGTCACCGGAGGACGCACTCGATATCCTGCGTACCCGGCTGAGCGAAGCCGAAATGGCCGCAATTTTGCCCGACCGTTGTCTGAAAATCAACCAGCGCGAGCTGCAGAAGTACATCCATAACCTGGGATAACCGTGTGAACCGAGAATACCACCGTTGGTACAGCCCGCATCTTCATCGCGACATGGAAATGCTCGTTTTTGGCCACGCCGGCGCGCGGATGGTGGTTTTTCCCACGTCACGCGGCCGCTTCTTCGAGTGGGAAGACCGCGGCATGATTGAGTCCATGGGGCACCTCATCGATCGTGGCGATGTCCAGGTGTTTTGCGTGGACAGTGTCGATGCCGAAAGCTGGTACGCCCGTGACCGCTGGCCGGGCGATCGTGCCTACCGGCACAGCCAGTACGACGCCTACATCCAGCACGAGGTCCTGCCACTGACGCGGCGCAACCCCAATCCTTTCCTGATCGTGACCGGCGCCAGCTTCGGGGCTTACCATGCGGTCAATTTTGCCTTCCGCCATCCCGAATTGGTCGGCCGCGTGCTGGCCATGAACGGGCTGTATACGATTCGCGGCTGGACCAACGGCCACTTCGACGACAACGTCTTCTTCAATAACCCCGAAGACTTCGTACGCGGCGAAAACGACCCGACGCGACTGGCACAGATGCGTGCCATGGACATCATCCTGACCACCAGCGAGAATGAGCCGCTGCGCGGCGCCACCGAACGTTTTTCGCAGATCCTGTGGGACAAAGGTATCCCACACGCGCTGCGCGTATGGAGCGGTTGGGCGCACGACTGGCCCTACTGGAAACAGATGATCAACCTCTACCTGGGTGGTCACGACTGATCGATGCCTGGCGAAGCACAAACTTCGGTTCAACACCGGAGTTTGTGCTTTGATAGACACCCCGGTGACTCCAAACTGCCAGAAATCGTCCAATCACCGTTGTTTCGGATCCATCATGGCACGAGGAGAGGCGATATGAACAAGAATATCATCAGACAGGCGATCAATGCGGTCGCCATCGTTGCAGCAATCATCCTCAACATTCTGGCCAACGCCCTGCCGCTCAATAACCTGTCGACGGGCGAAATCTCGGACAGCTTTGCGGTCTTTTTTGTACCCGCCGGTTACGTCTTTGCCATTTGGGGGGTGATCTACGTGGGTCTGATTGCGTTTACCATCTATCAGGCCCTGCCGGCGCAGCGCGTGAACCCGCGCCTGGTCCGTATCGGTTACCTGCCGGCGCTGAGTGCCGTTGCCAATGCCGTGTGGATTTTCTTGTGGCACTACCAGCAGTTTCCGGCGACGCTGGTTGCGATGCTGGTTTTGCTGGCTTCGTTGATCTTGACCTACCTGCGCCTCGACATTGGGCGCGCCGCCGTCTCGCGGGTCGAGCGTTGGTGTGTCGACATCCCGACCAGCATTTACCTGGGTTGGATCACGGTTGCGACCATTGCCAACGTCACGACGGTGCTCAGTTACCTGGGATGGAGCGGCTGGGGCATCAGCCCGGAGCTGTGGGCGGCCATCATGCTCGTGATTGCGGCTGTCGTGACCCTCATCGTCGGCCTGACGCGGCGGGATATTGCCTACATGCTGGTCATCATCTGGGCCACAATTGGTATTGCCGTCAAACATGTGGGCACGCCGCTGGTTGCGACCGCAGCCTGGTTGGTGGCAGCCGTGGTGGGCCTCACGTTGGTGTACGTCGTCTGGCGCACAAGCATGGGTGGGAAGGGCACGGCTCAGCCGCAAGGCCCGATGCCGGCAGCGCGCTAACACGTAGGGCACCGCCCGACGATCATAACAAAGAATCACGCAATCATCAACCAGACTTTGAACTGGCCTGCCATTCCTCGCGAAACACGCTCATGACCAGCAAGTCATCGTAGCGGCCGTCGCTCCACACATGGGCACGCAGCCGGCCCTCTTCGACGAAGCCGCAGGCCCGGTAGGCACCGATCGCCCGCAGGTTACTGGCATGCACGTGCAGCCACACCTTACGAAAGTTGTGATACGCGAACGCAACCTTCAACAACAGGTGCACCGCCTCCCGTCCATAACCCTGGCCCCAACAGGCCTTGTCGCCGATGGTGATGCCCAGCTCAGCCGTGCGCGCCGGGCCGTTGAAGTTGAACAGCGCACACTGCCCAATGAACTGGCCGTCCACTTCGATGGCGTACTGCGTCCCGTCACGCCCGCCCTTGGCCGCGTCCTGGTCGAACTCCGCCTCCAGGCGGGCCAGTGACTGCGGCATAGGCGGATCACCCCCGCCCGCCAGCTCGACTTCGACGTCGTTGTTGAACGCCCACAGGCGCGGCAGGTCGTCACGTTCGATGGCGCGCAGACGCACGCGGTCACCCTGGAACATCGATTCAATCCCCTCAGCCCGCGATCTGTTTCGACGCGCCCGCCGTGGTTTTGACGCCACCCACGGCGGCATTGAGGAACATCGACTTCAGCGGCTTGACCGCCAGTGCCGCCTTGACCGGTGGCAGCTTTTCCAGCACCTGCAGCACCCGTCCCAACGCGGCGAAGCCCATGCCCTCGGTGTTGTCGAGAATCAGATCACCCAATTTGCCACGTTCGATGGCCATGGCAACCATGCGATCGAACGTGGTTTCGGGGGTGTAGACGCGCTGTTCGCGCGGGATCATGTGCATGGCGTCGTGTTTGCACACCGTCTCGCACACGCCGCAGCCCAGGCAGAGATCGGCATCGCGCACGGCCCAGCGCGGGTGTTTGCGCCCGACCGGCTCGCCGATGACGATGTCGATGGCTTCGACCGGGCAGGCTTTGACGCAGCGGCCACAGCCGTTGCAGTGCGCCAGGTCGATGTCGCTGATCCAGTTGGAGGTTACGATCGCATTGCGGATGTCGAACGTACGAATTGCGTTCATCATGCCGCAGCAGCAGCCGCAGCAGTTGCAGATGTAACTGACGTTGTGCTGCACGTTGTCGGCGGTTTGGGCCAGGCCGGCGGCTTTGCACTCACCGAGCAGGTTGATGGCTTCGTCGGTAGAAATTGGGTCGGCGAGACCGTTGCGAATCATAGCATCGGCGCCGTAATTGAAGCTCATGCACGTGCGCAGGGGACGGTCACACGCATTCTCCAGGTGGGTATGGTGATGCCGGCACGCGCACAGCGAAACGCCGATGCGCGTGGCCGATTCGACGATGTGACTGGCCCGTTCCCAGTCCAGGATTTCGACCGAGTCGCCATCCGATAGGGCTTCCTCACGCACCAGCGAGCGGCCGATTTGGGTTGGACTGGCGAAGACGGCCCGGGCGAAGCGGTCGTCCTGGAACATGTACTCTTCGAAGAGCCGTGCCAGTTCGGCCATCGGCAGGTTGTCACGCGTGCGCATGAACGTGTACTCGAAAAAGCCGATGACGACCGGCGAGAGCGTGAAATAGCGTTTACCGTCACGCTCGATGTCCAGCACCAGGCCGCGTTCGGCCATGGCGCTGAGTTTGTCGTCCAGCTCGGCGGCTGGCATGTTCAGGCGGCGCGCAAGCTTGTTGAGCGAGACAAACTGCGTCGGCATCTGGCGGGCGATGTCGGCTTCATCGGGCGCAAAGAGCAGGTGCAGAATCTGCATCAGCGCCGGCGAATCGGGTGCACCGGTGACGTTGCGGTCGAGCCGCTGCTGCAGCAGGCGGTAGGTGCGATCAGGGTTGGCGAGGTGACCCATGGTCAGTCTCCATTCTACATCGTTTTTGTGCTACGTCGTTCTATGGTGTTGTGAGACTGTTTTCATCATAACAGGTGTTGCATGGGGTGTCAATGTGCGCTGAACGAATGGGGACAGGGATCAAAGCAAACCCAGGGTGCGGGCGCGGGCCACGGCCTGGGTGCGGCTTTGGGCGTCGAGTTTGCTGTAGATGCGGTGGAGATGGGTCTTGACCGTGCCAACGGTGATGAACAGCCGGCCGGCGATCTGTTCGTTGTTCAGGCCAGCGGCCAGCAGGTGCAGAATCTCATGTTCACGATCGGTCAGCGGCTCGCTGAGATCACCGGCGCCACGCCGGACGGCGGCGGGGGCCGCATCGCCCGGCGCATGTGGGGCCTTGTGGTGGTCACCTGCACACGTGGCTAATAGATGATTGACATAAGTCGAGGACGGGTTCTGCCGGCGCACGGTGCGCAGCAGCTCTACCAGTGACGGACCTTTGTCCACGAAGGTTCGCACATAACCTTCTGGCTCGGCCATCGCCAGGGCCTCTTGCAGAAACAGGCTGGCGTTCGAAGGATTGGGCGCTGACAATGCCTGCAGCACACGCACGTCGATCAGGGCGAAGGTCAACCCGGTCTGGCTGAACGATTCCCACAGTGGCTGCAGGGCGGCCGCCGCTTGCGTTTGGCGACCCTGCGCCAGAAGCAGATAGACGGGCGTGAGCTGAACACGGGCATGCACCAGGGAGAGGCCCGGCGAGTATGTGACCTGCTGGGCCCAGAATTCGGCAGCTGGCATGTCACCGTCAGCCAGTGCCAGCATCGCCCAACCAGCCGCCACTTTGCCGGGGGACATGGGTGCCACGCCTTTGTGCTCCACCAGGTCCTGGGCGCGCGTCAGCGCCGCACGTGCGGCCACGCGCTCACCCTGTGCCAGCCGCACGCGCGCCAGCGAGACCAGGCAGTCGATCATGACGTCGGTGTTACCGCTGAGCTGGCACAGCTCGCTGCCGCGCGCCAGATGGTCTGCGGCCGCGCCCAGTTTGTTCCATTCGTAGAACAAGGCGCCCATGACCGAATGCGCCATGGCGGTGGGTGGCAGCTGCCCACCGCTGCCCAGTACCTGGTGGCACAGGTCCGCTGCCCGATGCAGATGACCGCAGGCAAACTGCATGCTGCCGAGCAGGCCAAGGGCCGTCAGGGCAGCGTAGTCGTTGTGCGCTGCCTGGGCAGTGGCATACGCGTCGTTCAGGGCCTGCCTGGCTTCGGCCAGCTGACCGCGGGCAATGTAGGCCAGGCCCAGGCTCAAAGCAACCATGCCGCGTGCCATCGCATCGGATGCGGGCAGGCATTGCAGGGCTTCCTGGGCATAGGCGATTGCCTGCTCGTGCGCCCCGCGTGCCCGCGCCAGGTAGGCCCGCGCAACCAGCAGGTCACCCCGCGCCGGCCGGTCATCTGCTGCCAGGCTCTCCGCACACACCAGGTTCTTTTCAGCTTGATCGAGTTGGCCCGTGAGCAGGAGCGTCCAGGCTGCGGCGAAACAGAGCGCCGGGTGCGTTTGCACGATGGTGCGTGGCAGGGCTTGCAGCCAGCCGAGTAAGGTGGTCACCTGTCCCTGCTGCAGCATCCGGGTTGCCAGCTGTGCGATGAGCGCAGTGGCGCGTGGCCAGACCTCACCCGCCAGCGCATGCTGCAGGGCATCGAACGGCTGATTTGCCGCTTCGTACCACTGGCTGGCGCGCGCGTGCAGCTCGGCGATGGTCGGATCGCCGATCAGGCGCAGGCGGTGACGCAGCAGCTCAGCAAAGAGGTGATGATAACGAAACCAGGTACGTGTTGCGTCGAGAGGCACGACGAACAGGTTGCCCTGTTCGAGGAATGGCAGCAGATTGGCACTATCCGTGCGTTCTGTTACTGCGTCACAGAGCGGGCCGCACATGCGGTCCAGGATCGAGGTGCGCAGAAGAAAGTCCTGCACCGCGGCTGGCTGCCGGCTCAATACTTCATCGAAGAGAAAATCGAGGATGTAGCGGTTGCTGCCGGCAATGGACTGCACAAATTCCTGCACGTCGTCGTGCTCATGCAGCGAGAGAGCGACGAGCTGCAGGCCGGTAACCCAACCCTCTGTGCGGTCTTCCAGGAGTGTCACTACGGCGGGCGGCAGGTCCAGGCGGGCGGTGCGGCGGAAGAATTCGGCGACTTCCGCAGTATGGAAGCGCAGGTCTTTCTGCCGCAGCTCAACCACCTGGTGACGCGCACGCAGGCGTGAGATCGGCAGCAGAGGGTCTGCGCGGGTGACGATCACCAGGTGCAGCGGGTGCGGCGGGTGGTCGAGGATGAAGCTCACCTGCTCATGAATCACACGATTTGTGATCTTGTGGTAATCATCCAGAACCAGGAAGAAGGGCTGCGTGGTGTGCTCGATATCGTTGAGCAGCGCGCTGAGCACAATGTCGGTCGCGGGCGGTTGGGGAGAGGTCAGCAGAGTCTGGGCTGTCTGTCCGATGCGGGCATCCACCCGCTGCAGTGCGGCTATGACGTACGCCAGGAAACGCGCGGGGTCATTGTCGTGCGCGTCGAGCGTCAGCCACGTGACGGGCTGCGGTACCCGGTGCAGCCACTCGGCGACCAGCGTCGTCTTGCCAAACCCGGCTGACGCCGACACCAGCGTCAGCTGTCGGGCAAATCCATCGCCCTGGAGCAGATGGGTGTTCAGCACCTGTGCCATATGCGGACGCGGCACGATATCGTGCCGCAGCTGCGGGACGTTCAATTTGGTCGCAAGCAAAAAAGCAGGCACCGAACGTTGCTTCCTGTATCTTGTGGGTCACTTGCTACGACAGTAGCCGTTGATCGAGCGAAATCGATGGTTATGCTCAACGGTTCAATAACTACCCGGCCCCAGCTGGACGCGGCCACGGAAGATATAGTAGACACCGGCAGTGTACAGCAGCACGAACGGCATGCCGATCAGGGCGATGATGAGCATGACGGTGAGGGTATTGGGGGCCGAAGCGGCATTGTAGATCGTCAGGTTATAGGCCGGGTCGAGTGTCGAGATCAAGAGATTGGGGTACAGGCCGATTGCCGCCGAAAAGAGCAGGCCGGCGATCATGGCTGCCGACAGGATGAAGGCCAGGAAGTACCGCCCCCGGCCCACCATCAGCCAGGCCACGAGCACGGCCAGGAGGGCCAGGGCTGGGAAGATCACCAGCCAGGGCTGCTGCAGGTAGCGGTCGCCGATGCGCTCGTGGAGCAGCACGGTCAGCGCCACGACCAGGGTGTTCAGCACAAAAAAGACGATCATCAGGCGCGGCAGGGCGCGTTTGACCCGCTGCAGCAGGGCATCGTCGGCCTTCATGCTCAGGTAGATGGCGCCGTGGGTGGCCAGCATGAACACCGTCGTGATACCGACCAGCAGCGCGTAGGGGTTCAAGAGGTCGAGCAGGGTGCCGCCGATGTTGCCGGCGGCGTCGAGGAGCACGCCGCGCATGATGTTGCCAAAAGCGACGCCGAGCAGCAGGGCGATCCCCAGCGAAGACCCGGCAAAGACGACGTCCCACGTGCGGCGCCAGCGGGCCGAGGGGCGTTTGCTGCGGAACTCGATGGCCACCGTGCGCAGGATGAGCACGAGCAGCACGAGCATCATGGCCGCATAGAAGCCGGAAAAGAGGGAGGCGTACACCAGCGGAAAGGCGGCAAACAGCACACCGCCACCCAGCACCAGCCAGACCTCGTTACCGTCCCAAACAGGGCCGATACTATTGAGCATGATGCGCCGTTCTTGATCGTTTTTGGCCAGGAACAGGTGCAGAATGCCAACGCCCAGGTCGAAGCCATCCATGATGAGGTAACCGGCAATGATAACGACGAACAGAATGTACCAGACGACATTGAGCCACATGACATCACCTCATCACGCGCGCGACGGGCGGCGGCGGAAGATCTCGCGGAACGTGTCGGGCAGGGAGGTCACCGGCACTTCTTCGAGGTCGGCCAACGATTCAGGCCCGTGTTGGATCTTTTCGTTGAGCAGGTAGAGGAACAGGATGAACAGAATCGTATACAATACGACGAACATCCCGATCGAGAGGAATACCTGGTAACCCGCCAGGTTGGGCGAGACCGCATCCGCCGTCGTCAGGAGCTGCCAGACGATCCAGGGCTGGCGGCCAAACTCGGCGGTCCACCAGCCAGCCAGGGTGGCGAACTCGGCCAGGAAGACGGTCAGCACCAGGAGCCACAGCACCAGCCGGCTGTGCCACAGGCGTTGCCGCCAGAAGTACATCAGGGCGGCCAGCAGTCCAATACCGATGAACGACCCGCCCAGCAGGATCATGAAGTGATAGACCTGGAACGTCAGGTTCACGGGCGGCCAGGTTTCGGGTGGAAAGGAGGTCAGGCCCTGCACGGTGGCGTTGAAATCGCCATAGGCCAGGAAACTCAACAGGCAGGGGATTTTGATGCCGTAGGTAGTTTGATTGGGCACGTCGACCCAGCCCACGAGATACATGGGGGCGCACGACTGGTCCTGCCACACCCCCTCCATGGCCGCCAGTTTGCTGGGCTGGTGTTCGGTGACGGACACCGCCTGCTCGGCGCCCAGGAGAACGACCTGCAGGATACTGAAGACGACGAAGAAGGGCAGCACCACTTTGATCAAGGCCTGCGACTGTACCACGAAGCGGTTTTTGAGCAGATACCAGGCACTGACGCTGAGCATCAGGGCGGCCCCGGTCATCCAGGAAGCGGCCCAGGTGTGCAGGATACGGGGTAAGAAGGATGGGGTGAACACCACCTCGGCAAAACTGGTCATGAAGGCTTGTTGGCCGATTGCGGTCTGTTGGATCGAATAGCCGGCCGGGGTTTGCATCCACGAGTTGGCCATGATGATCCACAGGGCGCTGAAGTGTGCGCCAAAGGCGACCAGGAAGGTGGCCAGGACCCACAGCTTTGGGCCAAGGCGGTTACCGCCAAAGAGCATCAGACCCAGGAAGCCGCCTTCGAGGAAGAAGGCAAAGACTCCCTCGGCGGCCAGCAGACTGCCGAAGATGTTGCCCACGAAGCGCGAGTAGTCGGCCCAGTTGGTACCGAACTCGAATTCGAGCACGATACCGGTGGCGACACCGATGGCGAACACCAGGCCGTAGATCTTGATCCAGAAGAACGACAGCTGACGCCACTTGGGGTCACGCGTGCGCAGGTAGATAAGGCCGATGATGACCAGGAACAGGCCGATGCCCATCGACAGCGGCGGGTAGATGAAATGAAAACTCGCCGTGAGGGCAAACTGCAGGCGAGAAAGGATGGTTGGATCCATGCATCTCCTCCTTTGCAGCGGCGTGCACCGGATGCAGCACCACAGAGGGGCAGCTGGTGTGTTTCCGGGTTTGGGCTACGGGGTAAGTTCGTGACTTGATGATAACAGCAAACGGCCTCCTGTGCAAGAAAACGAGGCCAGAATGACGTCGCCGGTATCGAGTTGGGTCACCACGGCCAGGTCGGTTCGTTAGATGCCATCCCGTCCGGCCCCGGATGGTTGCGGCGCGGACCGCCGTGAACCAGGCTGCGGCGGCGGGTGATCCAGGCGATCAATATGATTTTCCGCATAGCCCGCCTTATGCGCATGTGGTAAAGTTGCGCCAGTTGTCGTTTCTCTCCCAAGAAACGGATCCTGGTTTTCGCCCAGGTTATTGATGGTGGGTCATCACTGGCATCGATCACCGCAGCTGGCACGGTTCGTTGTGAGTCGTGTTTGGGCTGCGGTGTTTTGTTTGGCCCGGGCAACG
>CAZXQZ010000101.1:0-16542 GCA_964642445.1 uncultured Anaerolineae bacterium
CTTTTACAAGCCTTTAGGAGGCGATCGAATGCCAACACGGGAGCCCGCCTTCCAGGCGCTGCGGCGCGAAAAGTTGAGCGAACAGATCAGCCGGCAGCTGCTGGCCGCCATCACGTCCGATTATTATCGTGAAGGTGACCGCCTGCCGCCCGAACGCGACCTGGCGGAGATGTTCCAGGCCAGCCGCGTGGCCGTGCGCGAGGCCTTGATGAACCTGGCGGCCAAAGGGATCCTGACCGTGGAACAGGGCCGGGGCTCGACCGTCAATCCGCGTGCGCAGTGGAATGTGCTCGACGCCGGCCTGTTCATGCTGCAAAACGGCGAGCTGGCCTTCGACCAATTGAACGAGGTCCGGCGCATCCTCGAACCGGAGATGGCGGCCCTGGCAGCCGAACGTGCCACGCCCGAACAGCTCCAGGCAATGACCGCCTGCATCACTCATCCCGTGCCCGACAGCGTCGAACAGCACGTCGAGTACGACACCAGCTTTCATCTCGCCATTGCCCAGGCAACCGACAACACCGTACTGCTGATCCTGATGTCGTCGATCACCGATCTGCTGCGCGAAAGCCGGCGGCGCACTTTTCAGGTGGAGGGCGAATTGGAGCGCGCCTGGGCCTGCCACCGCGAGGTCTACGCGGCCATTGCGGCGCACGATCCTGACGAGGCCCGCCGGGCGATGGCGGAACACATGGACCAGGTACGCCAGGCCACGCACCGTTACCAGACCGATAACTCCCCCGACCAGGTCGACGCGCTGGCTTTGGCCGTCGTTTGATCGTTCAGGACGGGGGTCAGCCAGATTCTATTACCCTCTGGCCCCTCGCAAGGCGAAAATGGTCTACCATTTCATCTGACAGAGCACCGGGGTATGATGAGGATGTTATGAGTCTAAGCGTAACGATGATGGAACCCAGCCCGATGACCGCTGCCACCCTGCCGCGAGACACGCTGTTGGCGATGTACCGCACCATGGTCACAATTCGTCGCTTCGAAGAGACCGTCTACGACGTGTACAGCCGCGGCATCATGCCCGGACTGGCCCACCTCTACACCGGCATGGAAGCCATTGCGGTCGGTGTGTGCCACAACCTGGGACCCACCGACAACGTGACGAGTACCCACCGCGGGCACGGCCACCTGCTGGCCAAAGGCGGCAGCCCGCGGCGCATGTTCGCCGAGCTGCTCGGTAAGGCGGGCGGCTACAACGGCGGCAAAGGCGGCAGCATGCATATTGCCGACTTCAGCCTGGGCATCCTGGGCGCCAATGGCATCGTCGGCGGCGGCATGGGTATCGCCACGGGCGCCGCGTTGTCGGCCAAAATCCAGGGAGAGGACCGGATCTCGGTCGTGTTCTTTGGCGACGGCGCCCTCAACGAAGGACTCTTCTATGAAGTGGCCAACATGGCAGCGCTCTGGAACCTGCCGGTGGTCTATGTGATGGAGAATAACAACTACGGCGAGTATACGTCGGCCGAACGTTCGACCGCCGGCAGCGCCGTCGCCCGCGCCGAGGCGATGAGCATCCCGGCGCGCACGGTCGACGGCAACGACGTGCTGGCCGTCTACGAAGGGGCGGCGTGGGCCACGGCCAGGGCACGCGGCGGCGCCGGCCCCAGTTTCCTGGAGTGCACAACCTACCGCTGGCGTGGACATCACATGGGCGACCAGGGCGATACCTACGGCTACCGGACGCAAAAAGAAATCGAATTCTGGATGGAAAGATGCCCCATCCAGCGCCTGCGCCGTTACCTGCTCGGCCATGCCGTGACCGATGCTGCCACGCTCGACGCCATCGATACCGCAGTGCAGCAAGCCATCGATGAAGCGGTCGAATTCGCCAAACACGCCCCCTACCCCGATTCGAACGAGGTCTACACGCATGTCTATGCCTGAGCGTCTCGGCACCTTTCGCGAAGCACTCAACGAAGCCCTGCACGAAGAGATGGCGCGTGACCCCCGGGTGATCATCCTGGGTGAAGACGTTGGCCTGGCCGGCGGTGTGTTCAAAATTACCAACGGCCTGCAGTCAGCCTTTGGCCCGACGCGCGTGCTCGACACACCCATCTCCGAAGCCGGCATCACCGGTGTGGCCCTGGGCGCCGCCCTCACCGGCCTACGACCCGTCGTCGAGATCATGTTCGTTGACTTCACAACCCTGGCTTCTGACCAAATCGTCAACCAGGCGGCCAAACTGCGCTACATGACCGCCGGCCAGTGCACGGTGCCCATGGTCATCCGTACGGCGATGGGCGCAGGGCGTCGCGCCGCGGCACAGCACAGCCAGAGCCTGCAGGCCTGGTACTGCCACATCCCCGGCCTTAAAGTGGTGATGCCAGCCACCCCCGGCGATGCCAAAGGTCTGCTCAAGAGTGCGATCCGGGACGACAACCCCGTCCTCTTCCTGGAGGACAAGATGATGTACAACCAGAAGGGGCCCATCCCGGACGGCGAATACATCATTCCCCTGGGCCAGGCATGCATTCACCGGGAGGGTCGGGACGCGACCTTGATCTGTACCTCCAGCATGCTGCAGCCGGCCCTCGACGCGGCGGCCGCGCTGGCCGCCGATGGCATCGACGTTGAGGTCATCGACCCGCGCACGCTGTCGCCGCTCGATGACGATACTCTGATCCGGTCGGCCATCAAAACCGGGCACGTCCTGGTGATCGATGAAGGATACCAGAGTTTTGGGGTCACTGCCGAAATTGCCGCGCGCATCATGCAGGGCGCATTCGACTACCTGGACGCGCCGGTGCAGCGCCTGGGCGCCGCCGACGTGCCGGTACCCTTTTCCCCACCCCTGGAAGATTTGACGATCCCCAATGCGGCTCGGATCGTCGAGATCGTCAAGGCCATGCGGAGCTAACGGGATTCATATGGCACACGAAGTCGTCATGCCGCAGTTGGGACTCGCCATGGAAGCTGGCCGCATCGTGGCCTGGCTCAAAGCATCGGGTGAATGGGTGCACCCCGGCCAGGGCCTGATCGAGGTCGAAA
Organism: uncultured Anaerolineae bacterium; assembly: GCA_964642445.1. Taxonomy (GTDB): domain Bacteria; phylum Chloroflexota; class Anaerolineae; order SSC4; family Amarolineaceae; genus SSC4. The sequence goes on from CAZXQZ010000101.1 coordinate 3,001, forward strand.
GCGACAAGACCAACATCGAAGTGGAGGCCGTGGCGAGCGGCATCCTGCAGATCGTGACGCCGGCCGGCCCGCACGAAATCCCGGTAGGCTCGGTGATCGCCTATCTGTTAGCCGATGACGAGGCTTTACCAGCCACACACCCCACCGCCGCAGCGGCCGCCGCGCCTGTACACGAGCCAGCTGCGAGTCAGGCCGCTGCACGAGCAGCTGAGGCAGCACCGGCTGTGCGGGACCCGTATGTGACAACCCCAGCAGCCGCGGATGCGGCCCCTCGCCTGCCCTCCAGTCCCGCCGCACGCCGTCTGGCGCGCGAGCTGGACCTCGACTGGACACAGGCCACCGGCACCGGTCCAGGCGGGCGCATCAAGGCGCGTGATGTTCTGCGCCTGGCGACGGAAAAAGCCCCGGCGCCGGCTGTGCCGGGTGCGGTCCACATCACCATTTCTCCCCTTGCACGCCAGCTCGCCGAACGGTTGGGCATCGGGCTCGACATCCTGGCGCAGCGCTACCCTGGCCAGCGCATCGAACGCGACGACGTCGAAGCCACCGTGCGTGCCCTGCTGCAGCAGCCGGTCGAGCCAGCCGCGGCACAGCCGGCCTTCACACGCCGGCCGCTCAGCAGTCTGCGCCGCCTGATAGCCGAGCGCATGGCCACCAGTGCGCATACGACGGCACCGGTCACCCTGATCGCCGAGGTAGACGCCAGCGAGCTGGTTCGCCTGCGCGAGGCATTGAAGCAGAACGCACCGCCCGCGCCCAGTTACAACGCCATCCTGGCCAAAATCACCGCCAGCGCCCTGCTCGAACACCCCGATCTGAATGTCACCTATGAGGATGGGGAGATCGTGGCCTGGCAGTCGGTTCACCTGGGTATTGCAGTCGATACGGCGCGTGGCCTGCTGGTCCCCGTGGTCCGCCACGTCGAACAGCGCTCCCTGGCCGCCCTGGCGAGCACGCTGGACGAGCTTCTACCGCGCGCCCAGGCGGGCAAGGCCCTGCCCGATGAGCTGAGCGGCGGCACATTCACGTTGAGTAACCTTGGCGCCTATGGCGTCGACAGTTTTACACCCATCATCAATCCGCCGCAGGTCGCTATCCTGGGCGTGGGCCGGCTGATCCGTAAACCGGTGGTAACCGGCGATGACCGCATCAGCGTGCGCACGATGTTGGGGCTAAGTCTGACGTTCGACCACCGGCTGGTCGACGGCGCGCCGGCGGCCCGTTTCCTGGGACGCATCAGGCAGTTTATCGAGAGTCCGTACCTATGGCTGACACACAACAATCAGGCAGCATACGCGTAGCGATCGTCACCGGCGCGGCGCGCGGGATTGGCTTCGAAATCAGCCGCCGCCTGGCTGAGCAGGGCACCGCCGTCGCCCTGGTCGATTTGCACTTGCATGAAGCGCACGCCGCGGCGACGGCGCTGGTGGACTGCGGCTTCCTGGCGTTTGGCCTGGCGGGCGATATCAGCCAGGGTCAGGTGGTTCGCAGCATGCTGTACACCGTCATGCACCGCTGGGGTCGGGTCGATGTGCTGGTCAACAACGCCGGCATCTGCCCCCTGACGCCGCTGGACGCCATCGATGAAGCCGAATGGGACAGGGTGATGGCCGTCAACCTGAAAGGGCCGTTCCTCTGCGCCCAGGCTGTGGCACCCATCATGCAGCAGCAGAAAGCCGGCAAAATCATCAACATCGCCTCCAGTGCCGGACAGATGGGTGGCCTGGCCGTGGGGCTGCACTACGCGGCTTCCAAAGCCGGCATCCTGGGCCTCACCAAATCCCTGGCGCGGCTCCTGGCGCCCGACATCCAGGTCAACGCGGTCGCACCCGGCACGACCGAGTCGGAGATGACCGCCGGTTGGGATCCGGCAACCCTGGACAACATCGTGCGCACCATCCCGCTGCAGCGCCTGGGCCAACCAGCCGACGTGGCGGCCGCCGTGCTGTTCCTGGCCTCGGCCGAGGCCAACTTCATCACCGGTCAGACGCTGAGCGTCAACGGTGGATTGTGGATGGCTTGACGATGCACCTGACCCTGCCCTACGGCCAGACTCATCTCGCAGTCGACCTGCCCGACCGGGGCGTTGACGTCCTCGAAGCCCGGCGCACGGCGATCGACCCGGTTCGGCTGGCCCTGGCGGCACCGATTGGCAGTCCGCGGCTGTGCGAGCTGGTTTCGCCTGGCCAGAACGTTGTGATCGTGACCAGCGATGTGACGCGGCCGTGCCCCACGGCGCAGCTGCTGCCCGCCCTGTTGGCGGAGTTACACGCCGGTGGGATCACTGACACCGACATCACGGTCGTGTTTGGGCTGGGCACCCACCGCCCACAAACGCCGGCCGAACACGCCCGTTTATTGGGTGACCTGTACGGACAGCTGGCGTGTCTCGATTCGATAGCCGCGACCATGGTGCCGGTGGGCGTGACCACGCGCGGTACACCGATCGAGGTGTGCGAGCCGGTGGTGCGGGCCGATGTGCGCATTGCGCTGGGCAGCGTGGAGTACCACTATTTTGCCGGCTACTCGGGCGGGGCCAAGGCCCTGGTGCCGGGTGCCTGCTCGGCCACCACCATCCGGCACAACCACGCCATGATGGTCGATCCCCGGGCCCGTGCCGGCAGCCTGGCGGGCAACCCGGTGCGTGAAGACATCGAAGAGGGGGCCGCACTCATCGGCCTCGACTTCATTTTGAACGTCATCATGGATGAGGGCCAGATCGTTCTGGCGGTGGCGGGGCACCCGGTGCAGGCGCACCGCTGGGCCTGCCATGCAGTCGATCACCTGAGTGCGGTGCAGCTCGAGCGGGCCGCGGACATTGTCGTGGTCAGTGCGGGTGGGTACCCTAAGGACATCAATCTCTACCAGGCGCAAAAAGCCCTGGATAACGCCGCCGCCGCAGTGCGCACGGGTGGTATCATCGTGTGGGTGGCCGAATGTCGCGAAGGCCTGGGCAACCCTACCTTCGAGCAGTGGATGGTCGGTGCCAGCGCCGAAACAATCCTGCAACGTATCCAGCAGGAGTTCGTGATTGGGGGCCACAAGGCGGCTGCGATCGCGTCGATCCAGAAACGCGCCAGGATTCTGTTGGTCAGCGATCTGCCGGCGGCGCTGGTGCGCAGCTGCGGTATGGAGCCGTACCCCGATGTGGGGGCTGCGCTGGATGCAGCCCGGGCCGCGTGTGGGTCGGCGGCCCATCTCGTGGTCATTCCCGAAGGTGCATCGCTGGTGCCGCAGGTCGTATCCAGGGCAGCGTCCGACCGCCAGCGTTTTACCTGAACAGTGATGTTTGATAAGAATGAGGAGGATCGTGATGATCACACGCACATTCGTCCCCGATCGTTTTGCCGGTAAGGTTGCTATCGTCACCGGGGGATCGTCGGGCATTGGCCGTGCCATCGTCGAAGAGCTGTGCAAAGAGGGGGCGAAAGTGGCCTTCAGCGGCATCAGCGACATCGGCCTGACCACGGCCAAAGAACTGGGAGAGGCTGGGTTCGAGGTGCTTTTCGTCAAGGGTGACATGTCGCAGGAAGCTTTCTGCCAGACGCTTGTCGATGAGACCCTGGCGCGCTGGGGAAAGGTCAATTACCTGGTCAACAACGCGTTCTCCTTCACCGCAAAGGGCCTGGACGCCACACGCGAGGACTGGGAGCGCATCTTCTTTGCCGGACCGGTCGCGTATGCCACCATGGGCCAGCTCGTGTGCCAGTCGATGGCCGACCAGGGCGGAGGGGCGATCGTCAACATGTCCAGTATCTCGGCGTTTATCGCCCAGGTCAACCGCTGGACGTACAATGCCGCCAAAGGTGCCGTCATGCAGCTGACCCGCTGCATGGCGCTCGATATGGCACGCTACGGTATTCGGGTCAACAGCGTCAGTCCGGGCTGGATCTGGACGCGCGAGGTCTACAAGGCGGCGGCCATCGACGGGGGTGGCCGTGAAAAGTGGGACCCGGTGTGGGGCGAATACCACATGCTGGGTCGCTGCGGTGAGCCGGTCGAGTGCGCTGGCCCCACCCTGTTCCTGCTCAGCGATGATGCCTCGTTCATCACCGGCACCGATCTGGCGATCGACGCCGGCTACTGTGCCATGGGGCCTGAAGGCCTGGGCAAAACGGCCAAATTCGCCGGATCCGAGTGAGCCGGTGACTATCCACCGCTGCTGTGACTGCACGAAGGAGAAATGATCATGTTACGTCTGGTCGATCTTTCCCTGGACATCTACGACAAGGCACCGACCTTCTGGCCGGATCCCAAAACCGCCATCCTCCCGCACCTGGCCGTTGCCAACCTGAATTACAACATCACCCAGATCATCATGAGCTCCCACCTCGGGACGCATGCCGACGCACCGTTCCACTTTTTCGACGACGGCCTGACCATCGAGCAGATCGACGTGCGGCGCGGCTTTGGCCCAGCCGAAGTGCTGGACCTGCGTCACAAGGCGCCGCAGTCCTACATCACGGTCGAAGACTTACAGGCGTTTGGCACGCGCATCCGGCCGGGCTGCCGCCTGATCTTCTGGACCGATTGGGACAAACAGTTCCCGCAGCCGCATTACTTTGGCGACCAGCCGCGGCTGCACGTCGATACCTGCGAATGGATGGTGCAGCAGGGGGTGCGCTGCATCGCTATGGACCTGCCGACGACCAATCCTCCGGAGTACACACCGACGCACCATGCCCTGTTGAATGCCCAGGCCCAGGTGTTGATTGTCGAGGGCCTGCGGGGTCTCGAACGTCTACAAAGCCCGCAGGTAATCCTGATGGCGCTCCCCCTGCGCCTGCGCGGGCGTGACGGTGCGCAGTGCCGTGCCATGGCCATCGATGGCGACATCGGACCCCTGGTCCCGTTCTTCGACCTGCTGGCATTCGATGCAGCCTATTGATGGGTATGGTGGCTGTGCTGACCGCATCGTGGGTGTGACCACACGGTACGGTGGCATCAGAAAGTGAGGTAAGACGGGGTGACAGGCCTATGACAGAGACAACACCGCATCCAATCCTCAAGGTCAAGGGCATTACGATGGCCTTTGGTGGTGTAGACGTGCTGCGTCGTGTCGATTTCGACGTACGGGCGGGCGAGATCCACGCACTGGTTGGTGAGAATGGGGCGGGCAAATCGACCCTGGCCAAAATCATCGCCGGCATCCACCAGCCGCGTGAAGGTGTGATCGAGCTGGCGGGCGAACCGGTCGTGATTCCCAACCCGCACACCGCCACCGCGCTCGGCATCGCCCTGATCCACCAGGAACCGCTCATTTTTCCCGACCTCGACGTGGCCGAAAACATCTTCATCGGTCACCAGATCATCGGCGGCACTGTCCGGCGCATCGACTGGCCGGCCATGTACCGCCAGGCGGACACCATCCTGAAATCGCTGGGCGTGCAGCTCGATCCACACACCCGGGTACGCGGCCTGTCGATTGCCATGCAGCAGATGGTCGAGATGGCCGGTGCTCTCTCACAGAATGCGCGCATCCTCTTGATGGACGAGCCCACCGCCGCGCTCACGCCCAGCGAAGTCGATGAGCTGTTCACCATCGTACGCCGGCTGCGTGACCAGGGCACGGCGGTCGTTTTCATCAGCCACCGCTTCGAGGAGATCTTCGCCCTGTGTGACCGCATCACCGTGCTGCGCGACGGTGAGCTGGTTGGGGAGCGCCAGGTGGCCGACACAACGGTGGATGAGATCATCCGATTGATGGTCGGCCGGCCATTGAGCGTTCTGTTCGAACACGGCGATCAGCACCAGACCGGCCGGCCGATGCTGGAGGTGTCGGGTCTGTCACGCCACAAGAAGTTCCAGGATATCACGCTGGACGTACGCGCTGGCGAAATCGTCGGTCTGGCTGGCCTGGTTGGCTCGGGACGCAGCGACGTGGCACGGGCGTTGTTTGGCACGCTCGACATCGATCACGGCAGCATCCGCATCGACGGCAAGGCCGTGCAGGTGCGTGCACCGCGCGACGCCATGGCGCACGGCATGATCTACCTGCCCGAAGACCGGCAGCACCAGGGGCTGCTCATGCCGATGAGTGTCGCGGAAAATGCCACGCTGGCCGTGCTGCAGCGCCTGGCCCGCCGCGGCTGGCTGCGGAATCGGGCCGAGCGGGCGGCCACACAGACCTACGTCGACAAGCTGCAGATCGTCCTGCGTGATGTCGGCCAGCCGGTGCGTGAGCTGTCGGGTGGGAACCAGCAGAAGGTAGTGCTGTCCAAGTGGTTGATGGCCAATCCACAAATCATGATCCTGGACGAACCGACACGCGGCATCGACATCGGCGCCAAGACCGAAGTGCACCGCCTCATCGGCGAGCTGTCGCGCCAGGGTATGGCCATTCTGATGATCTCCTCGGAACTGCCCGAGATTCTGGCCATGAGCAACCGGGTGTACGTCATGCGCGAAGGGCGCATCACCGGTCACTTTGCCAAACACGAAGCGACCGCGGAGACCATCATGGCCGCGGCCACCGGCCAATTGGAAAGGGTGTAGCCCATGGCAACCACATCGACCACGGTCAACCAGCGATCGAACAACCAGGGCCTCATTACCTGGTTGGCCCGGTTTCGCGAACTGGGCATTGTCCTGTTCCTGATCGCGATCGTGCTGCTGGTCACGGCCGTCCAGCCGCGGTTTCTCAGTCTGTTCAACCTGCGCAGCATTCTGCTGTGGGTGCCCCTGTTGACGGTCGTCGCCATGGGCGAGATGATGGTCATCATCACGCGTGGCATCGATATCTCGATCGGCTCGACCCTGGGCTTTGCCGGGATTGCGGTCGGCATGATCTTCCGCGACAATCCCGGATTCAACATCTACCTGGCGACCGTGCTGGGCATCCTGATCGGCATGGTCCTGGGGGCATTCAACGGTGCCCTGGTCGCCTGGGTCAAGGTGCCACCGATCATCGCAACGCTCGGTACGCTGAGTATGTACCGTGGCCTGACGTTCGTGCTCAGCGCAGGACGGCAGATCGACCCCAACCACGTGCCATCGGAGCTGATTCGCTGGTCGCAGTCGGGGCCGGGCGGGCTCGACCTGGTGCCTTGGGTGGTCATCATCGCGCTCGTGGTTACGATCCTGGCCTACCTGTTTCTGCGCTACACCCGGGCCGGCCGCAACGTCTACGCCCTCGGCAGCAACCCCGATGCCGCCGACCTGCGTGGTATTCCGGTCGCCTGGACCAAGCTGGTGGTCTATACGATCACCGGTGCCATGGCCGGGTTGGCGGGCATCCTCTACGCTTCACGTTTCGGATTCGTCAATCCCGGCCAAACCGGCGTCGGTTTTGAGCTGACCGTGATTGCCGCCGTGGTCATTGGCGGCACCAATGTCTTCGGCGGCTCCGGGTCGGTGCTGGGTGTCCTGTTGGGCTGCCTGCTTCTGGGCACCATCAACGTGGCCCTGGCCGTGTTAGGGATTGCCGCCACCTGGCAGCTGGCCGTGTACGGGTTCGTCATACTGCTGGCCGTTGCGACCGATGCCATCATCCAGACCCAGCTGCGCCGCGCAGCCACCGGGGAGTGAAGACCATGACCAACGATGGATCGCAGAATCTGCCGACCGCCGCCACAGCCGCACCCGCCGTTGGCCCCCAGCCCAACCGCTGGCGTGCACTGCTGCGCCGGCCTGAAGTGGCACCCTTCCTGCTCCTGATTGGGGCCTTCCTGGCCGGTGCCCTGCTGTCCCCCTACTTTCTCGATCTCAATTTTCTGTTCGACCAGACGTCGGTCTACATCGAAATCGGCATCATGGCGTTGGGGCTAACCTTCGTGATCATCAGCAACAACATCGACCTGTCGGTGGCCAGTACGCTCGCCCTCGTGGGCAGCCTGCTGGGAGTCATGTTCTTCATGCTGAACCTGCCGATGTTCCTGGCGATCCTCCTGGCGGCGCTGTTTGGGATTGTATTGGGTTGGCTCAACGGCTGGATGATCACACGTATCAATCTGCCATCCCTGGCGGTGACGCTGGGTACCCTGGCGTTGTACCGGGGGATTGCCAACATTCTGCTGGGGGATCAATCGCTGCCGCGTATGGCGTTTCGCGACAAGGTCGGTTATCCCGACTGGTTCGTCGGGATCGACCAGGCCTACCTGCCCGGTACGCACATCCCGATGCCGCTGGTCATCTTTCTGGTCCTGGCCCTAATCCTGGGCCTGGTGCTGCATCGCACGACCTTTGGGCGCTGGGTGTACGCTATCGGCACCAACGAGACGGCTGCGCGCTATTCAGGCATCGCTGTCGATCGTATGAAACGCTGGATTTTTGCCTTGTCCGGGTTCCTGGCGGGCCTGGCTGGCATTATCATGGTCTCCCGTTTGGGTGTCTCGCGCTACGACCATGCCCGCGGCTGGGAGCTGGATGCTATCACCGCCGTCGTTTTGGGCGGCACATCGATCGCCGGTGGTCGTGGCAGTATTATGGGAACGGTGATTGCATTCTTTCTCATCGTGGTGCTGCGCACCGGCATGGGCGTGGCCAACGTCAAGGCTGAGAGCCAGGCAACGATCATCGGTGCGCTGCTGATTGTTGCCGTGGTGGTCAGCAATCTTCTGGGGCGAATCCGCAAATAAAAGGAGGTGGTCGCAGGCAGTCAGGTTTGGCAGTTCGTGGGGCCACGTTGCGCCCCCAAACAGAGCGCCACATTGTCGTGGCGACAACATAACCATACGTTCGAAACTTCGGAAGGGAGATCAGAGATGCGACGCAATCGATTGATGTTGATGCTGACGGCGGTTCTTGTGCTGTCAGTCGTCTTGGCTGGCTGTACCCAGACAGCGGCGCCCACCGCAGCCCCAACCCAGGCTGCAACCGAGCCGGATGCACCAGCGACCGGGGCGACCAAGATCGTCTACATTCCCAAGAACACCGGCAACCCCTATTTCGATTCGATCATCAAGGGCTTCGAGACGGCGTGTAAGGAGATCGGCTGCGAGTTCACCACGACCGCGCCCGCCACGGCCGAAGCGACGTCCCAGATCCCATTCGTGCGAGAGCAGATCCAGCGCGGGGTCAACGTCCTGGCAATCTCACCCAACAGCCCCGATGCCTTGAACGCAGTCTTCGACGAAGCACGCGCCAAGGGCATCACCGTGCTGATCGTCAACTCCGACATTCCGGGCAGTGAAGCGCACCGCGATGCCGCCGTGCTGCCGATGGACTTCAACATCACCGGCAGCAGCCAGGTTGAGCTGATGGGCTCGCTGATTGACTACGAAGGCGAAATTGCCGTGCTCAGTGCGACCGCCGATGCACCCGACCAGAATTTCTGGATCGAAGGCATGAAGGAAGCGCTGAAAGATCCCAAGTACGCCAAGATGAAGCTGGTCGAAGTGGCCTACGGCAACGACGACCCGCAGAAGAGCCTGACCGAGTGCGAAGCCCTGCTGTCCAAATACCCTGACCTGCGCGGCATCATTGCACCGACGACCGTCGGTGTGGCGGCGGCCGGCCAGTGCGTCGAGTCAGCCGGCGTGTATCCTGGCGGCAGCAATGCCAAAGGCAAGGGCCTGGAAGTGACCGGACTGGGCACGCCCAACCAGATGCGCAAGTACATCGAAAACGGCATCGTCAAAGCGTTCGCTCTGTGGAGCCCGTACGACGAGGGTTACCTGTCGGGTTACCTGGGCAACGACCTGGCGACCGGCAAGGTGACCGCTGCTGAAGGCAACACCTTCACCGTACCGAACCTGGGTGAGCGCACCTTCCTCAAGGATGCGGTTGTCATCACCGGTCCGCCGACGGTGTTCGACAAGGCTAACATCGCCAACTTCGACTTCTAAGATTTCACGGCAGCGGCGCCCGGCAGCCTTGCGGGCGCCGTTGCCCTCCTCGTCAAGGCGCTGGCTGTGAGAGGGTGCATCGCAGGTCTGGGGCACGACACAAGACCCTTCGGGTTTTTTTACCATAATCGCCGATAGCTGGTACTTCATGGCAGTGCCTCCCGGTGCTGTATCCGGGCCGTTGACGAAAACCCGAAGGGTCTGCCCCCAATCTGAGATACACCCGCTGTAGGACACCAGCCAGACTGTGATTTGTCAATCGCGGAGTGATCGCATGGAAATCTGGCGCATCGACGCACGAACACAAACCCTGGCGCGTGAACCTGTTCCCACCACGTGGGAAGGTTTGGGGGGACGCGCCCTCCTGGCGCGCATGCTGCTCGACGAGGTGGATGCCACGTGCGATCCGCTCGGCCCACGCAACAAGTTGATATTTGCCCCGGGGCTGCTGGTCGGGCACATGCTCTCGAGCTGCGACCGCATTTCGATCGGGGCCAAGAGCCCGCTGACGGGTGGGATCAAAGAGAGCAACGCCGGCGGCCGCACCGGCCTGCAGCTCACTTACCTCGGCATCAAAGCCTTGATCCTGGAAGACCAGCCAGACCCGCACGGCTGGTGGGTGCTGCACCTGAGTGCAGACGGTGCACGTTTCGAGCCAGCGGGCGACCTGGTGGGCCTGGGGGTATACGCCGCAGCGTCACAGCTGGTCGCGCGCTACGGCAACCAGGCTGCCATGGCGCTCATCGGGCCGGGGGGCGAGTGGGGCCTGACGGCGGCCGGCATCCAGAACCTGGACAAGGATCGTGTACCGTCCCGCATCGCGGCGCGTGGTGGTCTGGGAGCGGTGATGGGCAGCAAAGGACTCAAGGCCATCGTCATCGACGCGGCACGTGGTCAGAAGCCGCCGATCGTTGACGCGGCCGCTTTTCGTGACGCGCAGAAGGAATTCAACCGGGCCTTGATGTCCGTGCAGCAGACGCAGATCTACGCTGACTACGGTACAGCCGCCATGACGATGATGTGCAACGGCTTCGGCGGTTTGCCCACACGCAACTTCTCCGCCGGCCAGTTCGACGATGCTGAAAGTTTGAGCGGCGAACACCTGCGCGAGCTGCTCTTGCAGCGCGGCGGCGAGAGTGAGACCACACACGCCTGCATGGCCGGCTGCACGATTCGCTGTTCCAACGTGTTCGGCGGCGTCGATGGGCAGGCCATCGTCTCACCGCTCGAATACGAAACGATTGGCCTGCTGGGGGCCAACCTGGGCATCGCCAGCCTGGACACGATCGCCCGCCTGAACTGGCAGGCCAACGACCTGGGGCTCGACTCGATCGAGGTGGGCGCCGCGCTGGGGGTTGCCGCCGAGGCGGGCCTGATGCCATTTGGAGACGGCGAACGGGCCCTGGCGCTGGCCGATGAGATTCGCCGCAACACGCCGCTCGGACGCATCCTAGGCGGTGGGGCAGCACTGGCGGGCCGGGTGTTGGGCGTGCGCCGGGTGCCGGCTGTCAAGGGGCAGGCGCTCTCGGCCTACGACCCACGCGCCATCAAAGGCACCGGCGTGACGTACGCCACATCACCGCAGGGGGCCGATCACACCGCGGGCTTGACGATCCGCGCCAAAATCGATCACCGCGACCCGCAGGGACAGGCCGCGCTGTCGCGCGGCGTGCAGATCAACATGGCGGGCTACGATACGCTGGGTGCCTGTGTGTTTGCGGGCTTCGGCTTCGCCGCCAGCCCGCTGACGATCCGCGATTTGTTGAATGCTCGCTACGGCTGGCAGGTTGGCGATCGTATCCTGCAGGAATTGGGCCGCGAAACGCTGCGCCTGGAGCGTGAGTTCAACCGTCGGGCCGGTTTCACCGCCGCCCACGACCGCCTGCCGGAGTGGATGACCACCGAAGCCCTGCCGCCGTATGGTCCGGTGTTCGACGTACCGGCAGAAGATCTGGATCATATCTTCGACCCATTGTAGTGATAGAGCGCGATGGAGGCACCGGCGCTCCCAGCCGGTACGGTTTGCACCTGGGGGTGCGAACTCCTCTGATCTACGGGAAACCAGGGGAGTTCGCACCCCCAGGTGCGAACTCCTCAATTGAAATGGAGATCCTATGAAACGTATCGGATTTGTCTTCAAGGTTAAACAAGAAAAAATCCCTGAATACAAACTGCATCACGAGCACGTCTGGCCAGACATGCTCGATGCCCTGCGGCGCAACGGCTGGCACAACTATTCGCTGTTTATGCGCGACGATGGCCTGCTCTTTGGTTACTTCGAGACCCCGGTGGACTTCCAGACTGCACTGGCGGGCATGGACAAAGAAGAAGCCAACCTGCGCTGGCAGGAATTCATGCAGCCCTATTTCGAAGCGTTGGGCGGCAGCCGCCCCGACGAGGCGATGCTGGAGCTGGAAGAAGTCTTTCATCTCGATTGAGCCGGAAGGAGAACGTCATGCCCGAGACCCAAGCCGGTTATGCGGCCCTGGCCGATGACCTGCAGCAGCGCGGCATCGACCTGGACCGTGTCAAAGCGGCCCTCAAAGCGCAGCACATCGAGACCCCGTCCTGGGGTTATGGCAACAGCGGTACCCGCTTCAAGGTCTTTGCGCAGGCCGGCGCGGCACGTACGATCACCGAGAAGCTTGCCGATGCCGCCTTCATCAACCGGCTGACCGGCATCGCACGCAGTGTGGCCCTGCACATTCCCTGGGACATGACGACCGACTGGCCGGGGCTGCGGCAGTATGCGAGCGACCTGGGAATCGCGCTGGGGGCCATCAACCCCAACGTGTTCCAGGACGACATCTACATGCTGGGCAGCGTGTGCCATCCCCAGCCGGCCGTCCGCCAGCGTGCGGTCGAGCACATGATCGAATGCTGCGACATCATGCGGGCCACCGGCAGTACGATCCTTTCGGTCTGGCTGGCCGACGGCACCAACTACGCCGGGCAGGACAGCATCCGGGCGCGTAAGCACCGCTTGCAAGAGGCAATGGGTGAGGTGTACCGGCATCTACCGGCGGGCAGCCGCATGCTGCTCGAGTACAAGTTCTTCGAACCTGCGTTCTACCATACCGACCTGGCCGACTGGGGCATGTCGTACGCGCTGTGCCTCAAGCTGGGACCGCAGGCCGAGGTGTTGGTCGACACGGGGCACCATGCACCGGGAACGAACGTGGCGCACATCGTCGCCCTGCTGCTCGATGAGGGGCGTCTGGGCGGCTTTCACTTCAATGCACGCCAGTACGCCGACGATGACCTGATCGTGGGCAGCACAAATCCCTGGGACCTGTTTGTGATTTTCAGCGAGCTGGTTGCGGCCGGCGAGGCGGCGCACAACGTCGCCTACATGATCGATCAAAGCCATAACATCGAGCCAAAGCTGGAGGCGATGCTGCTCAGCATTCTCAACTGCCAGGCGGCCCTGGCCAAGGCGTTGATCGTGGACTATGACGCGTTGGCGGCTGCGCAACAGGCGGGAGATGTCTTAGGCAGTCACCAAATTTTAACAGATGCATTCCAGACCGACGTGCGGCCGCTGCTGCGGCAGGTGCGCACCGAGATGGACGTGCCGGCCGATCCACTGGCGGCGCTGCGCACCGATGCCTATGTGGCCCAGGTGCGCACCGCACGCGGCACTGGCGGCTCGTCCAGCAGCGGGTACCCCGGGGCGTGACAGCTGGCGGGCTGCCCCGGGTACGGTACAAGACCCTTCGGGTTTTCTCCTGCGCGGTGCTACCTGGGGCCGCGCGGT